>CALJLD010000068.1 GCA_937982665.1 uncultured Planctomycetales bacterium
TCGCATTGGCTGAACGGCAATTGTCTGCACAGCGCTCCTGTATGCTACGCCGGCCGATCACGAGTCCGCGAATGCGGCAATTCGCCGCGGCATCGAGATTATCCTCAAGGACATGGAGCATCCGCTGATGGAGCCCAGTACGGAGGATGCGTACGACGTTCGCGTTTGGGGGCACATCTACGCTCTCGATTTCTTCTGTCGGCTGAAGACCGCGGATCGGCTGCCTGACCAAACGGAACAACTGGAAGAAAAGATCGATTGGCTGCTGGCCGCGTTGCTTGAGGAGGAACTTTCCGAAGGAGGTTGGAATTACGCCAACCGTCGCGCGCATGCCGGCTTTGTGAGCGCTCCCGCCTTGCAAGCTTTGCTGTGGGCGAAGTCCACCGGGCGCAGCGTTCCCGAAGAAGTCTTTCAGCGCGGTCGCGAAGCCATGCTTGCCAGCCGGAACGAAGAGGGAGCCTTCCGTTATAGCGGGGAAGAACGCGAACGCCGTCCCACAGAGCTTCCCGGTTCCGTCGCGCGAAGCGCAGCCTGCGAAACTACGCTGGCGCTCTTGGGCGATACGCAGCGCAACGAACTCATCAATGCGGCGATCAGTGCATTTCATACGCATTGGGATGAGTTGGAAAAGCGGCGACAAAAAACGGGAACTCACGAAGGGCCCTACCAGATCGCGCCTTATTACTTCTACTACGGACATCGCTACGCAGGACAGGCGATTGCACTCCTGCCGGAAAAGGATCGCGAAACCGCGTATGCCCGCCTGGCTCAGACTCTGCTGAAAACGAAAGAAGACGACGACACTTGGAATGATCGCGTCTTCGATCGCTCGCGCGCTTTCGGCACAGCGTTCTCCGTGATGGCGTTGTTGGGTGATCGTGTTCCGCTGCCACCGGCCGAGAAACCTGCGGCGGAGTAACGCTAACGGCAGATCCTGCAGAGTCATGCGATCTGAATGCTTGAGCGGCATCACTTCGTTGTCAATTTGCGCAACCGTTTCACTGCGCTGGTGACCAACTCGGCTGCCTGCTCAACCTCCTCTGAGGTATTGAATCGCCCTAAGCCAAATCGCAAGCTGGCGCGGGTGAGTTGCTCATTTCGCCCCAAGGCCGAAACAACGTGGCTCGGTCGTGGATCGCTGGTCGTACAGGCGCTTCCGGAACTGACTGCCAACGGCTGGATGGCCGCCATCAATGCGTCTCCGTCAACTCCCGCGAATGAACAATTGAGATTGTGCGGCAAGCGGGCAAGTGATTGGTCGGCAGAGCGCGCATCAAGCGACGGACCATTCAGGAACACGCCATCCAATTGTCCGCGGATCTTCTCATAGAGTTGATCGCGCAACACTTGCAGACCGTTCGCTTCGTCCGGCATTTCCTCCTGGCAAATCTTGACCGCTTCGGCAAACCCGGCGATGCCCGGAACATTCAATGTGCCGCTGCGGAGCCCGCGCTCGTGCCCGCCACCATCAATCTGCGCGGCAAGCTGGACGCTGCGACGAATGTAAAGTGCGCCCGCTCCTTTGGGACCGTACATCTTGTGAGCGGAGAAACTCGCTAGATCAACACCCAGCTTGCCCAGGTCGACAGGGATCTTCCCGAGAGCCTGGACTGCGTCACAAAACAAGAGCGCGCCATGGCGATGACAAAGTTCCGCGACTTCTGTGAGTTGTTGAATCGCACCAATCTCGTTGTTAGCCAACATCACGCAAACAAGCAATGTCTCGTCGCAGACGGCGGCTTCCAGTTCGTTGAGATCAACAAGCCCGGCGAACTGCTCGTCTGCTTGCCGCACGCCAACATACTTGACGTCGAAGCCTTGTCTGGCTGCCCTCGAAAGTGGATCCAGGACAG
Source organism: uncultured Planctomycetales bacterium (assembly GCA_937982665.1). Taxonomy (GTDB): domain Bacteria; phylum Planctomycetota; class Planctomycetia; order Pirellulales; family S012-138; genus CALJLD01. The sequence continues at coordinate 1,854 of CALJLD010000068.1, forward strand.
CCTTGTGTTCGGTGGTCAGCGCCACAATTTGGCGTCGCGATGATTGGTCTCGTTCCAGCAACCCTCGGATGGCCAGGTTGTTGCTTTCCGTCGCTCCGCTGGTGAACACAATTTCGCGCGGGCTGACGTTGAGCGCATCGGCCACAGTCGCGCGCGAAGACTCGACAACTTCCTTTGCCGCGTTGCCATAAGCGTGCTGCTCGCTCGCGGCATTGCCGAATTCCTCGGTCATCATTCGCAGGACAACCTCGGCGACGCGCGGATCAACCGGCGTTGTGGCATGCCCGTCCATGTAGATTGGACGTTGCGTCATGGTAGATCACTGCCCCGTAAATGCCGCTGGAGGATTTCAACCGGTGTGGGCTTTCTCGGCATTCCCTGCCACAGTTCTTGCCGCATTTTTTGCCGCGTGCTGCCCAAACAATGAGTCCAGACAAATCTGCGACCAGGACTCGAAGCCTTCCAAGTCACCAAGAAGTTCCGCAACCGGCCGGAACCCCGTTTCGATAATGTCCGCTTCACGCGGCTTGATGTCCGGCCGTTCACACGTGTAAAGATAGACCACGCCCAGGTGAACCTGACCCACCGGCGTTTCATCATCATTGATCAGGCCCACACATTGAAAAGTGAAAGGCGTCTCAATGATCACTTCCTCGTCCAACTCTCTCTGCAGGCCAACTTGATAGGGCGCCCCGTCGCCATCAGCGTCCTCCGCGGAGATATGCCCTCCAATTCCTACGCTTCGTTTACTGTGCAGGCGTCCTTCGCCTTGCCCCTTTCCGCGTGTGTATTGAAAGAGCGTGGTTTGTTCATCCTGATGGTGCTGAAAGATCACGTAGGGAATCAATTGCTTGAAGCTGGGGTCTTCTTCCACTTCGCGCCGTAGCCGATAACTGGTGTTGGCCGGGCTGGTGAGTTGCTCAAAGTATGGTTCAACGTCGGGGCAAAAGCCTTGGAAGTAGCCAAGTTCGCGAAAGAGGCTGGTCGGGACAACCATCACACGTTCGTCCATGGACATGTTGCATTCTCCGTCTGAATCAATGTTCTTTCTATTTGCCGCAATTGAGTCCAAGCAAGTTGACGCATGATACGGCACAGTTGGCATCGCGACAAACGGGCGAATATCGCGCCGAAATTGCTTGCCTGACTTGCAACTGCGACAACCAACAACTTGAATAGTGAACTTGAATGGCTGTTTCCTGACTTTGCTTGCCGCCCAATATCCTCAGGGGTTGATCCGTCATGAGCTACGATCCTTACCGCAGCCCGATGCACTACAGCACACCCTATGGTGGGCATAACCAGTCCAATCGGGAAGCGGTCCTGGCGCGCGTCGGCCCAGCGGGAATGGGATTGCTTGTGATTGGGATCATCGGCGTCTCCTTGTATTCGCTTAGCCTGATTGCCAATATCCTCTTCCTGGTGACCGGTGCTGCGGACGTGTTGCAGGATGATGGCTTGGAAATGAGCGCGGAATCACAAATCCTCTTCCGTGCTTTCTGGGGCATTGTGATGTTGGGAGCGAACATCGTAACCCTGATGGCCGGAATCAATATGCGGCGGCTGACCAACCTGGGACTCTGTCGAACGGGAGCCATCTTTGCCGTCATTCCCTGCTTAAGTCTTTGTTGTATCGTTGGCATTCCGTTTGGTATTTGGGCGTTGGTGGCGCTTAGCGGTCCGGATGTGGCCGATGCGTTTTCGTGAGCCTCCTCTTGCCGCTAAATCCTCACATAACGATTTTCATGCTTTCGCCGGAATCCCCCCTGGAGTGCGTGGTGGATTCCCAACGAGGGGGTTTTTCAGGTATTCTCTGGCGTTCGCCGAACTCGCTATTTACAAATGAGTATTGATCCATTCTGCCTCTGCGGTCCGCGCTGTTAAACCAACGATGAGCACTGACGACGCCTTTGAATATACGAGAAACCCGAACGTTGAAGGCGGGTCGGCCAAGAATCCGCGCGAGTTGGAGAAGGAAGTACGCTCCAAGACGGCCGCTCCGGGCATCGCGATGATTGTTATTGGAGGGCTGGGACTGCTTACCTACGGTGGCCTGATGCTCGCCTATATCGGCATGGTTGCGGCTGGCGATGCGGACGATGTCTTCTTTGAGCGCCGAGGGGTCTCGGCTCAAACTCAATTGGGGTTGGCAACCGTTGACGTCATCATCAGGTTTCTCGCCCAGGGCTTCATCATCATGGCGGGCGTCAACATGTTGCGGCTTGAGAACTACACCGGCTGCCGCACCGGCGCATGGATGGCGATTCTCCCTTGCACCACAACCGCGTGTTGTCTGGGGCTCCCATTCGGCATCTGGTCGCTGATTGTGCTCAACGATTCGAACGTGCGGACCGTATTTGTGCAACGATCGTTGGGGCCTTAGCAGAATTGCAACGCCGCTATGCGCGCTTCCCCGCAAACGCCACGCACGCAAGCTATTTGCGGTCATTTCTAGCGACTGCTTGTCGTTGGAAACGTATTCCGGCACGCATGAAATCTTTTCCTGCGCGTTTGAAACGTTTTCTCTCGCGTCCGGAACCTTTTCTTGCGCGGCCGAAACCTTTCCGCACGCGTTTGAAACGTTTTCCGGCGCGTCGGAAATGGTTCTGACCGAAGACCATTGGTATTCTGCGAGCTTGTGGCGCTCAACGGGTTTGCGATTGAACATGAGTTGCCCCTTTCGTTCATCGTTGGTTCTTTGAGTTATCGCAGTTGAGTCATTGCCTGGCCTGCGCGTACATTAGCGAGTGCTACGAGCGCCAATAACGATGGCCCTCGCGCTTCACCGGTGGCAATGTTCCGTGAGCGAGATCAAAGAATTGCCCTCACTAAACTAATAAGGGATCTCGCGGACGGAATTTGCACGCAAAATAAAAAATGCCCGCCTTTTTTTGGCGGGCTTCGCGTGCCGGTCATCTATTGGCAAAGACCAAACGTACTCATGGTCACCCTGCTCGAATCGCGTTCGCCTAGACGATGAGCATCGCGTCCCCATAGCTGAAGAAGCGGTACCGCTCGCGGATAGCTTCTTCGTAGGCCGCGCGGATCAGTTCGTCTCCGCCGAATGTCCTGACCAGGACGAGCAGCGTTGAGCGCGGCAAATGGAAGTTCGTCAGCAGTCCGTCAACTGTGCGAAACTCAAATCCCGGCTTGATGAACAAATCAGTCTGGCCGCTGCTGGCCGCAAGCTTGCCGGTAGCGGATTGCCCCGCAACCGTCTCAAGCACACGCATTGTCGTCGTACCAACAGCAATGACTCGCCCGGAGCCTGCTTGGGCCGTGTTGATTGCATCGGCGTTGTCCGCACTCAGCGAGTACTCCTCGCTATGCATGACATGGTCGCCAAGATCTTCTTTCTGCATCGGACGGAAAGTGCCCAGCCCGACATGCAGCGTGACTCGCGCGATGTTCACGCCGCGGCCGGTGATTCTCTGCAACAACTGATCGGTCAGATGTAAGCCGGCTGTCGGGGCGGCGACCGAACCCGGCGTGGCGGCATAGACCGTTTGATAGCGATCTACGTCCTCCGGTGTCATCTCTCCCTTGCGGATATACGGTGGTAGCGGAACGCGGCCAAACTCCTCAAGCAGCGTATGTGCATCATCTGGCTTTTCGGGACGGGCAACCCACTCGCCTGCACCTTCGCGAGAAACCAAGGCCAACCGCAGGTGGCCGCCGCGCGGTCCTGCCACACGGATGAACTCTCCCAACGCCAACCGTCCCCGCGTCTTGCACAACAGCACCCAATCGCCATCGGGTCGCGTTCGCAGGAAGAGCCCTTCCCAGCCGCCGTCGGTCTTTTCGCGCTTGCCCACCAGCCGAGCCGGCACAACCCGGCTGTCATTGAGGACCAGGCAATCCGCCGCTTTCAGCCACAGCGGCAAGTCTCGCGAGTGAGCGTGCTCCCAAGTCCCGCTATCGCGCTTAACCACCAACATGCGCGAGTCCGCGCGATGCGGGAGCGGCTGCTGGGCGATGAGTTCTGCCGGGAGTTCAAAATCGTAGTCAGCAAGCGGCATGGGAGTACCGAAATCGCGCAGGCGTTGCGAGCATTCTCAAAAATTCCAGACTTTGGCACAAATCCTCTCACGAACATGGCGAAGAGGAATAGGGGCAAACCGGAAATCGGGCCGTTTCAATCGGATCCTGTTGCGGTTGCCGCAAATCCTCGCTTGCTATAATTAACTCTGAGATTCTGGCTCCTCGCCCAGTACTGACTTCACGTTGATTGTCCAACCGTGCTGCTAATCATTCGACAACCATTAGGCGCCGCTGCGTTAATCGGCCTGCTGGGAACAGGATTGTTCTCGGCGGAGATGATGGCGTGCGCGCAATGGCACGTGCAAGCATCGCACCAGCGGGCTCGAACTTCCACACAACACAACGGCGAGTGCGGTCATCCGTCCGATCGACCGAAGCGCTCGGATAATGCCGGCCAGAGTGCCGATACTTCCGCCGCTTCCGCGAAGTTGGGCCAGGTCGCTTCCGCATTGGAAGCGTTTCGAGCGGCCGTTTTCCAGCTGCGGGACACGTTCCCCGCGGCTGACTATTCGCTGGATCCGCCCTGTTTCGCGGATGCAATGGCGTCTGACGCCGCTTCCCTTGTGGCGGGCAACTCGCGTTTTTGCGATGACTTGACCTCACAATCGCGGCAAATCGCCGCGGATCCACTCGTTCTTTACGGGCTGGGCGCTGAGCACGGCTGATCCGTCAGGACTCCTCTGACGTTGATCCGGCGGACAAGCGTTTTGTTGGCCGCGAGCGTTCATTTGGGCACGTTGACCCAATCTGATGAACGCAATAAACTGAGTCGCCTCTAAAGGTTGCGCAATTTGCCCCAGATTGTGCCCACTCAAGTGGAGCGGCTCTCTCAGCTCTCAGACCAGCTCAATAGGGCGGGCTATCATGGAATTTCTTTCACGAATCGGCGATGTCCTCGGCGCCATTTTTGGCGGCATTGGAAATTTCTTTTCGCGCATCATTACGAAGATCTTCGGATCGTCTAACGAACGATATATCAACAAGTTACGGCCCAAGGTCGAGGCCATCGGCGCGCTTGAGCCCAAGATGATGGCGCTCACAGATGACGAGCTGCGCGGCCTGACGGAGAAGTTTCGCGAGCGGCTGCGGCACGGCGAGACTCTCGATGATGTGTTGGTCGAAGCCTTCGCTGCCGTCCGCGAGGCCGGGCGACGGCTCCTGGCCATGCGGCACTACGACGTGCAACTGATTGGCGGAATGGTTCTGCACTCCGGTGCTATTGCGGAAATGGTGACCGGTGAAGGAAAGACTCTCGTCGCCACGTTGCCGGCGTACCTCAACGCGCTGGAGGGGAAAGGCGTTCACGTCATCACCGTGAATGACTATCTCGCTCGCCGCGATATGGAATGGATGGGCCCGCTCTACATGGGCTTGGGCCTGACAGTCGCAGCTATCTATGCGGACATGCCGGCGGATGAGCGCCAGCGAGCCTATCAGTGTGACATCACCTACGGCACCAACAACGAGTTCGGCTTTGACTACCTGCGCGACAACATGAAGCCCGCGGCGATGGGCGATGATCGATTCCAAAAGCGTTTCCAGCAGGTACAGCGCCGTAACTTCGCCATCATTGACGAAGTCGACAACATCCTCATCGATGAAGCCCGAACGCCGCTGATCATCTCCGGTCCGGCGCATGATGACATCACCAAATACCAAAAGGCTGATCGTGTCGCCCGCGGTTTGAAGAAGGACATCCACTTCGAAATCAAAGAGAAGGAGCACACCTGTCACCTCACTGATGAAGGCGTGCGCGAAGCGGAAAAGCTGGCCGGCGTGGAGAGCTTTTACACGGCCGGCAACATGGAATGGCCGCACTTGATTGACAATTCGCTCAAAGCGCACCACTTGTACAAGCGCGATGTGCGTTACGTTGTGCAGGGTGACGAAGTCGTCATCGTGGATGAATTCACTGGTCGTTTGATGCCGGGCCGGCACTGGTCGGACGGGTTGCATCAGGCTGTGGAAGCCAAAGAAGGCGTCAAGATCAAGGAAGAGAACCAGACGCTGGCCACCATCACGCTGCAGAACTTCTTCAAGCTGTACAACAAGCTGGCTGGCATGACCGGAACGGCCATGACCGAGGCCAACGAGTTCTACAAAATCTACAAGCTCGATGTGATCGCGATACCAACCAACCGCGGTTTGCAAAGGAAGAACTACGCAGACACGATCTACCTGACCGAGAAGGAAAAGTTCAACGCTATCGCGGAAGAGATCGAACGGATCCACAAGTGGGACGTTGTGGTGACCGACGGCGGCAAGACGGAGATCTTTGGCGAGGTTAAACGAGAGACTGAAGACGCCGTCGAATTCCTCCCGCAAGGCGAGCGCAAGCCGCGTACGATTCCTAAGGCGGAAATCGTGGACATGGATCGCAAAGGACGCCCGGTTCTTGTTGGAACCGTGTCCATCGAGAAGAGCGAACGGCTTTCCGATTTGCTCAATCGGCGCGGCGTCAAGCATGAGGTCCTCAACGCCAAGCATCACAAGCGCGAGGCCGAGATTGTCGCACAAGCCGGCCGCAAGGGGGCTGTCACCATCGCCACCAACATGGCCGGTCGTGGTACGGACATCATCCTGGGCGGCAACCCGGAAACCATGGCCTGGGCCCAACTTCAAGAGAAGTACTCCAGCCGGCTGGACATTCCCCGTGAGGAATGGGATTCGCTCGTTGAAGAAATCGAAACGCGCGAAAACATGAAGGTCGAAGGCCAGGAAGTTCTCGGCCTCGGCGGTTTGCATATCATCGGCACGGAACGGCATGAAGCTCGCCGCATCGATAACCAGCTTCGTGGTCGTTCCGGACGTCAAGGTGATCCGGGCAGCAGTCGCTTCTTCCTTTCGCTGGAAGACGATTTGATGCGGATCTTCGCCGGCGATTGGGTCAAAAGCGTGCTCACTCGCTTGGGCATGAAAGAGGGCGAGGCCATTGAAAGCCGCATGGTCAGCCGCCGGATTGAAGGTGCCCAAAAACGCGTTGAAGAAAAGAACTTCGACATCCGCAAAAACCTGCTCGAATATGACGAAGTCATGGATGAGCAGCGTAAGCGAGTCTACGGCTATCGCCAGCGAATCCTGGATGGCGTCAACTGCAAGACCTTGATCTTGGAAATGATCCAGGAACAGATTGATGATCACTTGGATGAATTCCTCGCGGCCGATTATGGGCCGGCGACATTCGCCAAGTGGATGGAGTCCCAGTTGCGCGTGGAAGGCTTGCAAGCGGCCGATTTCCGTGACAGCGATTTCGAATCGGCCGAGCGTCTCGCCAAGGACGAGGCCATTCGCCTGTCCGAAACCGCCATCCGTGACGCGGCGGATGAGAACCTTCCATTGTCGGAAGACCCTGACGAATGGAACTGGCAAGCCATGGCCACGTTCGTCAACACGCGTTGGGGACTCAGTTTCAACGAGCGCGGAATCAAGAAGATTTGTCGCGACAATCTGGAGGATGAACTTAGCGAGCTGGTGTCGGAAGCCATCGAGAAGATCGATTGCTCCGAGGGCGCTCGCTATCTGGACCGTGACTACGCAGTGCGAACCGCGCTGTCCTGGTTGAGCTACAAGTTCAACATGGACATTCCGCTGGAAGAGGTCAAAGACCTGGAGCCTGCCGAGTTCAAGCAGTTGGTCATGCAGAAGGCCTCCCAGGCATACACAGAGAAGGAAGCCGAGTTCCCGGTCATGGCCGGCATCTCGCACTTCACTCAGCGGGACGCATCCGGCGCCGCCAAAGGATACGACCGCGAAGGCATTGCCGCCTGGGCCAAACAACGTTTCGACATCGACCTCGCCGAGGAAACCAAGCAGCGAGACGATGTCGTTGCGATGTTGGTCGATAGCAGCAAAGAGGACCAGAAGCGAACCGACGCAGTCGTCGCGGAGGCCAAAGCGCAGGTGAACCGCGTCTTTGGAGCCAACGGTCAGGCGGCAGGTAACGGCGCTCTGGATTCGCTCTCGCAATGGATTGAGGAGAAGACCGGCGCCAAGACTTCGGCCGAAGTTCTCGCCGACCTCGACCGCGAGGAACTCTCCGAGCGTGTGATCTCCACCGTGGAAGATCGCTTCCGTCCGGAGATTCGCCGTATGGAACGCCGCCTTGTCCTGGAAGTTCTGGACAACGCCTGGAAGGAGCATCTGCTGGCGATGGACTACCTGCGATCCAGCGTCGGGTTGCGCGGATATGGCCAGGTCGATCCGAAAGTCGAATACAAGAAAGAGGGCATGCGCCAGTTCGACAACATGTGGCAATCCATCGGCGAACAAGTCACCGACTTGATCTTCCGTATGGAAAAGATCGACGAAGGCTTTGTCAGCCAGACCTGGTCCGGCGGCGAAGCTCGACATGATCAGGCCGCGTCAACCAGCGATATTGCCCAACAGCAGCAGGCCGCCATTGACGCCAGCGGAGCCTCGGAGCGAAAGCCGGAACCCATTCGCAACATGGGCACCAAGGTTGGTCGCAATGACCCTTGCCCCTGCGGAAGCGGAAAGAAGTTCAAGCAATGCTGTGGTCGCCCAGGCCGAACTGCGTAGGCTGAACCGCGTAGGTCGAACTGCGAAGGCCGGGCATCGTAGAACGTGTTCCAGGCATGGCCGGCACAGCCTCACCCGATTTACACCACAAGATGGAACTGCCACTCGAAGTTGACAACACGACGATTGCCGCCGGGCGGAAGAGTCAGGAAGACTTCGTGCTTTTAGATTGTCGCGAAGCGGACGAATTTGAACTCGTCAACATTGACGACACCCAATTCATCCCGATGAGCGAGTTGCAGCAACGCGTCGGCGAGTTGGACGATCACAAAGAACAACGCATTGTTGTCTTCTGCCATCACGGCGCCCGCAGCTTGATGGTCGCCCGTTGGCTCCGCGCACAGGGCTTTACGGCACAAAGCATGATCGGCGGGATTGACGCCTGGGCGGCAGAAATCGATCCCAGCCTGCCGCGCTATTGATTGCCCAGGCTTCGGAACGAGCCGAATTCCGTAGTTCCGTAGGGTGGGTGAAACCCACCTTCAAGTTGCGCGGCTCACTACATCCAGGCTTGGAAAACGATCCGCGTGTTGCCAATATCCTCGCGGTTTGTTTTCAACACTTGAGCCCAAGGTCAATCAGACTCGGATTCCTTCGGCTTCTCGCGCTTCTTAAACCAGATCCACATCCCAGCCAGGAAAAGCAGATTGAAAACGATTCCCAAAACGCCGGACTCGGGGTTGTATGTTGCCTTTTGTTGAATTCCCAGCGCCCCGAGTTTCTCAGTGCCAAAACCAAACAACTCATAGGCGAACGGATTCCACACCGCGTGGCTCACGCTGGGCACAAGCGCGGAGCCGGATATTGATCGCATCAATCCCCAGATCAAGCTGAGCACAACGACGTTGGTCAGGTAGATCGGAATCTGTGATCCAGACACTCGGAACTCTTTCGAAAGCGTTGCTGCGGATAGGTGCCAAAGCGTGAAGGCGATGGTCGTCGCGAGTAAGGCTGCAGTTTCGCTCATTCCGCTGCGTTTGCAGCAAGCCCACAACCAACCACGGAAGAATCCTTCTTCCGTGAGCAACACCATGATTGGGCCAATTGCCAAACCCATGCCGACGACAAAAGTGAACTTCTCCCACGCCGTCTCCGACGTGTTGATGACGCCTGCAAACCAGGCAATGAGCCCGATGACCCCAAGGACAAGCAGCGGATACAGCAGGGCGATCCCATAGTCCTTGCCGCGGCCGAGCGTCAGACCCATCTCCTGTCTGCCAAAGCGCTGCACGAACCAAAAGAACAGGGTCAATGGAATCAACACCAGCGCACTGATAACCGTGAGACCGATGACGTCCAGCGCCGTAGTCGCGGCTATGGCAATCAACACCCCAACGCAAGCCAAAACAAGATCGCGATTCATCGACGAATGCTCAAACCCAATGCGCTCAATTAGTGGATATGAGTTCGCATTCGCCAAGCGTCGGCGATTATTGGCAGCAGCAGCAATTTTTTCCAACGGACGAAGGTGGGTGGCAGGCCAGGATTGGCCGGGTTACGCACAACAAGTTGACCATGTCTGTTGTCTGCTTCTCGTCGCATCACCCACTTCTGACTTGCGAATGGCACAACATTGGGTCTGACGTCATACCCGGCTCTTATCGCGCTAACCGCTCGACTGCCAAAGAAAGTTGAGCATCGCTAGACAAGAGACTTTGACGAAAGAAGAGTTGTTTTTCCGCGCGCAGATTTTCCGTTTGCGGAGGATAGCTTTCGCGCGAAAAGGATTCTCCGCAAGCTACCCAGGTGTTGAACCTCGAAATCGTCCGTAATGCCGGGTGTAACCCCGGCAAAACGGCCCGTGATCCCGGGTGTAACACCGGGTGCAATGGCGGATGGTAACCCCGGGTGTGATCCCAGATTTGGATCTTGGCCAAAGAGCATTTTTCGCCGCGAGAGCCGCGCGCCGAGATTTTTTTCAAAACTTGTGTTGCCCACTGCGCAGCTTTCGTGGGAAATTTGCCGTTTCGCTCTTTGGCAACTTGAAAAGTGAAAGCTTGCAGCCGCGAAGCGGCGCTGCTGGGATGGCAAAGCCAGCGCTCGTGCCTGCTGCGCGCGCCTTCTTGCGCTTTGCTATTGCACCATCTGTTCGCCGCCGGGCTCGCTGTGCAGGTTGATCTGTCCTGCGTCTTCCAGGCGTCGCACGATGTCGACGATTTGCTGCTGCACTTGCTCGACATCTGAAACGCGGACCGCGCCGAGGAAGTCCATCTCTTCTTCCAGAAGCGTTGCCGCGCGGCTTGAGAGATTGCCCAGCACCATCTTCTTGAGTTGATCGCTGGCGCCCTTGAGGGCCATCGCCCATTGCGAAGTCTCAACGCTCTTGAGCACTTCTTGAATGCCTTTATCGGAAAGACTTGAGAGGTCCTCGAAGACGAACATTCGCCGACGAATGTCCTCAACAAGTTCCGTGTCTTCCTGTGCAAGGTTTTCCAGCAAGTTGCGCTCTGTTGTGCGGTCCGTGACGTTGAGAATCTCGGCGACTGCCTCCACACCGCCGGCCGCTTCGAACTGTTGGCTCATCACGCTGGCCATGCGGCGTTCCAGCCCACTCTCAACTTCCTTGATGATCTCCGGGTTGGTTTGTCCCATGTTGGCAATGCGGCGAATGACGGAGAGCTGCCGCTCGGTGGGAAGGCCGGCAATGATCTCAGCTGCTTGTTGCGGAGGAATGTGCGAAAGCACTAACGCGATGGTTTGCGGATGTTCGTCGATGATGAACGTCAGCAAGTTCTGGCTATCGACCTTTTGCAGGAAGCCGAACGGAACGGCTTCGATCTGTTGCCGCACGTTGTCGAGCGTGCCGGTGGCCCCCTTGCCGAGAGCTTTTTCGACCAGTTCCTTGGCTTTGTCCAGCCCGCCAGCTTCAGAACCATACGAAGCGGGATTGCAGTTGGCGAAATCATTGAGCGCACCCATCTGCTCTTCGCCAGTGACCATGCCCATTCTGGCAATGGCAATGGTCACGGCTTCCACCGCTTGAGGCGAAAGCTTAGCGACAAGCGCTGCGGCGTCTTCCTGTGGAAGACTCATCAGCACAATCGCGGCTTTGCGGACATCGTGAACGGTCATCGGCGGCCCTCAGCTCAGGCTTACGCTGCTTTTGAAACAGGAAGATCCAGCGATTTGTCCGCCAAGGCATCGCCGCAAGAGTCGGTCAGCCAATCGGCAACAATCCCGGCCGCATGTTCTGGCCAGGTGACAACTGCCATGCGGAGGATCGCATGCGAGATGTCTTGCTTCTCATCTTGCGGAAGCGATTGCGGTGCTAGCGAGCGGGCAAATTCGAACATTGCGGGGTGCCATCTGGAGAAGATTGATCCGCGCAGGGCGGAACGCAAAGCCTATCGACGCGCAGCGAATATCGGCGTTTGCAGTGCGCAAACTACAAGCAATCTTGCAGGTTTGCGGCGACGGGAGTTTCGTGGATCAGGAAGCCGCAAAGATTCCGAAATACACGACCGCAAAGAGTCCCAAAGCGGCACACCACCACGCGAAGTGATGCAAGCGAAAGTCCCGCAACCAGCGGACAAGCCACGCCAGGCTTGCCAATCCCACCAGGAACGCTGCCAGCATGGCCGCAATCAGCGGTCCCCAGCCATCTGAGCCAGCGGTCCAGGAGGAATCCTTGATCGCGCTGGCGATTTCCAAGATGGCAGCCCCGCCAATGACCGGGATCGCCAGCAGGAATGAGAACTCCGCGGCGGCCATCCGCTTCAGACCTACGGCCATGCCGGCGACGATCGTTGCGCCGCTTCGCGAAATGCCTGGGGCAATCGCGGCGGCTTGAGCGCAACCAATCAGCAAGGCCTGACGCCAGCTGACATGTTCGCAATCGGTCTCGCCCGGCTTGATGCGTTTCGAGAATGCCAGCATGACCGCAGTGACCAGCAGCATCACGCCCGCTTGAACAGGGCTCTCCAGGAAGTGGGGGAACCTGGTCTTGATGATGAAGCCAACCACGGCTGCGGGTATCGTCCCGATCGCAAGCGGAATCCACAGTTGCCAGTCTCGCGTGAGCAGCAGCGCAATCCGCCGCCGAAAGAACACCAGAATGGAGAGCAAAGTGGCGGCATGCAACATCACCACCAGAAATGGCGTCTCGCGAGAACTTTGCGCGAAGAGCTTTGCCGCGATGACGAGATGTCCCGATGAACTCACCGGCAAAAACTCAGTCGCACCCTGGAGCGCGCCAAGCAGGATGAGTTCTAACCACGCCATGAAGAATCAGCCGAATCGAGACGAGAGAGATTTCGCAAGTATAGCTTGCACAACCGCGGCAAATGCCATTCCGGAAGAGTCGTGGAATTGTGGGGGATTGCGAAGAAAGCGAATTACCTGGGTAACACTGCAAATCAACAGCGAACCTGCGAGCCAAACGCAGACTCTATTGGGACATCCGCAAGCCTGCAACGTCATCAGCATTGGTCGCTACAATTCTCTCATGGCCAGAAAGCGTCGAATGCGACTTGAAGAATATGCGGGGCTGCCCATCAGTTGGGAGCGAGCCAGCGCCATCTTCGATCACCCGGCACCGCCGTCGACGGTTTGCGAACACCAATTCGACGGCGCGGATGATCAACTTGAGAAACTCGCACAGACGCCGTACGAGGACATCGACTTCAGCGATCTTTGGTACTACCACCATGACCTGGCGTATGTGGATTTGCAGCCGGAGTTGTTCGCGTACTTGTTTCCGGTGTGCCTGATGGATTGGCACGATACGCTTATGAAGAACACGGCTTGCTCGCACGGAGATTCTGAATTTCACTACGGCATCTTTCACGGCAAAGTCTTCGAGAAGATGCTGACACCGCGTCAGCTTGAGGCCGTGACGATGTTCTTCCGTGACAGCTTCTTGGAACGGCTGAATCTTGAGCAAAGTTTTGCGGCGGTAGCACAGGACCCTTTTGGCATTTGGGTTGGGACATATGTCTGGATGTTGAGGTTCAATTCGCTCGGCTTCATCGTTCCTAACATCGGGAGCATCTGGGATGCGTGGTGGCGGCTGGAAACGCACGGCAGGTCCATCGCGGCCTTGCAGTACATCTCAGACTTGATGTATTTCCCTGGAGAGAACCGTTGTTCAAGGAATGGGCAGGAGGGCCGGGCCGTTCACCGGACGAGTGGCTGCATTTGGCATTGGGCTATGACGCGATGATCTATGGCAAGGGCTGGCTGGAATCGAACCGCGACTTCATCGCCCGCACGCTGACTGTGGATTACGTCAACGCGAAAGTCCCGCAAGCCGTAGCGATGCTGAAAGATCACCCGCAGCATGATCTCGCAACGAAGTTGCTGCAGGATTTGCCCGAGTGCCAGGAGTTGCTAGCACACCGCGTACGTGAGTTGCCGGAGTTGTTGGCGAATTTGGAAAACGCTCAATGGAGTGTGTAGCCTAGCGTTGGTCTGCAGCTAAGCCGCTATCGCTTCAACTCCCATGTGGTGCCGTCGGCGCGGTCTTCAAGCGTCACACCGATTTCCGTGAGTTGATTGCGAACGGTATCCGCCAGGTCAAAGTTCTTGGCCTTGCGGGCGTCCGCGCGAATTTGGATCAGCAACTGCATGAGTTGGTCGACGAACTCATCGTTCGCTCCGGAAGCCGATTGCGGCGGTTGACGGAATAAGCCGAGGATGCCGGCCAATTCGCGGAAGGTGATGGTTGCGTTCCGCAGGGCGGCCTGCGCTGCGTCATTTGTTTTGCCGGCGCCTTCCAGCTTTTGTTCCTCGATGAAACGGTTCAGCACGCCGAGTGCTTCGTACAAGTTGCCGATCGCCGCCGCCGTGTTGAAGTCATCATCCATGCGGGCGAGGAAGTTTTGCCGCAATGCGGAAAGTTCCTCAAACATGCCGGCGAAGTCGGTCGCTTCATTGCTTGCCCCGGCCAGGTGTTTGTCGCCGGCGTCGCGGTTTTCATTCAACGGAAGTTCGTAGAAGGAATCGCCTGTGACGCGTTCGTAACGCTTAAAGAAGCGGTAGAAGGTTTCCAGGCGTTCGGCCGATGCGCGAATCTCGTCCTCGCTAAAGAGAATAGGACTGCGGTAGTGCGTGGAGATCAGCAACAAGCGGATGGCTTCCGCTGGATGCCGTTCCAGCAAAGCCGAGAACGCTGATGCTCCTTTGGATTTTCCCATCTTGCCGGCTTCTTGCGCATCTTGATCGCCAACGAGCTGTCCGTCGTCTTCGCCTTCCTCTCGCGTGCGCGTGTTGCGACCACCAAGCTTGCCGACTTCATCGGGAGCCTGCATCAGTCCGTTGTGGAGCCAGTAATTCGCCTGGGGCTTGCCGTGCAGGCATTCGCTCTGCGCAACCTCGTTCTCATGATGCGGGAAGACGAGGTCTAAGCCGCCACCATGGAAGTCGAATGTTTCGCCCAGCAGGGCCTTACTCATGGCGGAGCACTCGATGTGCCAGCCTGGCCGGCCTGGCGCCCAGGGACTTTCCCACGTGGGTTCGCCGGGCTTGGCGGACTTCCAAAGGGCAAAGTCCAGCGGCGAGCGTTTGCGCGTGGCGGTCCCGCCTCCTTCGCCCTGCATATCATCCGGCCGGCGATTGCTGAGCTTGCCATACTCCGCGTCTTTGCCGACATCGAAGTAAACATCGCCGTCTGACTCGTAGGCGTAGCCCTTTTCGATCAGTCCGCTGATGAAGTCGATGATGTTCTGCATGTTGTCGGTCGCGCGGGGGAAATGATCGATGGTGTCGATCCCCATCGCCGACAGGTTGTTCATGTAGTCGGCCGTCATTTCCTCGGCGAGCGCCGCGACGGTCATATCTCGCTTGGCCGCTTCCACAATCAGCTTGTCATCGATATCGGTCACATTAACCACAAACGTGACGTCATAGCCGCAGTAAACCAGGTGCCGCTTGACGACATCAAAGATCACGGGACCAACCATATGTCCAATGTGGCTGGGCTTGTAGACCGTCGGCCCGCAGAGATACATGCCGATCTTCCCCGGCGTGACGGGCTCGAGGTCTTCCTTTTTGTTGGTCAGGGTGTTGTAGACGCGGAGCGACATGGGGAGGAGGGATAAGGCGTAAGAGGCAAGGGAAAAGGGGTGTTGCATTCAGACCCGTGGGCCGACATCACGAACGTGTGTTATAGCGGGAAACCGTCGTTATGCAGAGGTCAAAGGCAGGCTCGCATTGCCCCCTTTTCCCTTAGCCCTTTGCCCTTTCCCCTAACAACACAACCACCTCCGCCGCGATGGCTTCTTCCCGGCCGATGGGGCCGACGCCTTCGCCGGTTTTGGCTTTCACGCTGATGCGGTCCGTGGCGATGCCGAGCAGTTCGGCCAGGCGGGCGATGATGGCATCTCGGTGAGGGCCGATCTTCGGCTGCTGCGCGAAGATGGTGCTGTCCATGTTGACAATCTGAAACCGGGCCGCGTTCGCGCGGGCCACGGCTTCGCGGAGAAAATCGGCCGAGTCGCGGTCGCGATTTTCTTCCGCATTGTCCGGGAACAGCGTGCCGATATCTCCGCCGGCGATGGCTCCGAGGATGGCGTCCGTGGCGGCGTGCAGTAACACGTCCGCGTCACTGTGGCCAACCGCGTGTTTGTCATGCGGGATGTCCACGCCACCCAGCCGTAACGGGCCCCCTGCTGCCAGGCGGTGTGAGTCATGCCCGGAACCGACGCGAAAGTTCATGGGTGTGGAAGAGTTGTTCGCGGCGTATTGTGGCGGCGTTGTTGTTTTTGACGCGCGTTGCTGATGCCCAATTGCGCGCGGAGCGACAAACTTGCTTGCCGCCGATGATTCTTAAGACGGTCGATTATATCGATGACCGGTTATGCCGCCAACGTCATGGGCGCGCGCCTGTCACTTAGCGAATTCCCTCCAGGCTTGTCGGCGCGCCGTCATTGATGTCAATCATCGACTGGAGAGTCGCCGGCGTGACATCTCGTTTGATTTCTATAGGGAATGAATTCGCCATGCCCACGAGGAAAGTAGATCCGTGGGGTGGACCGAATTGTGACATCGCATTGGCTGCCGTTGGATCGAAATCCAAATCGTCCGGCTTGGTCCAGGGGACGGCATGCTGGGGCGCGGCTTCAATCAGCATGATCGTGAGGTCGCTCCCATCCGCGATGTCAGAGAATGATCGAGGTGCAGATGACCCTAAGACAGTGTGGTTCCCGAAAGGCGCGATGATGTCTGACATGCCGCGCCCGAGGTTGTCGTTAATCGCGTAGCACCGCGGCATCTCTGTTAACAGCTGTTTGTTGTGAAAGCTGTCCCAAGGCTCGTCCAGGCGAAACTTCCTATAGAGCTCTTGCTGTTCGACAAACGGAAGAATATGGACGCGCCAACTCAGATACGGGCGGCCGTGGATATCTCGCACACGCGGCCCGCCAGGATACTCGGCTGGGGGAAAGACGCCATGAACGTCGTGGTATTCGTGAATGGACAGGCAAACTTCGTAGAGCCTGTTCCGGTCGTCTTTGCGCGGGTTGTGCTTGCGGTCCTTGGCGCAAGTCGCCATCACGATGGCGCAAAGAGCCAGCAATAACAATCCGGAGCGTGCCAGGGTTTGCATAGGAATGACCTCCAGGGCAGACATTCCATGCTATTCGCGCTTTGCCCATGAGGCAACGAATTCGCCCCGTTGCATATTTCGCGTGTCAACATGGAATGTGCAGCGACCTGGATTTCATTGCCTTACGGCGCTGGCAACAAATTCACTTGCCATGCGGCATCGCCAATGCTCACAAAGCTGAAACTCTCGAGTCCTTACTGAATGTCGTCCCGGCTTAACGGCTGGCGATCATTGATCTCGATGATCGCCTTGATTGACTGTGGCGAGACCGTGGCTGGCAACGGACTTACACTGGCGTCGATCCACAACACGTTGATGTCGTCAACGCCAGAAATCTTGAACAGTGCCATGGCGTCTTCCGCCTCGGGATCGAATTGGAAATCGTCTGGCTTGGTCCACGGGACCGCGTATTCCGGGGAGATTTGAAAGCACAGGGCCGTGTTGGATGTTCCATCGACGACATTCGCGAAGCTGATGGATTTGTCTCCGCCCAAGGGCGTGTTCTTGCCGAAGGGGGCGACGATGTCCGTCATGCCTTCTGGCAAGTTCTCGCTCAAGGCAAATACAGCAGGCATTTCACTGAGCAGTTCTTTGTTGTGCGGACTGTCCCAGGGTTCGTCCAGATGGAACTTCTCGTAAAGGTCGCTCGCCTCCAAAAACGGCAAGAGATGCACGCGCCAACTCAACAGAGGGCGACCGTTAGCGTCACGGCCCGTGGTGTCATTGCCGGGCGGCAGTTTGCCGTAGACGTCATGAAAGTTGTGGATTGCCAGACCGACTTCAAACATGCTGCTCCGCTGTTGCGCTCGGGCGGCCGCAGAACGAGCGACAGTCAACGTGTTTGCGGTAAGGTTCAACAGAATTTCCTGCGTGTCTTTGTCAGGCATCGGTAAAGCCACATGCGCCGTGGCGCCGTCCGACGTGGCGGTAATGCTTTTGAGCATCGCCATGACGGAATCTTTTTCGACCTGGCCAAACTCGGGGCTGTTGATGTTCATCAGCATCAGAGGAGCCAGATTTGTGCCCATCTCCAGCAATCGCGTGGATGACGATTGCACTTCAGCCGCATCCTCCGCATTGGCTGTCTCCAAAGACACGCGGAGCAAATCATTGCCTGTGAAAGAAAACGCAATCTCCGCGTACTGGATCTTTTTCATTGTGGGAAGATGCGCCGCAATGCCAGCTGGCAGACTGCCGTCCTCGGAGAGTTCGGCAATTCCCTCAGAAATGTTCTTGGGGCCCAACATCATGGTGACGAGTTGGTCAGCCGGGACGCGGGCCAGGCGATTGTTCCATTCGTCGCTGGAAGGACCGGTCAGCACGGTGCGAATCTTGGCTTCGCTTGTTTCGACGTAGACGTTGTCCGCGGGGAAGGCTACACAATTTCGCCAGGCGGGATCGTTTTCAAAATCCGGCGGCTCGCCAACTGCCGGGGGCTCTTGCTTGGGGCGAAAGTAACTGACCCCGGAGATATCGACTTTCTCCCATTCCGGCGTTGTGGGGTAATCACTGAGGACGGATTGCTGGTCAATCGGCCGATCAAACACTGCGACCATGAATGACTGGTTGATGTCTATTTCCAACTCTTTTGAGGTGGCATCCGCAAGTTGGCCGGAGATGAAAACCTGACAGCTGCTCATTGGAAGGCCAAAGCGATCCTTAAAACTGGTCGACATCTCTTCCAGCAGTTCGGGTGCGTCCTCGCTGAGTGACTTCACCACGGGATGTTCAGTCAACGCGGCCAGACGAATCAGCAGCACGGCCTGCGCTTCTTGATTGATGAACTTTGCATACGGGGCCGGCTGCTGGGCGACGCTTGTGTTGGCGTGGCTGAAACAAGTCAGGATTGCTACGCTGGCCAGCAGGAAGCGGAGTTGAAGTCGACGCATGAAAAAGCCTCTTGAGATCGCGGTGCCAAAGTTGGCTTTGATATGTTGTCAGGTGTTTGACGGGCGAATGTGCCGTTAAGTTACGCTGGTTGTTGTGCAACCGCAAATCTTTTGGCGTGGCAACCGCAGCGCGATGGAGCCTTGCAAGATTGTGGGGAATAAACCGAGGTGTGAACGGTTCTGAGCCAAGCAGAGGCGGTGATTCTGAACTTCGATGGATGGAGGCCACCATGGGCACCAATCAGTCATGCCAGCTGAGGCGAATCCTTGTGATCGTCGTCTTCGCAACAGTGGGTTTGGCAGAGGAGGCCATGGCCGCGCAAGTGTCAGGGCAATCGCCAAACCATCAGGATGCAGCAGCGAATGATATCGCGCCCGACGAAATCGCGTCTGAGTTGGAATATGTTCTTCCGGATGCCTGTCGGGTTTGTGCGTTCGAGATACAGCCCACGTTGGAGCACCCGGATTTCGCGCGGTTGCAAGAAGACGAAGTGGCGGGGTGGCTAATCTCGATGGGACGTGTCGTACTTGTTGGCCAGCTAGAGAATGTTGAACGTGTCGCGTTCGTTGATTTGCGACCGCAAGATCAGTTCTCTGCGGCTGGCGGAAGAGACTATTGGATTATTCGGGCCAACGAATCAATCGACGACGAATCCTACTTTGCTGGGAACCTGCTGGAAGGGATCGGACTCTTGATCCCGGTCGACAGAAGGCTCAACGCCAGCCCCAAGCAGCTTCAAAACCATCGCTATTGGGTCAAAGGAAGTACGCCATCAGCCTTCGGCGTTCGCGGCGTGCACTTCGTTGACGAGCGGACGGCGATCGTCGCGGAACTTGATCTCCTATTGGAATTGATCCCCCAGTTTCATCGCGACAAAGCGCCGACGGAGAATACCTTGGCTGCGCGGCTAAGCAGCGCAGATTTGCATGGAACGTATACGGATGTCGTCGCCTGCGACTTAGCGAGGGACTACATCAACAGGCTTCAATTCGCTCACTTGCCACAGGGTGTGCGCCGGCTGGTGGAGTTAGCGGCAGGCGCGCAAACACTCCATTGGCAATTTAATATCAACGCTGATGAAAGCACGCCCTTTGCATCCGCCCTCTGCGAATTTGCTAATGAAGCCGATGCGGAGGAATTCGCTACGGGATTGAAAACACATCGTGAGGAGGCTGTTCGCTGGTTGCTCAAACAATACACTCGCGCCGATAGTGTGAACCCGACAGTCGATCAATTCATCAGGAATATCATCTTGCAAGCAAGTGTGACGCAACACGGGGCAACGGTGACAATTCGCTCGACTCAAGAAAAGACTCTTAGACCGTCATTGACCGACGCGATCACTTCTCTGAGGAAACGTTGATTGAGTTTGCCAGACAATCCAACGTTGATGACGGCGAAACTGAGCCCGACACGATAAACGATGAACCTACCGACTGGCAGCAGATGTTTCCTGTCACGTGGGAGAACCGCGCCAACACGCTTCGACACAACCTGCAGGCAATTGAGTCGGTTTTTGACCTCAATAAGTCTTACTTCAATGGGAACGCGATTCCTCACGATGACCGCCAGCCGCGGTTGAGTTGGCGAGTGGCAACTTTGCCGTATGCAGAAGCGAATGACTTATATATGCGGTTTGCCACGAGTGAAACCTGGCAAAGCACAACGAACAAGCCGCTGCTGGACGAAGCGCCACTGCATGTCTCCACAATTGATGCAATTCCGGCGGGGCTTTCCAACATACTTACGCCCTATGGTCCGCAAGCAGCCTTTGGCGAAGCCGGGGATCGCGTGATGCTGGCTCCCGATCTTTTGGATGGTTTGGCGGACACGGTTTGCTTGATTGAAGTCGCCGCGGAACACGCGGTTCCCTGGACGCGGCCGGTTGATTTCAAGTTCAATGCAAACGAGGAAGCTCCGAACTGGCCGGCGTTTGGTTTGCCGGACGAGCCATTTGTGTTGGTCGGTACGCTCGACGGCAAGGTCCACCGCGTGCGTAAGGACATCGGCCATGAAGCCTGGTTGCGTTTGCTTAACCGTGCCGATGGCGAGGAGATTGATTGGGAAGAGTTGGAGTATTGAGCGAAGAGACGTTGTTCTGAAAACACTCTTAGCGACTCCGCAAAATCTCTGCCGCCAACTTCAACGCTTTCCGCTGGCAAGACGAAAGCCGGCATTCGGGCCGGCATTGTTTGGCAAGTTGATATGCGCTCTGCCAGTCGGGCGCCGCGCCCCGGATCAAGAGCAAGATCGAGGCCACGAGTGCAGTTCGCCCATGCCCGTTGGCGCAGTGGATGTACAGCAAATCGTTGACCGGGATACTTTCCAACAAGATCAACAGCCGGGGCAAATCATCGTTGGCTGGCGCAGCCGCGTCTAATATCGGAAAGTTGGCATAGCGTAGGCTTTGTCGTTGCGGCAGCGAGGCCGAAAACTCACATGTGAGATCCAAGATCACAGTCACATTTTCTGCAACTTCTCGAGCAAGTGGCCGACGCCCGATTATGACTTTGTCGAGCAGCTGATTGAATTGATCTTCGCGCGAGAACTTTCGCAACAAATTCCAAATCCCGCGCAAATAAAGCAAGAATGGCAAGAGAACAATCGAGTTCGCCGTTCGGACTGTGCCATCAATTCTCTTGCCGAAGACAGCTGGCCGGTTGATATAGTACGCCACGCCCACCAGCAAGCAGCTAGCCGATGGCCACAATGCCAACCAGGCCCAACCACCTTGTGAGATCGCCAAAGCGCACAAAACGAGAGCAAACAGTTCAAAGATGATGCCGTACAACATCGTGGCTCAAGGATCTTTCGCGCGTTGCCCCCGCAACTTCAATCGCGGCCGTCGGACAATTCCTCTGGCGTGCTCTCCGTTGGCGGAGCACCGTTGGCTTTGTCTCGACCATTGCCGGCATGCCCCAGTTTCTTGGCAGCGTCTGCGGCTGCCTCTTCCGCGGCGCCCGCTTCCGCGGCTTGGGCTTCCAAAGCCTCGGCCAGTTGATGTGGCGGAACAACGACGCCGCAGCTGACCAGATATTGCAATGCCTGATCCACGGTCATGTTCAAATCAACAACTTCGCTCTTCAGCACGGTCACCGTGAAGCCGGTCATCGGCATAGGCGAGGTGGGGATCAAAACGGCTAACACCGGCTCGTTGGCGGCCGCGCGAATGTCCAGAATGCTTTCGCCAGTCACAAAGCCCAGCGACCAGGTTTTTTTGCGCGGATATTCAACCGCAACGACCTTGGTGTACGGCACGTCACTGGCGCGGACAAAGAAATCCGTGACCTGTTTGACGGAGGAGTAAACATTTCGCACTAAGGGGATGCGATAGATTCCGCGCTCAAATAACGTCCACAGCAGGCCGCCCAATCCTCCGGCGAGAAGTTTGCCCAACAACCACAGGACAATGATGAACAGCGCCAAAATAATCGGAACCGTGTAATACGGCTTCAGGAATCGCAACTCGACGTAACGTCGATACAGAGCCGGTGCCGGAAGTTCCGCGGCACGGCTCTCCCCATCTTGCGCGCGAACGATATCAAAGACTGACTGCGGAACGTAACGATTGTTGTCCGTCCGGTGATAAACGACTCCGTCGAAGGTTTCCGTCACGCCTTGTTGAGCCGGGTCTTTATCGGACTCGCGGATATCGGCCATGAGCGCGGCGATAGCGTTCCGCGCGCCGGCTTCCACGGGATCGATCACGTAGTAGTGAATTGTGGTTCCCACCCAGATGAAGCAGAGGATGGTCAAAAGCGGCGGCAGAAATACTCCCAGCCCACCCAAGACCGCTCGACGGAAGGGCTTCTGAGGCTTCGCGCTTTGCTGTTGCGGTAGCTGTGACACAATTCACGCCCACTTGATCACGGCCGGCGCGGCCGGACCTATTGGGAAATTCGCCAACGATGCGCCAACCCTATTATAGGCGATTTCTCGGCACGGGAATCGGGCGATCCGCGCGTGAAATCACCGCGATGTCCACCGAGGCGGCACCTGCTCGGCGTAGGCTACGTGCGGCTTCCGTGCAGGTTGCGCCAGTTGTAACGATGTCGTCGACGAGGAGAATTCGCGCATCCTTAACTTTGAAGCGGAACCGCTTTCGGAACGCCCCGCGAATGTTTTTTCTTCGGGCGGAAGCGGACAGTCCGCCCTGGGGCTCCGTGGCGATCACCCGACGCAAGGCGTGCTTGACAGGCAATCCCAATCGGGCACCAAGCTCAGCCGCCTGAGTTTCCGTGTGATTGACCCCGCGGAGCCAGCGGCGACGCCAATGCATGGGGATGGGGACAACAAGATCACATTCCAGGCTCAGCAGCTTCTCACGTCGCTTGTTGTAAAGCAGTTCAGCAAGCGCCGCGGCGAGCGGTTGGTTGCGGGCATGCTTTGCCTTCAAGATGGCTTCGCGCAGTTTGCCGTCATACATGCCGAGACAGACCATCTCTCGAAAGGGAAGTTTCCGCTTGCGGCAGCGCGAGCAGTCCTCGGCGGGAGTTTGCCCCTGCGGATAGCGCGAACCGCATTTGGGGCATAAAGGGGGAAGCGGTAAACAGAGTTGGCTTTCACAGCCATGACAAAGCCGCAAAGGC
This sequence comes from uncultured Planctomycetales bacterium, assembly GCA_937982665.1. Lineage (GTDB taxonomy): Bacteria > Planctomycetota > Planctomycetia > Pirellulales > S012-138 > CALJLD01. The sequence continues at coordinate 25,455 of CALJLD010000068.1, forward strand.
AGTACCTGGGTTTCTGGCAGGTCAACGGAACACATGGCACAGCGGCGACCGAAGACCAAATCCGCAAGCTGCAGTCCGATTGCGGACAGTCGCTTTGTCGGCTTGCGGGGTCGCTCCTCTTCCCCTTGTTTGTCTTTCGGAGCGATCATACAGTTCCCGCGAGGAGCCAGGTGGTCAGAGGTTGTGGCAGTGCCGATTGGGCTCCGTCCCCTAGTTCATTCTCGCGACGAAACGACAGCTTTCTCCAGATGTTCATCTGCACAGTGATTGAGAGCTGCAAGCAAGTGCAAAGGCAACCGGCAGAATCTTGGCGAGAGGGCGCTGAAGAGTGAGTGAGGCCGCAGCGCCGGGCTGGGAAAAACCCTGGTCCCTTCTCCCGATGGACTTGCGCTTGATCGCGATAGCCCTTCCCAATTTCTTCTTCCAACCGCCATTTCCGTTCCGGCCAAACTGTCAGCCAGCACACTGTGGCACGGCGAATTACCGCGGATTATTCTGGTCGTGCGGTTCTGTTGGCCGGCACGAGCCTTCACACTCTCGTTCGCCGGGCCGCGGTTTTGGTAGTTCGTAGTTTGTTGTTGCGAAAAGGAAACACGTGAACATGTTTGCCGGACGATCAACGGCGATCGGCTTACGCTGAGCTACGTTTGGCAAACACTCCTGTTCATTCTCCACGCGCTTTTCCACTGCTCGCTCTTCCATCAGGGCGCTCACGTCAGGCGCTTGCCCGCTGATATTCAAGAGATCACACCATGCGATTGACACTGCCACGACTGATTGCGTTCCTGTTCTTGCTGGGTTCTTACGCTTCGTTCCTGCCCACGATTGCCGCGTCGCCAATCATGTCGGCAACGCAAGATAACGATCAGGACAGCGATGACGAAAACGAGGACGATGATGAGCTGACGCTGGAAAAGCTCTTCCCTGAGGAGGGGTTGTTCGGTCCCAGCGCGCGGAGCACATCTTTCTCGCATGATGGCAAGTACGCCGCGTATCTGTATCGCCCCTACAAGGAGCGCCGCCACGGCAGCGATTTGTGGATCGTGGATGTTGATTCCGGCGAGTCGCGACGGGTGACTTCTGTCAGCGTGATGGCCGGTTTTCAACAAGCGACCAAGAAGGTCCAGGAGGACCGCATCAAGAAAGCCAAGGCCGCGGACAAGAAGAAGGACGATGAGGACGCGGACAATGATGACAGCGACGATGAAGAAAGCGAAGAAGACGCCGAAGCCAAGGAGAACGGCGACTGGGTAAGCGATAAGGACGCGGACGATGACGAAGCACCGCGCTACGCGGCCATCAGCGGCTATGTCTGGTCGCCAAACGCGGATGAGCTGATGTTTGTTTCCGGTGGCGATATCTATCGCTACGAACTTGAGGCCGACGAGATCACGCGGCTCACCAAAACCAAGGGATTTGAGCAGGCGGTTGATTACACGCCTGATGGCCAAGGCTACACCTACATCAGTGGCAATGCTTTGCTGCGCGTGAAGTTCGGCTCGCACTTTGTGGAAGAGCTTGAGCCACGTCTGCCGCCGGGCGAAGAAATGACGTCGTATCAACTGAGCGAAGATGGCAATCGCTTGGCCTTCCTCACTCAGAAAGGCGAGAGCTGGTTTGGCGTCCGTACGGTCAAAATCGTCAACTACCGTGGGCGCTTCGCCCAGGTGACGGAAGTGCCGCGAACGGTTTCTGATGATGAACTGCCGGACTTGGAAATCACCGCCTACGTCTATCAGATCCCTGCGAGCGAGACGGATATCGGGACGTTGTATCGCGTTCACAAAGAAAAGATCGAGAACCCTCAAGACCAGTTCAGCACGCCATCCTGGTCAGCTGATTCGAGCAAAGCTGCATTTACCGTGTACGAGTACACGACCAGCCTGGTCAACGTTTACGAGGCGGACTTGCCGGAAGTCAAAGCGGATGAGGAAGACGAAGACGAGGACGAAGACGCAGACAGCGGTGACGACGGCTCCGGGGATGATGATGAGGACGAAGAGACCGCGTCGCAAAGCGAAGACGATGACGCTAAGAAGGACGACTACGCCACGGAACGCCCGGCGAAGGTTGCTTATCGCTTTTTGCACTTTGGCGGGCCGAACACGCCGTCGATGATGCAGCCGGAATATCTGGCCGATAATCGCCGGATTGTGATGTTGACGGAACAGACCGGCTTTCGCCAGTTGCATGTGCTGGATCCCGTCTATCAATCGATGCAGCAACTCACCGGAGGCAACTTTGAAGTCTTGCCGCAGGAACTGTCCAAGGATCGCAAGTCGATCTTTGTCGTCGCCAACAAGGACAACCCCGCGCGGAACCATGTCTACAAGGTGGATCTGGAAACGGGCGACATGGAACAACTGACCGGCGATGACGGTGTTTACTCGGCCGTTGCTGTCAGCCCGGATGGTTCCGCCGTGTTGGGGAACTATGTCACGTACGGTCGCCTCTCGGAGCTGCGTTTGGCCAAGGGTGATGAAGCTGATGACCTGACGGATTCGCATCCGGAGAAAGCGCACGAACTGACGCAAGCGGAGCCGGAGTTCTTCAGCTTTGAGAATCCGGAAGGACAAACCATTCACGGTATGCTGTTCAAGCCGGATGATTGGAATGAAGACGACGAGCGGCCGTTGCTGATCTACGTTTATGGCGGACCGCTGGGAACGCGAAAGATGGTGGACGATGGTAGCTACGCCGCGGATGCTTATTTCTTTGCCTGGTACATGGCTAAGAAGCACGGCTACGTCACGGCGACAATCGACCCGCGTGGGCTTTCCGGCTATGGCGCATATTCAGAGAAAGCGAGCTTCGATCAGATAGGCAAGCCGCAGGTGGAGGATTTGACCGCCGGTGCGAAGTTCTTGATCGAAAACTATGGCGTGGATAAAGACCGCGTTGGAATTCACGGCTGGTCCTTCGGCGGATTCCAGACGCAGATGTGCATGTACACGGCGCCGGATGTATTTGCGGTAGGAATTGCCGGCGCCGGACCAACGGAGTGGGAGAACTACAACGCCTGGTACACCAGCGGAACCATCGGCCCCAGCAAGCCGGGCGAAGCCACGCTCAAGAAGTTCTCGCTATTGCCGTTGGCGAAGAACCTCAAAGGCAAGCTGTTGCTGGTCCATGGCATGGAAGACTCCAACGTGCTGTATCAGGACACAGTGCGGGTCTATCGCGAACTGCTGAAAGCCGGCAAGGAGACGCTTGTGGAACTCTTCTTGGATCCCACAGGGGGTCACGGCCTAGGTGGCGATGTCAAACGCCTCAACCGCTATCGCAAGTATGAAGAGTTTCTCATTCGTACTTTGGGTAAAGGGGGCGATGTGGACTCGGATTCGCCGTAGCAATTATTTGGAAGCGGAAGGGCAAGGCGCTCAAGGTGTTAAGCAAACTGAGCGCTTTCGCCCCGCGCTGCTAGCAATCCGTCTTGCCGCGCCAAAGCGATTTGTTTCAGCTTATGGAATCTGCAGGGCAGGCTCTTTCCATTGGCTTGGCACGTGATAGGATGTTGCCGCTGCGCAAAGTCTCCTTCTCTTTCTTGCAAGAGAACTTGGGAGACTTGTTCTCATGCATCGGGCCTTTTGTGTCGCGTTTCTTGCTTCCGCAGCCTGGTTGAGTTTTGCCGAACGGACTCGCGCGAACATCCTGATTGACTTCGAGAGGACACCTGACGGCGCATTTTCTTCCTACTTTGAGCAGGGAGTCACGTTCACCGCGCTGAACGGGGGTCAATTGACGTCTTCGCTTCTCGGTCCTGCCCCAAACGGCACCCGAGGGCTAATCGGCATGCCAACTCCAAATGGCGAAGCTGACACTAGTGGCGTTTTTGACACGCAGCAGAACACATTGACCATTGCGCTGCCTCCGGATCCCCCGCAACTGCCTCCATTCCCGCCAGGCGAGTTGCCCAATCCCAACTTGCCCACGCCAGACACTCCGGTTCCGCCTGGGTTCTATCCCGCTATTCGCGCCGACTTCGATTTCGTTGCAAACTTTGTTTGCGTTGATCTCGGCGATGACTGGGGCGATGACGATGCTATCTTCCTGATGGCCTTTGGCGAGAATGGTGAATTGGTCGCGCACGTTTCTGCCTATCCAGGAGCTGATCCGGGCGATATGCGCACGCTTTGGATTCTGAACCCTGGGATTCACTTTGTGGTCTTTGGCGCTATGACGCCATCAGAAGAAGGCAGTTCCGTCTTTGCGGACTACTTCTGTGCTCAACCACAATTGCAACCTGTTCCCGAATGGCAAGGAACAACGGCACTGTTGCTGTTGCTCGGGCTGGCCTGCGGCAGCGGCTGCGTGTGGAGGACGAAACGCACGTATGGAGTTTCACCCGCGTAACATGGATTCCTTCCTCGCTGATTTTGGACAGACCGAGCAATATGCCGCGGCATTTCTCGTTTGCGGCTTAGACTTTGCGAGCATTCGCGCGAACAAGAATGTTTTGCCTGCGCTCCGCAGCCGATTACCTTGATACGGGGTGGCTTGCCCTGTGATCCAAGGTTTGAAGCGCGGAGGGCAACTTGATGTCCCAAACAGCCCAATCGTCACAAGCGCAACCCAAGCAACTTGGCTTTGCCTGGCGCGTGCTGGGTTCACCGGCGCCGGTGTTTCCCGGTTTTGAGATTGATATCTCCGACCGAGTGCCCGATGGCGACAAGCCGGACGCGGTCTGGCACCGTGAGCGGGCCAAAGATATGGTCCGCGCCCACCCGGAGATCAAACAGCTGTTTGGACAGAACCGCGTCACGGCGTTGTGGTGCGTGTTCTTTGCCAGCTTGCAAGTTGCCCTGGCGGTGAGTTGTGCGTGGTTGCCCTGGTGGGGACTGTTGATTGTCGCCTGGGTGTTTGGCGCGTGGATCAACATCAACTTGTTCATGCTGGCGCATGAGTGTAATCACTCGTTGATTTTCAAGAGCTCAACGCCGAACCGTTGGCTGTACACGCTGACCACAATGCCGATGTTTTTGTCCGGCCATCACACCTGGTGGGTGGAACATCATGTGCACCACAATGACCTGGGAGCCAAGAAGGACTTCATCAAACGTCGGCGAAGTTTCTTTCTGGCAACGCGGCTGACTTCGCCGTTTGTTGTGCCGTACTCGCTGTTCATGCTCTCGATGCAGTTCCTGCGATCAACGCTGGGCATTGTGGTTTATGTGGTCACGTGTTTGCCCCGCGGCCGGCTGACGCCGAGCGATCTGGTGCTGAAGATTGTCGCCGATGAACATCTCGTCTCCGGCTACAAGAAGTATGACATCCGCGGCTGGGGCGTGGCTTACGCCGCGATGAGTGTTTCGCTACCGATTATCTTGTTCTTAACTCTGGGTTGGCAGCCAGTTGTTTACTTGCTCTTCGCCCAGGCGTTCATGACCGGGTTTTTGCATCCGGTGCTCTTTGGCATGATCCTCAGCAATTCGCACTTTCATGGGCATCGCGTGTATCAGCCTTCTTGCAGTTATTATCGTTGGTTCAACAAGCTGACGTTCAATTTCGGCCTGCACCTGGAACATCATGATCTGGCCGGCATTCCGTGGAACAAGCTGCCGGAATTGCGGCGGATTGCTCCTGAGTTTTATGACGACCTAGTCAAGACAACGAGCTACTCCGCGCTGGCGATGCAGTTCATCTTTGGGCGCACGACGGATTTTGAAGAGCGGTTTGATAACGAGAACCATCGCAACGCCAGCTTGGCAGAACCTGAGCGGCGGAAGTCAGCATAAGCATTCAGTGCGCTGCAACACTACGGCTTGTAATCCGACAAGGTCCGCAGCATGAACATCACGCTCGAGTATCTGCAACAGGAAGGGATGTTGCTCAAGAGCAAGCTCATCTTGTTGCACGACGAGGAAGATCGTGGCGTGCATATCGGGATGTTCGGCAAGCAGCATTTCGCCAACGTGCGGGAGTTTGCCGAGATGGTGGGGCGAATCAGCGCGATTACGCAGGAATGGTATGCTCACGGCAGACTTGAGGAAGCCTTCAAGTCGTACGAGCCCGGCGATGGCCAGCAGGCGGGCCGCCAGATGATGAGTCGGGCAACCCGCATCAAAGGCTCGCTCCGTGACTGGATCATAGAGCATGGCGTTGAGATCGACGCGGATGAAATTCCGCCCGAAATCAGCGGCCGATTGCACTACGAAGGGGACGCGGACGAGTTCCTAATGATTGCGGATTGCCCCGAATTCTACGCAGAGATTTACATCGCGGATTGTGTTGCGTGAATCCAACGAACGCGAGGTAACATGTCACCGCAGTCTACGCACTACCACTTCACGTCGAATGTGGCCGTGCGACCTTTGTAGAACAGTTCGGAGCCTGGGGCGCTGGCTTGCAAGTAGAGATAGACATCGCCGGCGAACTCTTCCACCTTGGCCGATGTGCGATGTTCGACCGCCGTGCCGTCTTCCAGCCGAACTTCCACGCTGACTTGCGGCGTATCGCTCAGTGAAAGATGAACGTCGGCAGGCAAACGCAGCCGGGCATCAACGCGGCTCTCCATTTTTCCCCACTCGCCAAAGATATTCCAATCGCGGGGGTGATAGCCGTCTCGCCTGGCGACAGTAACTTGCAGATGCTTGTCAGCAATCCGCTTGGTTTGCACGCTGTCGCCGGCTTCCTCCGTGGGAGAAAACAGAGTGAGCGCAGGGTCCCCCACCAAGATGCGGTTGGCGCCGCCGCCACGCATGATGTGTTCTTCCGTGTACTTGAACGGATCGCCGGCAACCGCGAACTGCAACTTGGGCGGGCCATCGGCCTGAAAGCAAATGTCGTCGTAAGTCGATTTGACGGTCTCGCCCAGCGTGGCCCCATTCACCACCCCAAAGTACGACTCGCAGCTGGCGGAGTTGCCGTGGTTGGATGCGATGGGAACCAACAATGCCCCGGCGCCGGCGTCAATCATTGCCAGGCACATACTTTCGTCAGCCGGCATTTCATACAGCTCAATGTTATCGCTGGTGCCGAATGTGGAAACGATATCGGGCTCGACATACACACGATGCGTCGCTCCGCAATGGCATGTCCCGCTCATGATCAGCGGCGAATGCTTGAGGTTTAGTTCGCGAAAGCTGGCCGCTTTGATTCGGGCGAGTTCGCCCTGCGGATCCTGTCCCACTTTGGCCGGATCAAAGTCCCAATGTTTGGAATGATCGATATTCCGCTGATCGCTGAACAGCCAGACACCCTGCGGATCGCCGTTCCCGGACATGGAGATCACGCTGGCGTCTTCCATTCGTCGCAGGTTCTCTTTCACAAAGTCCAACACGTTGGCGTCCGCTTCCACGTTGCGGAACCAGATCTTCTCGCCTTGAAATCCGGCCAGGGCCGACCAGAGATTCGGGGCCGCGTTTGGGAACACTCTGGAATTGGACGCGCTGCCGATGACGGATGTATCAAGCCAACGTTTGGCCGGCAGACCGTTCTTATACAGAGCAACTGTTCGCTGCCAAAAACTCTCAAGCGCAGCGCCATCTCGCGCGGTGAAGTAGCCAAAGACGAAGTCCGCAAAGGCATCGTCATCCATGCCCATGGACATCAGCAGGAAATGCCTGTGGAGATTGACATCCAAAGTTTCCGGCGGAACGACAAACGCAACATACAACGCCTGGCGTCTCTTGAGCTCCGCTTGAAGTGTTTCAAAATCCTGACCGTCAAACGCGATCAACTCGCCCTCATGAAAGGCCGTGATCTCTTCCGCCACCTTTTGAAGGGCCTGATGCTCCGCATTGCTGGCGTCCAAACCTACAGCGACCACAACATAGGCCCCCTCCGGCTTGTCCGCCGGCAGTGATGTCTCGATCATCTTGCCCGCTTGCTGTAGCGCTGATTCCGGCTCTTGTGAATTGCCGTTGATGCCTTGCAATTGGATCTCTGCTTTCAGCAGGGAATTGCTCTGCTGGCCCTGCAGTTGAATCTCTGCTTGCAAAAGGGAATTGCCCTGCGGCTGGCGACCAGACTGCAACAATCTTTCGATACTGCCGCGATAAGGCGAGTCGGGCGACTCCTTCAACAGTTTGTGCCAGACTTCTTTGGCTTCGTCCGTTTTCTCCGTATGCCAAAGTGCCTCGCCGACAATGAACTCGGCCGTGTCGACAAATTCGTCCGGATGCTCTTCCCGCCAGGCGAGCATCAACTCCAAAGCGGCTTCATACTTCTTGGCGTTGGCGTAAGCCGCGGCCCCGTAAAACAGCGCGGTCCCGCGTTGCTCCGCCGTGGCAGCCGGATGTTCCGCGGCACGCCGCAAGATCTCGGCCGATTTCAACATCGCGCTGGCAAGCCTCTCAGCATCGGCAATTCGCTCGTGAAAGACGCCCAAGGCGGAGTTCAACATCCGCTCCGGTGACTCCCCTGAGTCTTGTGCTTGCCGCGCGACGTCAACCGCGCCCGATTGGGAATCAACCGCATACCGGCCCACGGCGAGCTGTTGGACGCCAACTTTGGTGGCCACTTGCATTTGCCGGGTGGCCGCTTGGATGGCCAGGTTGATTTCTCCGGTCAGGAGCGTGAGTTTCCAATCTCGATCAACCTGATCCAACTCAAACACGGCAGGGCCTAGCACATGGATCTGCCCAACGCCGTTAAGATCAATGGCCTGCTTTGAGCCGGTGGCGACTTCAATGTGGTTGCTGGCCTGCAGCGTGCGATGTTGGGGTGCCGTTGTTGGGATAATGGTCCCAGCTTGAACCGAACCGAACGCGGCTTGCGAGGTTGGCAGATTCCATTGAATGGCCGCTGTGACCAGCAACATCAAAGATAGAGCCAAACCGGCCATTGTGGGAATGCGGAACAGTGTGCCCAAGCGATGTCGTGCTGCGCGAGTTGTTTGCGGACTTGCTGTCGCACCAGGCGATTCCGCAGCAGGCGACGCCACCGAAAGCGCCGCGGCGTTATGTGTCTTGGCGGAAAGAAACTCTTGTGTGACGCCCAAGCAATCATTCAATTGCCGCTCGTCAGCCAAGAGTGCTTCACATGCTGGACAGTGCGCCAGGTGCCGCTGGATGACTGCGCGTTCTTCTGGGGTGACTTCGCCTTCGAGCATGGCAAACAACAACGGTTCAACTTGTTCACAATCGGATTGCGTTGTGTGAGTTGTATGCATCATGGATAAAGTCCTTTATCGGTCAGGCGTTTGCGCAGCGCTTGCCGGGCTTGATAGATACGACCGCGAATGGTTGAGACCGGCACTTCCAGCCGCAGGGCGATCTCGTCATAGCTCATGCTGAGCAGATAACGGCAACGCAACACCGTGGCATGGTCATGTTGGAGTTGAGCGACTTCCGCCCAAACCCAGGTCTGGTGTGTTGGGGACGAATGCGATTGGCGCACCTGGCCAACCTGCTCCTCTCGCCGTTGCCGAGCCGCATTGCGGAGCTGATGTTCGCGCAGTCGATTGCGGGCGATGGCTGCCAACCAAGGGCGGATCTTGCTGGGATCGGCCAGCTGATCCAAGTTGGCAAACGCCTGACAGAATGTCTCTTGAACGACGTCGTCCTCGCTATCGCCGGACGATGAACAAGCGCGAACGACCGCACGAATGTGTGCGTCATGTTCGCGAACGAACTCAGCGAACTGCTCAGACGATTGAGGACTGCTCACAGACATTTTTGTCACCAGGATACCCTCTTCGACCACTCTAAGAACAAGACGAAGCTGGCGACAGATTCCTCAAATGATCTGAAGAGAATTCCCGGATTTACCCGAGAAGTGGGCAATTGCAAAAGAAGGGCCAGGCGATTTGACCGCGAGAACACAGCCGCGTTTGGGCCCGCGATTGAGTGGCAGCAAGTCTGGAGAGTCTTGGCTTTGGACTGGGAACGCTAATCCCAAAAGCCGCGCTGGCTGGCCAGATCGTCTTCTTGTTTTGAGGGCGCGGTCGTCTTGACCGTGTGGGGTTTTTTCTTGCGATGTTGCGGCGGCGGCACACTTTGCCGAGTGGGGGTCACGTTTTCCTTCGCCTGCGGAGATTCGCTTGGCAGTGGAGTGGGCTCCGCAGACGGTTTGTTGGTTGCGGGCGACTTGTCTGCGTTGGCGGCAAATTCGCCGCACGATAGCAAATCGATGGTCTGCAAACCTGGCAGTGCGGCAAACCGATCTGGATGGCAAGACATGATCATCATTTGCAAAGGCCCAGTGGGCGGCTGCCCATTGGGATTGCCGGCGGTGGCGTCCGTCAGCACCTGCATTGTCTGGCGATGGCGCACGGGATCGGCATGGACAAGCGGATCATCCAGCAACATCAACCGCGGCTGCTTTACGGCGAGCACGCCACCCAATGCCAAGCGAACGAGCAAATTCAGTTGTTCGATGGCTCCGTAACTTTCCTGCGCGACTTCAAGTTGGTGCTCGGCCCCGGCTCGTGAGATGGCAATCTTCTCCAAAGCAAAGTCTTTGCTCAGTGGCGCGTGACGAAAATCAACCATGCCGATCTCTCGTGCCCAACGCGAAACCAGTTGGCTGACCGGGTCCAGGATTTCCGCGATGTCGCCTTGGCGGCAGTCTTCAAACAGTTGCAGCAAGTAGCGATAAGCATCGACTTGCGTTTGTTCGCGAGTCAGCTGGCCGCGGATGTGCTCCAAAGTATGTTCCGCTTCAGCAAGTTGAGCATGCTTCCCTTCGCTGGCCGCAATTCGCCCCCGAATCTCACTGAACTCTTCCCGCGCCTGGGCATGTTGCTTGCGAAGATCCGCGACACGGTTCTTGCACTCTTCCGCCTGCAGTTCGAGCGCGTCCGCGTCTCCCGGCTGTTCAACGGCTTGCAATTCTTGACGGCGCTGTTCGAGCGCTTGCTGCGCTGCGGCCACTTGTTGTTGCAGCGCGGCCTCAAACTCTCTGAGATCGGATTCGGCGAATTCCGTTGAACCGGACTGCCAGCTGGCGGTCAGTTCTTTCCGCTCCTCGGCGAAATGTTCGCGGTTGTTTTCCGCAACCGCCAGATCACGCCGAAGGTTGTTGACCCATCGCTCGGAGTTTCGCCACGTGTCTTCGGCTTGGGATGTTTGCTGCCGAGAGACATCGAGCTTTTGTTCAAGTTGGCGAATCTCAGCTTGAAGCTTGCGGAATTCTTCTTCGAGTTCGGTCGGCGAGTACTGCGTCTCAACCTCGCCGTCATCCTTGTTGAGCGCGGCTTCCGCCTTGGCGAGTTCCGCTTCTCTTGCCGCGATTTGCCGCTCCAACTGTTTGACGTTGGCTTGGATTTGGCTTGCTTCGCGTTCGGCGGCTTCCTGTTGAAAAACTCGCTGCGAAAGCTGGGTGAGCCATTCCTCATCATCAAGTGCAACTTCAAACTGCGCGACGCGCGCCGCCAGTTGCCGCCGCGCACTCACAATCTCGTTTGCGGACAAGTCGCTTTTGCCTGCGCCGCCGGTCAGAACGATGCGCCCGAAACCGGGCACAACGAGTTCCGCCTGAGAATGCCAGTCCAGGTTACGGAGCGTTCCAGCGGTTAGCTCCAACTCAATGCTTTGCCCATCAACGGTTGCCTGAACCGAGCGGGTTTCCTCAGGTTCAATTTGCAGTTGAGCAGATGCAGCGGAAAGCCGGGCTTCGTCCGCCTGAAGGCTTCGCCATGAGGCGGCAAGTTGTTTCAGCTCAGCTGCCGAAGGAGCTTTGATTGCCGGTGTGTTGGCGTTGGAAAGCTTCTCTTGGAGCGCGGATCGCTCCGCGACCATCTCGGCAATTTCTTCCCGGGCGGTGCCAAGCTTCTGCATCACGCGTTGAGCTTCAAGCTCTCGCAGTCGCACTCGCAAAGTTGCGATATCATTGCCGCTGGCCAAGGTCGCCTGCCGCGCGGATTCAAATGCGCCTTGATGTGCGTCATGACCTGCAAGTGCGGTTTTCAACTCTCCTTGCAGAGTTTTCGTTGTGCCGACGGCTTCGTCGAGCTTCGCACACGTATCCCGCCATTGCTGCAACTTGAGTTGGAGCGACTGCTGCTTTTCCTCAGCGGACGCGACTTGCGATTGCAGAGCTTCACGCTTTTCTTTGACGGGCTCAAGTTGCGCCAACCGCTTCTTGAGTTGTGTTTCTTCCTCTTCCGCTTGTTTGATCTGCTGTTTGAGCAAGTCAATTTTTCGGCGGAGTTCATCCGCGTGTGCGATGGAGCCATCCAAGCGGCGGCGCTCCTCACGAAGTTCCGCAACTTGCTGTTCGGCCTCGGGCAGTTTCGTATCTTTGAGAAGTTTGAGCCGCGAGCGGGCTTTGTCTCTGCCAGTTGCCGTCAGGTATTCTCCGGCACGGGCTTTGAGCAGTTTTTCGATTTCGCGGTCTCGCGGCGTGACCATGCCACCAAGCGTGTTGATGATGGCCGTGCGGAGGTCCATGTCGGCGGTCACGCTTTCGCTCAACTCAATGATGCCCTGGTTGAGCCACAACAATCCAAACCAGTTGGCGGCCGAACTCTTGGCACCCAGAATCTCGCGAACGCGGCGGCCGGCCTGCTTGGACTCGTCAACCTCAGTCTTCCAGCCGAAGCCGGTTTGCCGTTCCAGCAGGGCGAAGCCGTCTTTGCGCGGTGAGAATCGCTTGGTGATGCGGTAAACGTCGCCTCCGGTTTCAAACTCGACCGCAACTTCCGGGCTTTCGTTTGTTCCGGATGGGACCGCAGCGCGGATTTCCGCCGAACCACTGTCATGGTCAACATCCAAAAGACAAGCGCGAATGGCGGCAACCAGTGATGACTTTCCGGTCCCGTTGGGACCATGCAGCAAAGTCACGCCATCGCCCAAGTCTGCGATGTTCAATCGCCGAATACTGCGCCAGTTCTCAACGCGAAATGCGCGCAATCTCATGACTTAGCCTCCGCTGCAATGTCATAAAGCGCTGCCAGCGCCGCTTCCGCAGAATGCCGCACCTGCAGGTCGTGCTCGCGCGATTCTTCACGAAGGCGAGAGAACACACGAGCCGTGACGCCGCTCCCGGCGATTTCCTTCAGTTCAAATTCTTCCGCCACGAGTTGGACGTCCTCGTCAACTAACTCTCCGTACGCGTAGCGGGCTTCCATGATTTCGCGCAGCTCTTGCAACCGCGAATGCGCCTTTGCGGACAAGCTGCCGGAAACCTCCAAACGTAACACGCGTTGTTCCCGGTGCGGGTCCGTGGCGATTTCATCAATCAGCCGGGAGAGGTCCTCTTCGTTCTGCAGCTCGCGCGCGTGCTGCTCCCAACGCAACCGTCCGACTTCGACGGCTTGAATTTGAGGCGGCGCGCCGGGGCCATCGATAGTGACGTGCAGGATTTCGCCGCGACCATCATCGCGAAACTCTTGCCGGTTGGGATTGTCCGCATACGGAGTCCAACCGGTGCGAATCTCTTCGCTGGCTTGATACCGCATTGGCTCATGCACACCGGGATACGCAACTCGCGTGATGCCGGTGGAGTCCGGAAAGATCTGCCGTGAATGCCAATGCCCTAGCGCGAGATAATCCAACTGGCGAGTTTGGGCGACATTCTCCGCAATGAGATGATCATTCTCCGGCAAGCCTGGCCGGCAATTGTAGCTGCCGTGTGCCATACCGATGCGGATGCAACCGGCGTCAACGTCCGATGGAGTGATCCAAGCCGTAGGGTCTTCCAATGATGTCTTGCAAAACACGGAGCACGGGTAGAGGACGACATCGCGTTGCACTTCGACAGGTTTGCGCTCTCGCAAGAAACGAACTTTTCCGGAATCGGCATTCACCCACGGGTCGCGATCCCAGATTCCGCCGGGAACAAGCGGATCATGATTGCCGGAGATCACATAGACGGGCACTTCTGACGAAGCAAGGATCTCAAACGCCCTGCGAGCCAGGCGGTTGTCCACGGAATGGTCATCAAAGAGATCGCCAGCGATAAGGACGAAATCCACATGCCGGCTGCGAGCTTCTTCCAAGATCCGCTCAATCGCCTGAAAGCGGGCATCCTGGAGTTTCTTAACAACGTGATCCGGAAACCGCGTCAAGCGCAGCCCCAGATGCAAATCGGCCGTGTGCAGAAAGGAGACCATGAGCGATCCTTCGCGGAGATTCCGTGCCGATCACTCGCGACGGGGTGCGCAAAGCCATAAGTGGCATTCGCGGTCCGTTTTGACGAGTGATGTACTTATGTGTAGTATAGCGGCGAGCCCAAAAGAGGGAAGCCGCCCGGCATTTCTGCTTGACTTTGCGCGCTCCGTTGCGGGTAGGAGATGGATTGTTAAGTAGTTATGAGGAAAGTACTTGCGCTAGTTTGGCTAGTAGGCGGCCGCATTCCGGCCGCGGTCACCGCCGGCATGTTTCTGGCCGGAATCGTGGTCAATTGCCAGGACGACAGGCGAGCTCGCCGGGCGACCGGATTCGACCTTATGCCCTCTTCCGGACAAGTCATCAAAGATCGATTGATCGACTTCGCGGGACAGCGTCAAACTGCCCAATTGCGCCTGGAGGTGGCCAAACCAGTTGATGTGGTGGTCCGTGCCGAATCGCGGAGCTTTGACGGCGGAGAAGGGATCCATGCCAAAGACAAGTCGATTGAGCAAAATCTGCAACGAAGTCTGATCCTGCTGATCCCCGCCTGCAACGCTGATGGCAAAGACCGGTTGATCATTCTTGAAGATCAGCGTGGGCGTCAGCGTGATCCGCGGTCGCTTGCCGGGATACAGCTCGCTGGGATGATTGTCCCAGGCAGTTAAGCCAATCATCCGGCTCCCAAGCTGAACGCCGGTCTCGCCAGCTTCCACGCCGCCCCAACCGCTGGGAGTAGCGGCAATCACGTTGCCGAACTTGTCCGCCACCAGGCAACTTGTCGTATCGTTGCTGAATCCGCTAACGCGATCATGGTCACGCGGCGGGATGCCAAGTTCGGCCTTCATGTTGTAGGGATCGCCAGGGCGTTGTTCCAACGATGCCGATTGCATGTCAATCAGCGGGCGACGCAGCGCAATGTACTCCGGCGAGAGCAATGTTTCGATCGGCGTATCGACAAAGTCCGGATCGCCAAAGTATGCATCGCGGTCGGCCATGCACAGCTTCATGGTTTCCGTGACGGTGTGGATATAGTCCGCAGAGTTGTGGCCCATGGAATCCAGGTTGAAGCTGTCCAACATGTGCAGGGATTGCAGCAAGTACGGACCTTGCGTCCAGACGTCACATTTGTAGACCGTGTGATCGCGGAAGTTGACCGCCATGGGTTCTTCAACGCGCGTGAAATGCTTGGCCATGTCGGCGTATCGCAACAGGCCGTCATTCTCGCGAGACCACGCATCAATCTCGCGAGCGATTGGACCGCGATAGAAGTAATCGCGAACCAAACGTAATCCGCGCAGGCGATCTCCTCCGGAGCGCGATTCGGCGTCGCACAATCGCTGCATCATCTTCAGGAAGCGCGCCGCGTGCTCGCGTTGCTGTGCCGAGCGTTGGCCACCGCGGCGTCCTTGGCCTCGACGTCCGCGCTGTCCTTGCCCGCGTTGACCCTGACGATTGCCACCTTGGCGATTTCCGCGCGCTTGTTGATCATCATTCGCCGCAATGGCGTCGGCTTGTGGAGCTGGCGGGGCGGCCATCTCTTCCAGGATTGCCATCATGGGCTGAGCGCATTCCGAAAACGACTTAACGCCGTATCGTTCCAACGCCACGATGTACGCATCCAAAGCGCCAGGCACCACTGCGTTGGCGATATCGCCACGGCCTTGGATGACGCCTTCACGGTTTTCTTTAAACCACTCAGGTGTCGCCAACAGCGGCGCGGCTCCTAGACCGGCGATCACTTCCACGACGTTGCGGTCTTTGTCGTAGACGATGATTGGCACTTCGCCGCCGAAGCAGTACAGCCGTTCCTCGACGACATTGGCGACCAACATTGCAGTGACGGCCGCATCCGCAGCGGTTCCGCCGGCCTGCAACATGGCCAGCCCGGCGTCGGCCGCTTGTCGAGAACCTGTCGCCACGGCCCCGTTTTGTCCCGACGCGGTTGTGGGATCGTCATCTTGTTGGGCGGGCGCTTCGGACGGCTGTTGTGCAAGACAAACCGAGGGCGAGGTGAGCGCGATCAACGCGAAAACCAGGCTGGCCGCAAACGCACGGCAAATCAGACCCAACATGGGATAACGGCGCATTCTTTCTCTCCAAGACAGGGAATGATCCCGGTAATAACTGGTCCGGATCAATTGGTCCGGGCATCAACCGGCCAACCTTGCGCCGCATGGCGGGATGCGAGCGCCCCTATGGTACGCAGGCCATGTCGCCACTGGCAAGTTTTTGACGGCTGAGACGGCGATTCTTGTGCGCAACTGCAACGGCGTAACGAGTTTGGCGCTCGTTTTCGCGGTTGCATCGTTGTCGCTTGAAACCATTCCGAAAGCGTTTGAAACGTTTTTCTGTGCGAGCGGAACCTTTTCGGCCGCGTCGGAAATCTTTCCACACACGCTGCAAATCTTTCCATACGAGCTTTGAAGCTTTCGAGCGAAAATGATCGCGGCTGAAGCGAGCCTGTTTGTCTGGATGACTTGTGTTGCTCAATCATCGTTACCCCTTTATTGTCCGTGAAATACTCAGAGTCGTGTTTCTTGTTGCCCGGGAAAGTTCGTTGCGGAGCTATGGGAACCGATGCGCCGCCTGCGCGTTGCCGTCAGCAGGCGGTTTTGGCCAAACTGATGACGCAGGATCGCTCGGTTCGCGTACATTATCGCAGCCAGGTTGACATATCGTGCGACATGTTTGGCTTTTTTTTGAAGAAATCAGAATTCTCTTCCGCGCGAAAAGGTTATTGCCCGAAACAAATTGCAACAGTGGTTGCTGGGCCTGCAAAGCAGCTTCTTGCGCATGCGAACACGTTTTCAATCGGTGGTGTGGCGTGTTGCTGGGCGTTGTCTTGTTGCTGCGTTTGTCTTGTTGGATGTTGCCGCAACGTCAGACTTAGGTGAGAGCCAGACACAAACAAACTCGTAGCCCACAGATCAGACCCTAAGATCAAATAATGGATCCTTCGCTGCAACTCTACAAGCGTACGATTGATGGACTCGCCCAACTCCATAAAGGCGTTCACCGCCGGTGGATTCGGGAAGGCTGGCCGGATTCGCCAAAGAACAAAGGCATCAACGATTTGTTGAGTCGACTGGACGCGCGCGAGAAGGAACTTTTGGCCGACTTGCTGGAACACGCGCACGACGGTGGCATTCACTGCGCGCTTGGTTATTTGAATGATCAGATGGCGATTGACGGTATGCGGATTGTGCAAGATGGTGTCGAAATGGCCCATCAACCGTTTGGAGCTGAACTCTACTACGATTGGAAGTCTCGCCGGTTGGGCAACGCATGGCCAGATGAGGATGAGCCCGATGAGGAATTGGAGGGTGGCGCAGGTACATCGGCATAACGTTTCCTATTTGTTGTTTGGCCGAACGTGGGGAATCGTGCGTTACAACCCTCCGAATGCAAAACAACGCGAAACCGCGTCGGCAGACATCGTTTTGTGCGGCATAATTGGAGCACGAGCCTTGCCACGGTCGAAACTGGTCACAGCGAGTGTTGTTCCCTGCTACGTGGTTGCCACGATGTTTACCGATGGAACCTGACCTTAAGAATCGAATCAAAGAAACGGCGTTCGCCTTTCGCGGCTACAACATCACCAACACCGGTCGCAGTGCCGAGTTGTTGGCAGCCGACCCGTATCGCGGAACGCTGGAGCGTTTTCTTGGTGAGGCGGGCGGTATTTGCCAGGACGTGCTGAAGCGCGATTGCGATTTGATTTCGCAAGTCGGCGGCGAGCGCGAGACAACGCTGGAGACATTTGCGGAAGACATTGCAATCATCCTTGCCGTCGAGATCGCACAGATCACGATCTTGCGCGAGCAGTTTG
Organism: uncultured Planctomycetales bacterium; assembly: GCA_937982665.1. Lineage (GTDB taxonomy): Bacteria > Planctomycetota > Planctomycetia > Pirellulales > S012-138 > CALJLD01. The sequence continues at coordinate 43,278 of CALJLD010000068.1, forward strand.
GTGTGGACTATGCAAAGTCACCGCTGACGTTTGGTTACAGCTTGGGCGAGATTGCGGCGCTTTGCTGTTCCGGCGTCTATACGCTGGCCGACGTGCTGCCGTCGCTGTTGGAGCTTGCGCCTGGCTGCGCGGAGTTGGGCCGTGACGTGACGATGGGGATTGTGTTTTCTCGCGGCCACGAATTGGAGTTCGCCAAAGTCTCGCAGCTTTGCCAGGAGATCAACTGGGAAGCACGGGGCGTGATTGGCGTTTCGGCCGTGCTCTCTCCCAATACTGTGCTGATCTTAGGCCAGGGCGATACCGTCGATCGATTTGATGCGCGGATGCGAGAGGCGTTTCCCAAGACAGTTCATCTGCGGAAAAATGATTCGCGCTGGCCGCCGCTGCATACGCCCATCTTGTGGCAAATCCATTTGCCGGCCCAGGCACAACATCGCATGCTCAGCATTCGCGGCGGCATGACGGAGCCGAAGCCGACGATCTTCTCGCTGGCGACGGGAGGAGCAAACTATACCAGCACCAACAGCCGCGAAATCATTGCCCAATGGTTGGACCATCCGCAACAACTTTGGGAGGCGGTCTATGCCACGTTGGCCGCAGGGCATGAAGTGATTGTGCATGTTGGCCCGCAGCCAAACTTGGTTCCGGCCACGTTTCGCCGGCTGAGTGACAACGTGGAAGCGCAACTAAAAGGGCGATCTTGGAACAGTTTAAGCCTGCGCGCGGTTTCCAGTATTTGGCGTCCGTGGCTTTCTCGTTGGATCTCGAAGAAGAGCGCATTGCTGCGCGCGCCGTATGTGATTCACGTGAACCTGGAAGATTGGCTGCTGGAGAATCAACCAAAAGCCGGTTGATGCTACACCTGGTAGCCCAGCGCGAAACAGGGGTCGCGTGATCGCGGCGTTAATATTTGCGTGAGGCAATCGCCCTGCCGCCGCTGAGCGAAGCGGAACATGGCCGCGGCACTTGTTTGGGTGGAGTTCTCAAATAGCTCAACGGGGGGAATTGTCTTGACCGTCAGCCGTTTCCTGTTGCAGGACGTTTTTTGCAACGTCGCCGACATTGCTCAGGATGCTCTGTTCCGCGATTGCGCGAATGTCGTCGCCGAAATTCGAAATGATATATTCGCGCTCCTGGGGAAACTTCTTCAGTAGTTCAGCCAATGCAATGATCGATTTGTTGCGGTCGCCGTGACCTGGACGCCGGAGCTGCCAACCCATGGCGTCAATCACGGAGCGGCGAGCGCGTTGGTCTTCTAATTGCGAAGTGTAGTGCACGAGAAACCGCGAGATGTTGTTTCGCACGCCGCTGTTGGGGTCATCAAGAAGCTTGTGAACGGCAACAATCGACTCTGTGACGTTGCCGGCCCAATTCAGCAATGTTGCAGCCGTGGCTCGCTTGCTCGCGTCGGCGTCTTCGGTCAAGACGCGAATGAGCGTTTCGCGATGGGGTGGCGTCAATTCCGCAAGCTGCTCAACAAACTCCATCGCCGGCTCATCCGCATAAGTGAGATAGCCTTCCTCGCCAAACTCCGCAGGTGGCGTCAATCCTTGTCTCCTCTCCTTTTTCGATGACGTCCACGACCAGAAAGACACGGCCATCGACATACCGAACGCGCGTGATGATCACGCGATGAAAGTCAAAGCGTTCTTGCAGTTTGGCGGCCCATTCCTGCCATTGAGAGCGCGTGTCGGTCCAGGGCGAGCCGATCTCAAGAGGAATCGCACTCTCAATTGTGGCACGTTCAACAGAGTGGGCACCGATAATTTCCATGCCCGCCCACTTCGGTTCTTCCGGCGTTTGGATCAACCCAAGCGCGACAACAACGGAGAAGAGGCAATTCATGGTCTCACTCATTCCTTCCAGTTCGATGCAGTGGAGATCACCCAGCCACCCTTTATTGTCTGCACGTGCCGCCGGGTTACCGTTTTCCTACTACAGACGGCGCGCTTCACCACAACGCTCATGTACAGGGGTT
>CALJLD010000069.1 GCA_937982665.1 uncultured Planctomycetales bacterium
CAATGGCGAGCGGGCCGTATCGCTGATGGTCCGTCGTCAATCGGGAACGAATCTCTTGGCAGTCGCCGAGGGTGTCAAGGAGCAGCTTGACGACGTTGAAGAGTCATTGCCGGAGGGCTACGGAATTGTCTTGGCACAAGATCTTTCGATTTTCGTATCGCAAAGCGTCGATGAAGCTCAGGGCGAATTGCTCCGCGGCGGTGCGTTGGCCGTACTCGTCATTCTGCTGTTTCTTCGCAGTTGGCGCGGCTCGCTTGTCGCGGCCATCACCATTCCGACGACGATCATTTCAACCTACGCCTGCATGCTGGCGATGGGTTTTACTTTGAACATGATGTCGCTGCTCGCCCTCACGATTTCGGTCGGAATGATCATCGACGACTCGATCGTAGTGCTGGAAAACACCTACCGGCACATGGAAGAGGGAATGTCGCGAATGAAGGCCGCCGTTGCCGGCATCTCAGAAATTGGCTTCGCCGTTGTGGCCACGTCGCTCGCAATCTCGGCGGTTTTTATCCCTGTCGCCTTCATGGAAGGGCTTGTGGGACGTTTCTTTTTCGAGTTCGGACTCTCCGTGACATTCGCAGTCATTATATCAACTTTCATCGCATTGACTTTGTCGCCGATGCTGTGCTCACGCGTATTGAAGGTTTCGACACAACACGGTCGCGTTTTCAATTTCCTGGAGTCTGTTTTCACCAGTCTTGAGACGTTTTACCGAGGGACGCTTCGCCTTGCCTTGCGGTTCCGGTTGATCGTGCTCCTCATAGCGGGCGCGGTGTTTGTCGGAAGTTTGATGCTCGCTCCTTTCATCGGAACCGAATTCGTCCCGGCGCAAGACGAAGCACAGTTCAATATCCAGGTCGAGACGCCGCTTGGTTCATCCATCGAGAGAACGAGCAATATTCTGAGGGAGGTGGAGTCGCGTGTCAGTCGACTCCCCTTCGTGACTAACCTCTACATGACGATCGGAGCCGGCGAAGAGGGGCGGGTAAACGTCGCCACGCTGCTGGTTCAGCTTACTCCTAAAGTGGAACGCGACCTCGGCCAACAAGAGATTATGGCAATGGCGCGCGATCTGCTCGCCGACCTGAGTCACTCCAAGATCAGCGTCGAGAACATTCCTCGCGTGAGCGGCGGCGGCTTTCGGTCGGCACCGTTGCAATACAACCTGCGCGGCAGCGATTTGGTTGCTTTGGAAGAAACCGCCGATCAGATGATCGACCGCATCCAGCAAGTGCAGGGCATCGTGGATGTCAACACGACATACAATCCACACAAGCCAGAGGTATCCGTGAATCCCAAGCGTGACCGGATCGCAGACCTCGGCGTCAACGTCGACAAATTGGGCCGCGCCGTTCGCGCGTTGATCGGCGGTCAGGAAGTGACGACGTTTGAAGAGGGAGGAGAAACATTCGACGTGCGCGTCCGCCTTTCAGAATCGCAGCGAAACCGTGCTGCGGCGATTCGCTCGCTGCCGGTCAGGGCCGGCAGCGGAGAACTTGTCGAACTTCACAATCTTGTGGAAGTCGAAGAGGGAGTCGGCCCGGTGCAGATCGACCGCCAGGATCGGCAACGACAGATCACGATCATGGGGAATCTGGCGGAAGACAAACCGCTGGGAGCTGCGATCCAGGACGTCAATTCCATCCAGCAGGAGGTTGGCCTGCCCGAAGGAATCACGACCGCGTACACCGGGGCCGGCGACATGATGGCGGAGTCGTTTGCCAGCATCAATTTCAGCTTGTTCCTGGCGATCGTTCTGATCTACATGATTCTGGCCTCGCAGTTTGAAAGCCTCGTTCACCCGCTGACCATTATGCTCTCCCTCCCGCTATCCATCGGCGGCGCACTCGGGGGGCTTTGGCTGACCGGCCGAACGCTGAACATCTTCAGCATGATTGGCATGATCATGTTGATGGGGCTTGTTACAAAGAACGCTATCCTGTTAGTTGACTACACCAATCTCCTGCGGCGCGAGCACGGCCTGGATCGCGATGAAGCTCTGCTCAAAGCTGGCCCCGTCCGTTTGCGACCGATTCTGATGACCGCGTTCTCGACAATTGCCGGTATGATCCCGATTGCCATCGGACTCGGAGCAGGTTCGGAAACACGCGCCCCGATGGGCACGTGTGTGGTTGGTGGCATGATCACGTCCACTATGCTGACTCTGATCGTGGTTCCAGTGATGTACAGCTTGATGGATCAATGGGGAGCAGGCTTGCGTCGTCTTCTTTGGAGGAGCCGGGACGATCAAGTTGACACCGTCGATGACGACGCCACCGCACCAGAATCGGAACCGGTTTCCATTGGAGACAATGAAGACGGCTCGCCAGTTGAAGCTCCTGACGATAGCAAACCGGTCAGGGCGGGAACATGAGACCGAAAAACCTATTTGGGAGGGAATCGTCGACTGTATCGTCATTGAGAGTTGCAGTTAGCCGGAGTTCATGATTGGGTGTGACCGGAGTTCCGCGCCACTCCGGTGCCCCCGCAAACACCGAAAAACAGGCGTGTTTTGACCTCACGGCCGCATTTGATTTCGTAAGTCGACGCCACATTGAGCGTCACGTTCGCTAACAAAACAGAAGTTCTCGCCCGATACACGGCATTCAGAGCCCGGATTTCTGCACTTTTGGTGTCCCCCATCTTTCCCAGCCCACCAGCCAGTCCGCGCGGAAGTCCGGTCACACCCTTCATGATTGGGAGGGATTCTGCCGATAAATAATTTGCGGACTCATCGGTCCGGAAACTGCGGCGCGCATGGAAGCCGGAGAAGGGTGCCGACGCCGTGCTAGCACAAGGTCAGGGAGGACCGGGAGTGTTCATTAGACCACAAGGTTCGATACGCTGTGTGGCCGTTTTGGTCGCGACATTGCTGTGCGCGTCCGGCTGCACGAGCGTGCGAGAATACTTTCACAATGGCCTGAAGGTCGGTCCCAATTACCAACGGCCGGCAGTGCCTGTCGCCGACGAATGGATTGACTCGCAAAGCTCGCGGTTCTCAAACGATTCCGAGGTCTGCCGGGCCTGGTGGGAAGTCTTCAATGATCCGGTGCTCAATACACTCGTTCTGACCGCTTACCGGCAGAACATCACGCTCCGTGAAGCCGGCTTTCGTGTCGCCGAAGCACAAGCACAGCGCGGTGTAGTCGCTGGCAACCTCTTTCCGCAGACGCAACAGGTTGTCGCCGACTACACACGCACACAACGCAGCACGGAGACTGCGCTTTTTCCAACGATCCCAGCCGGATCACCTTTCGCCAACCTCGCGGCTCCGCAATTCAGCAACTGGAGAATCGGAGGGAGTTTGGCCTGGGAACTCGACTTCTGGGGACGGTTTCGTCGAGCCGTTGAGGCAGCCGACGCGCGATTGGATGCTTCGGTAGAGGAATACGATGACGCGATTGTCTTGCTGATCGGCGAAGTGGCGACTACTTATGTCGAGCTTCGCACGCTTGAACAGCAGTTGGAGGTCGCCCGCGAAAACGTCAAACTTCAACGGGAAAGTACTCGTATCGCCGAGGCCCGCCTCGATGCCCAGGCCGAGAACAGCGAACTGGACACTCCGCAGGCGAAGGCGAATCTCGGCAATACTTTGGCGGCAATTGAAGCTTTAGTGATCCGGCGCCGACAGTCTCAGAACCGCTTGGCGGTGCTGATGGGAATGCCGCCTCATGATCTCTCCTATTTGTTGAATGGGCCTGCCCCCATCCCCAGTGCTCCTGAAACTGTCGCAGTCGGCATACCCGCCGAATTGGTGTGGCGACGCCCCGATGTCCGCCGAGCGGAAAGACTCGTGGCGGCGCAAAGCGCGGAAATTGGACTCTCCCAATCGGAACTGTATCCGCATATCTCAATCAACGGCATGATGTCTTGGGAGGCCGAACACTTCAGTGACGTTTTCAAGAGCAGTGCGTTTGGTGGCACGATCGGTCCGTCGCTGCGGTGGAACGTGTTGAACTATGGGCGACTGCTAAACAACATTCGCGTCCAGGATGCCAGGTTCCAACAACTAATCGCGGTTTACCAAGAGGCCGTCTTGCGGGCAAACGAAGAGGCCGAGAATGCGATCGTGGCTTATCTGCATTTTACCGAGCAGATTAAAGTGCGTGAAGAAAGTGTCCGGCAAGCACGAGAGGCGGAACGAGTCGCACAGGTCAAATACCGAGAGGGCGAAATCGACTTCAATCGACTGTTCACTGTGCAGCAACTACTGCTCAGTCAGCAAGAACTGCTTGCGGTAGCGCGAGGAAACGCCGCGCAAAGCGTAGTGGACCTTTATCGGGCGTTAGGCGGCGGCTGGGAAATTCGACTCTCCGCCCCGCACCATGCAGGTCCATCGCATGAAGCGCCGGTCGGCATTGTGCAGCCGCCCGTAGCTGAGGTATTGCCCACGCCCCTACCCGAACCGGACTTGGAGGAGCAGCCAGAATGAATAGGTTCCAAGCGACAAGGCGTTGCATTGCAACGCTTGGGGTGACCGTCCTCCTGGTCTGCGAGTCAGTGCCATCGGTGGCTTATGCCGGCTGGCCATTTCCCAGTTTAGATGCAAGCCCGTCTGTCGGGCAGTCGAAGCCTATGTGGTGCTGTGACGACTACAACCGGAAACCCAATCCGTGCGTTTCGTCCTTTCCCAACTGTTGTCCCGACGT
>CALJLD010000070.1 GCA_937982665.1 uncultured Planctomycetales bacterium
AGTCAGCAATTGGCCGCAAGGAAATCGAATCGACGAACGCTTGAAGTTCATCGTAGTACGCGGCTGTTTGCGGATCGTTGTGATCCGCGCCTGGCAGCGAGACAAACAACTTTTGTTTACTGGGCGCCAGCTCGAACAGTCGTCGACCCAGGGTGTATGGCACAACATTGTCCGCGTCGCCGTGACTCATCAACAGCGGGCCGGTGTAGTTGTCAATCTTGGCGGCCGAGTCCAATTGCGTTCGCATCACCCAACGAACCGGCAGCCAGGGATAATGCCTTGCCGCGGTGTCCGGCAGTGACGTGAAGGCGCTTTCCAGGATCAGCCCTTTCGCGCCTTCGCTGGCAGCCAGATCGACCATCACTCCGGTTCCCAAGGATCGGCCCATGAGGGTGACCTGGTTCTCCGCAATGCCGGTGCGTTGAGCCACCCAGGCTTGGGCCGCTCTCGCGTCAAGCAGAATGCCGGCTTCGTCGGGCTTGCCTTGGCTCTTTCCGTAACCGCGATAGTCAAAGATGAAGACAGCCGACTCCGTGACCCGGCGAATCCTGTCCATGGTGTCCGCTCGCCCAGTCAGGTTGCCGGCGTTGCCATGCGCGAACAGGATCACTGACTTGGGATTGGGGTGGTCAAAGTACCAGCCGTGAATCTGCACGCCGTCGGACGTGGTCAGCCATACATCCTCAACATCGGCATGCCACGGCGTCCAATTGCCGCCGCTGCGCGGATGGAAGATCAGCGACTTTTCCAGGAACATCATCACAACAACGATCGCAACATAACCTCCGGCCAACATCAAGACCGGCCGTCGGGTTCGCTTCAGCCAATTGGTGCTTTTTGCGTTCATGACCGCGGGGACTGTGCTTGTTGCGACAAGTTTCCTGTTACAATCTGCCGGGGGAATTAGAATTTGGCCAGCGGTTTTTCGCGTTTGGACGGGAGTCTTTGCCTGTGAAGCTGATCATCGCCATCATACAGCCCAATCGGCTGGAAGCGGTCCGCAAAGAACTTACCGAAGTGCAGGTCTTCCGACTCACGGTGATGGACGTGCAAGGCTTCGGACGGCAGAAAGGCCAGACCGATTCCTTTCGCGGCCGCGAAGTTTCCGTCAATTTGACCAGAAAAGTGGAATTGCAGATCGCGGTCAACGAAGAGTTTGTCGAGCCGACAATCTCGGCCATCATCAAAGGAGGCCGTTCCGGCGAAACCGGACAGATTGGTGACGGCAAGATCTTCGTGCTTCCGTTGGAAGAGTGCATTCGCATCCGCACAGGCGAGCGCGGCGGCGAAGCAATCTAGGCTCGCTGCGAATTCTCAGAATAGTGATGGCACAAAGGTGGAAATCGGTCCAGTTCTTCAAGTTCTTTTTGGACTTGTCTTGTTGGTCGCAGGGGGCGATTTGCTGGTACGAGGCGCCGCGGGGCTGGCCACCGCGGCGCGAATCTCTCCGCTGGTGATTGGGCTGACTGTTGTCGCTTTCGGCACAAGTTCGCCGGAATTGGCTGTGTCGATCAATTCCGCTCGGCAAGGCTCGGCGGAACTTGCGCTGGGAAACGTAATCGGCAGCAATATTTGCAATGTGCTGCTCATCCTGGGGTTGTCCGCCTTGATCGCGCCGCTGGTTGTCGCCAGCTCGGTCGTGCGGCGGGACGTTCCCTTGATGATTGTGTTGTCCGGTTTGACATTGGTCCTCGCATGGGACGGCGCGATCGGTTCTTGGGATGGCGTTGTCCTCTTCTTCGGAGTTGTGGTTTACACGGCCTACTCCTTCATTCAAGGCCGCAAAGAAGCTCGGCTAGCTGTGGGGTCTTCGCAACGAGCCGAACAAAGTGAGCAATCAACGAACATCAGTCACTCGACGTGGCTACGGTTTGGGCTGTTGATCGCGCTTGCGGTTGGCGGTTTGGCTTTGCTCACATTTGGCGCCAACTTGTTGGTGGAGGGCTCAGTGGTCATTGCGCGAAATTACGAAGTCAGCGAGCTGGTCATTGGCCTGACAATTCTGGCCGTAGGCACTTCGCTGCCGGAGTTGGCCACTTCCGTGATTGCTGGCTTGCGCGGCCAAACCGATATTGCGGTCGGTAACATTGTGGGCAGCAACATTTTCAATGTCTGTTGCGTCTTGGGGGTGTGTGGATTGATGGCCCCGCAGCAAGGGATCAACGTCAGCCCAGCTGCGATCCGATTCGACATCCCGTTGATGATTGCCGTGGCCGTGGCATGCCTGCCGGTGTTCTTTACAGGCGGATTGATCTCAAGGTGGGAAGGCGGACTGTTCCTTTTCTTCTACGCCGCCTACATGGTGCACTTGATTTTAGAAGCCACACAACATCCTTCGCACAGGACATTTCTCGCAGTGATGCTGGAGTTTGTCGCGCCGCTGGCCGCGATTACGCTTGGCATCGGTTTGTACCGACACTTTCGGCGTGCGCGCAAGAAGTCCGGCCAAACGTTGGGATCGGAGAAACTTTGAGTTACGATACCTGCGAGTCCAAATAACCTCTGACACGGAATTTGAAGATGGCGGAAATCAACCTTTCTAACAGCGCGGGACGTGACGCCGTTGTCGACGCGGAGAGTGTCGTCGAACCGCAGCGCATCCGCTGGATTGATCCGGAGGGGCGTCAGGTGCAAAGCGTGCGGATCCTCAAATCCACAATCGCGCAAGACTTTGAAGCCTTGTTGGAAGAACACGGCTCGAATGCGGCCGTGGGTCAAGCGCTGATGGAGGGCGATCCGGAACTGGACTTGGAATCCGTGGGCGCGTTGCTAAAGGAATCCGCGCGAGTCTTCATCGATGATAAGCGCAACATCGTCCACCGCATCAATCATTGGGAAGTCATTCGCGGACCCGATGGCGCCGAGCGCGAACGGCGGCCGCGCAACTTGCTTCCCCCCAACGTGACCGGCGAAACTCCGTTGCGGTGGTCCGGCGTGTTCATCGCCAAAGCCGAGGCCTACCGGCGCTTTGTGTTTGTGAACAAACAGCAGATTCAGCACATCAACGGTCTGACTTATGACTTCCTGTTCGCGATGGCTAAAGAACTGCAGGAGCGCAAGGCTTTGATGCTCCTGGGAGGCGGACCAAAGTCCAAGCAGCCGCTGATCCTTCGCCGCGGAGGCGTCCCGCATCGCGGGTTCCTGGAAGGCCGCGTTCAAGGTGATGCGTATTGTCTGTTGCTGCACCTTTCCAACCTGGAACTCAAGCGGCCAGAAGCGAGTCCTGCCGAATAGCTGCTCACGACAAACTCTTCGAAAAACGAACACGTTGTGCATCCATGAGTAACGCCGGACAACTTGATCGCGGCCGCGTTGAAATCCGCTTGGGCAAGTATGGGACCGCGCCGCCGACGTCCTTGTCCGATCTCTCGCTCTTGCCGCGCGTGCAGGATTATCGCCGTCACGTGGCCGGACGCATGTACCCCATCGGCAAAGAGGATATTCGTCGCAAGATCCCGCCGGCGGTCTACTTTGTCAGCCGCAAGATGGATGGCGAGTTCACGGCCTTGTCGTTTCAAGACGGCGAAGCGATCTGCCTGAACCCCGGCGGCACGGTTCGCGTGAATTTGCCGTGGCTGGAGGAAGCCGCGCAGCGCCTGGCCGCCGCCGGCGTCAAGCAGGCGTTGGTGATGGGCGAGTTGTACGTCGCCGCGGAATCGGAACGCCGCCCTCGCGTTCACGATGTGGTTAAGATCGCGCGGCAGCCGACATCGGATGATGATCTTCGCCGGCTGCGGTTTGCCGCATTTGATGTGGTGCAAGTCAACGGCGAGGCCGCCCCAGAACAATTTGACGAATGCTGGCAGTTGCTCACCAAATGGTTTGACGGCGGCGAGTTCATTCACCCTGTCGAGACTCAACCGGCCCAGGACGCCGCGGCCATCGAGAAAATCTTTTACAACTGGGTCGAGAAAGAAGGCGCCGAAGGGCTTGTCGCGCGAAGCGACACCGCTGGCATGTACAAGATCAAACCACGGCATAACCTGGACGCCGCGGTGATTGGATTTACGGAGTCGAGCGATGATCGCCAAGGCATGCTGCACGACATCTTGCTGGCCGTTGGCCGGTCCGATGGTTCGTTGCATGTGCTGTCCCGCGTCGGTGGCGGGTTCTCGGACGATCAGCGCCGCGAGCTGCTTTCCGATCTCAAGGATATGACCGTCGATAGCGAATACACGGAGGTCAACTCCGACCACGTCGCGTATCAAATGGTCGAGCCGGAATGGGTGGTGGAGATCAGTTATCTCGATCTCGTTTCACAAACCACGCGCGGCGCTCCGGTCAACCGCATGGTGCTGAATTACGATCGCTCCGACACTCAATACCGTGTCGTCCGGCGGTTGCCGCTGGCAAGCGTGATCTCTCCGCAGTTCATTCGCCGTCGCGAAGACAAACGCGTCACGCCTTCGGACGTGCGAATCGAACAAGTCGCCGACATGGTCGACGTGCCGCTGGCCGATCAAAACGCCGGCCAGTTCACAACGCCCAAGAGCCAGATGCTCAACCGCGAGGTCTACGTCAAAGAGCATCGCGGCAGCATCATGGTCCGCAAGTTCTTGCTCTGGGAAACGAACAAACCCCGCGACGGCAACAACGAGTTCCCCAAGTTCGTGGCGTACTACACGGACTTCAGCTCCAATCGCAAAGTGCCCCTACAACGAGACATTCGCATCTCGGACTCGCGCGAACAGATCGAACGGCTCTGGAACGCGATGCGCGAGAACAACATCAAGGCCGGATGGAAGCCATACGAAGGCGACGAGGAAACAGCCGCCGGCAATGGCAAGCCGCTTGCGGTGATTGACAGTCCTCAGCAAGAAACGAAAGCGGCTACCAAAAAAAGCAGCAAGAAAACCAGCGGCACAAAGAGCACAAAGAAGACGACCAAAGCCGCTAAGAAGACACCAACAGAAAAGGCACCCAAGAAAGCGACGAAGAAAACTCCAGTCGCAAAGGACTCGACAAAGAAAGCGCCTGCGGCCAAGAAACCAGCCAAGAAAAAAACTGAAGGCGCGAAAACGACAAAGAAGAAAACCGCAAAGAAAAAGACGACGAAGAAGCCAGCCAAGAAACCCGGCAAAAAATCTTAGGGGACACGCAAGTCGCGATCGATCTTCAGCACTTTTTGTCTTATCCCCGCATCCCTATCTCCGCATCCTTATCCGCGAATGGATGCCCAAGGCTCTTCTTCGCTGACGTCAATCAGCGGCGGGCCTTCGATCTTGGCTGGCGAGAGGATCGCCAGGAATACCAGCGTGGATTCGCCGGCGTTGTATGTGCCGTGCACCACGTCCATGGGGATATGAGCGGCCTCGCCTGGGCCGAGAATCCGCTTATCTTTGTCGACCCATTGTTCGGCCTTGCCTTCGACCACGTAGATGATCTCTTCCATCTCCGGATGAGTATGGAAGGCATGTCCCTTGCCTGGCGGCATATGCACTCGCACCAACAGCAACTTATCCGCCGGGACGATGTCCGGGCGAATCATCCAATCGTGCGGACCCCAAGGAAGTTCCTCAACGATGATTTCCTTGTCCGTGACGAAGGGAGATTGAGTCATGATCTCGATGAATTCAAGTGCGAATGATCAAAGAAACTGCAGGCAGGTGCCTGGGTGTTTGAACTCATCTTGCGACACCGAGCTTCGGCATGCAAGCAGGCACGCGACACGCACTCATTTTTCAATCCAGCTGTGCGCTACGCATCTTCCGGCCGAATCATGGCTCCCAGCACAATTCCGGCCAGGATGAAACTGCCAAGGTAGTACCCGGCCAGGAAGAAATAGTGCCCCATCTCCTGGTGGTACCAGATGATATCGCGGCCTAGGATGTACACGGTTCCCGTTAAGCCCATCGCAACGATAAAGAACATCCGCGAACCAAACGATTTGATTGCCGGAGCCGCGATTCGCAACAAGCTGCCCATCAGAAACGCCGCAAAGAGCATGTGGGCGAAACCAATCGCATAAGTGATGTTGACGTTCTGTTGAATGTTGGTGCCGTGACCAATCAACAGGAATGGGCCAGCGGCGGCCAACTTCTCAGATTCCTCTTGAGCTTCTTTCGTGCTGAAGTCCATAGGAGGATATTGGTAGGTGCCCGGCTCCACTCCCTGCATCGCCGACAAGACGGCCGTTTGTGCTTCGGCCGGAAGTTCCTTGTAGGGGCGAAACCTGCCCAACTTGTCGGGCAGCATCGTCGCGACGATACCCCACACAACAAAGCCCCAGACAAACATCAAGATTGCCGACAGAATCGAGCCGAGGATGACGCGTAACATAATGGGCGCACTTTGAGAGGACGGGTCACATTGCGCGTTTGGTCAGGTTGACCATCGCCAGTTTCAACGCCAATAGAGACGACCTCTAACATAATTCCCGGCCGGTCTGTTTGCACGACTTTTCAAATGCCATCAAAACTGTGTGATTGGCGGCAAAAACGCACATTATCGCCGAGGGTTGACAGCGCAAAACGTCCGCCGGACAATCCGTCCTGGCGCATTTTGAATTCACTTCATGAGATCTGCACCATAGCGCCAACTGGCACTTGGCAACGCATACGGTTGTGGTTCCGTTTTCCAGGAAGTTCGTTCGCACATGACGGCTGCCGCGGAAGAAAAGCGAACCGCCGGGAAGTTTGTGAGAGCCCTGTCTCGGGAATACCCCGAGGTGGATTGTGCGTTGCACTATGACAGCCCCGTCCAACTTCTGGTGGCCACAATTCTCTCCGCGCAATGCACGGACGAGCAGGTTAACAAAGTCACGCCGGCGTTGTTCAAGAAGTTTCCCGATGCTCAAAGTCTGGCTTCCGCACGGCAATCCAGCCTGGAGAAGGCCATCAAGAGCACGGGTTTCTTTCGCAACAAGGCCAAGAACATCAAAGCGTGTTGCGCGAAGCTGGTTGAGGATTTTGACGGTGAAGTGCCAGAGCAAATCGAGGACCTGGTTGGCCTGCCAGGTGTTGGCAGAAAGACGGCGAACGTGGTCCTAGGCACGGCTTTTCGGATTGCCAGCGGCGTTGTGGTGGACACGCACGTCAAACGGCTGAGCAATCGGATGGGCTTAACGAAAGAAAGTGACCCCGTCCGCATTGAGCAGGACTTGATGCAGGTGATTCCAAAGAAGGAATGGATTGACTTCTCTCATCGCATGATTCGCCATGGCCGCAAGGTGTGTAACGCCCGCAAGCCCAACTGCGAGGAATGTACAGTGGAGAAATGGTGCCCAAGGATTGGCGTCAAGCAAACAGCGGAAAGCGGTTGAGCGCAGTTTCGCTTCCATCGCAGATTTCCATTCCTTTCACGGCGAGTCTTTCGCATGATTCTTTCCGGGCATGAAATCCGCCGCCACATGGGCGAGCGCATTCATATCGATCCCTTCGATGAATCGCGACTCAACCCCAACAGCTACAACCTCACGCTGCATCATGAGTTGATGGTGTATGAAGAGGTTGTGTTGGACATGAGCAAAGCCAATCGAGTACGGCGGCTGGAGATCCCGGAAGAGGGACTTGTCTTGCAGCCCAGCCAGCTCTACTTGGGCCGCACCGCGGAACGCACAGAAACCAAAGGCTTTGTGCCGATGATTGAAGGGCGTTCCAGCGTGGGACGGCTAGGGCTGTTTGTCCACGTTACCGCAGGCTTTGGCGATGTCGGATTCCGCGGTTATTGGACGCTGGAAATGTTCGCGGTTCAGCCGGTTCGCGTGTATCCGAATGTGCCCATCTGCCAGATCTTCTATCACGAGCTGATCGGGGATTTCACGGAGTACGCCAGCGATAAGTACCAGAACAACCATGACATCCAGCCGAGCATGTTGTTCAAGGAACTGGCGCCGCAAGATGTCCATGATCCGCAATTGCAACTGGAATTTGGCGTCGAACGCCCTCAGAATTAACGAATATGGCGAGCGGGCCGCGGAACTTGTTGCTGCGTTGAGGCAATTCTCTACGCAATAGCCTGACAGGCGGCCTGACGGTTTGCCTGACAATTGGCCTGACATCCGCGCTCAACGCTGCCACCCATGGCTTGAAGTGTGGCTGTGACTTGTGGCAACAACTTTTGGTGCCCAACGTTGATTCCTTTGCGAGCGGCAGCGCCGCATGTTTCTCAGACTTGGCAAATTCATCGCCCAACGCCCACTGATCGTGATTGCGATCTGGGTCGCTATTGTCGTCGGCTTGCGAATTGTCGCGCCGCCGTGGGACCAGGTCACGCACGATGGCGATTCAGGGCAATTGCCCCCATCGATGACCAGCGTTCAAGCGGCGCGACGACTCACCGAGGCTTTTCCTGAAGAGAAAGCCCAAAGCGAATGCGTTGTGGTGATCGCGAGTCTCGTTGACCAGATTCGCTTTGAAGAACCGCGGACACCGGAAGAAGCGGCCGATTTTGCCGCCATTCGCGATTTGAATCTCCAGCTGCGCGAACAGTTTGCCGACCACGAGTTTGTCGTCGCGTATTGGCCGCCGGTCGATACCCAGGCGACTGAAGAGCAAGTCTTCGCGGATCATCTGCGTTCGCCTGATCATTGGGCGGCCGCCATTCTGATCAAGACCAACCAGGACTTCTCGGCACTTGCGCTAACGGAATTCGTCAAGAATTTGAACACCGCGGTTGAGGAGATCACCTCCTCGCGCTCATTCCCCAAGAATCGCCTGGCCGTCAGCGTGACCGGTTCCGCGGCCATTGGTGCTGACATCCTGACCAGCGCGGCAGAGAGCCTGCGACGTACGGAACTGGTCACTGTCATTCTGGTGCTGGTCATTCTATTGGCCGTGTACCGAGCGCCGGTGCTTGTTGTGATTCCCTTGGTCACCATTGGCGCATCGGTTGTGGCTTCCACTGATCTTTTGGCCATGGCCGCGGACTTCTCGGCTGAGCACGCGGACTGGTTTGATTTCAAGATCTTCACAACGACACGGATTTTCATCGTTGTGATCCTGGTTGGGGCCGGGACGGACTTCTGCCTGTTTTTGTTCGCCCGATTCCGCGAAGCGTTGCGTGCAGGCAACGAGCCTGACGTGGCGACGGCGGAAGCACTGTCCGGAGTTGGGAACGCATTGCTGGGAAGCGCGCTGACCACCATTGTTGGCTTGGGAATGCTGTTCTTTTCCGAGTTCGGCAAGTTCAGCAACAGCGGTCCGGCCTTGGGGGTGTGCATGTTTGTCGCTTTGCTGGCCTCGGTCACGTTGGCTCCAGCACTGCTCCGCGTAACCGGCCGATTTGTTTTCTGGCCCTTTGGCAATACCGAGAGTGCCGATGCGAACGAAACCTCATCGCGACGAATCTTCGGCAAGTTCGGCCGCGTCTGGAAAGCGATCGGACAACGCATCGTGGCGCGACCCGGTTTTGTCTTGCTGGCGACTATTGTTGTGTTGTCGCCATTTGCCTGGTCCGGCGCGAATGTGCGAACCACATTTGACTTGCTCAATGAACTCGATCGCGATCGATCCAGCGTCCGCGGGGCGAAGATGCTCAACCGGCATTTCCCACCTGGCGAAGGGAGCCCCATCACAATTGTGGCCACCTTGCCGGAGGCACTGGACATTCGCGAGCAGGGTTTCAGCCCTGGCGTCCTCCCTTTGCGGAGCATGACTCAGTACCTGGAGATGCAGGCGGGCGTCCGCGGCGTGCGAAGTTTTGCCTCGCCGCTGGGCGAGCCGATCTCGCGGTTCGGCGCGTTCTCCGGCACGGAGCTAATGACCGCACGGCGAAAGACGGCCGCTCATTACCTTTCGCCTGTCGATCCGTGGACACACCGCGTCGCCCGATTCGAGGTCATCGGCGGCTACGCACCGTTTTCGGATGAGAGCAGGGAACTGTTGGCCAGCATTCGCGGCAACTTGCAACGCATCGCCGCAGGTCAGCCAGTGGCGATGCCAAGTCGCCCTCAGCCCGACAATCCGGACACGGGCGAAGACACTGCAGATCAAAACGCGTCCAGCGAAGAGCAACCTCAAGTTGGAACAGAGAATGCCGTGGAACTTGCCAGCGGTTGGGAAGAAGCCTGGCGTGACGCCGAGTTTGATTTCGCCGGGGCGACCGCGGCCAGTTCCGATCTACAGGAAGTTGTGACGCGGGACACGCTGCGGATCAAGATTCTCAGTGCCGTGGCCGTGTTCCTGGTCTTGCTGGCCGTGTTGCGCCGCCCTGTGATTTCCGTCTTCTTGATCTTGTCCGTGATCTTCAGCTTCCTGGTAACCATCGGCGCCACGCAGTTGGTTTTCTCCGCCGCGTACGGAGACGAGTTCTTTGGGCTGGATTGGAAAGTGCCAATCTTCCTGTTCGTGATCCTTGTCGCCATCGGCGAAGACTACAACATCTACCTGGTCACGCGCGTGCTGGAAGAACAGCGGCGGCTGGGACCAATGGCCGGTCTGCGAGAAGCTGTGGCCAAAACCGGCGGCATCATCTCGTCCTGCGGAGTCATCATGGCTGGAACCTTCGTCTCCATGATGAGCGGCACACTCCGCGGCATGCTGGAGCTTGGTTTCGCGCTCTCCTTGGGCGTCCTGCTCGATACGTTTGTCGTGCGCCCTGTGCTGGTGCCAGCGTTCCTGGCGTTGCTGGAGAGATTTCGCCAGCGGCGGGATTTGAGCTGGATGCAGCGCTAGGCGATGAGCGAGCAGATAAATGAACTAGCAGAGTTTGGCCAACAGCCAATGCGCTAGTGTTGGGAGGAACGCGCAGCGAAGAAGACGACTTTGCCGAAAAACGCGGCGGCGTTGCTTAGCCCTTGGCGGCTTTGACGCGGGCGCTCATGCGAGACTTGAGCCGGGCG
>CALJLD010000071.1 GCA_937982665.1 uncultured Planctomycetales bacterium
ACGTTACTGCAAATCGGGGTGACAGGATTCGAACCTGCGACCTTCTGGTCCCAAACCAGACGCGCTAGCCAGGCTGCGCCACACCCCGTGTGAAATCTCTCGCGGCGATCCCTCATCGCGGAATCGCCAACTCTTGCCAAACCTTCTGGCAGGCCAAGCGTCAATCGTATTCGATCCCGGCAGTTTGCAAAAGATGACACGTCCCGAAGCACATTGTCAGAAACGAACCGCCCGGGAGAACCAGCCGCCTTCCAAAGCCAGCCGTTCGGCCATTCGCAAAGGCAAACTTCTCGCCTGCACCGACAGCCAACCGGCAACCAAGCGCTTCAAAACGCGATCACAAGCGTAATGACTCCGCACCAGGCGCTAAGACATCCTCACCGAGAAGAGGTTCGTCCCTTCCGGAAAACGCCCGATCAGGATTATGAAGTTCTATTCGCCCTTTGCGGCATCGCTAGCGATGACGGTTGCCCTGACTGGCCCTTTCATCCCTGCGATCTCGAACTCGTTGTTGTTTAAGCGCGTCGCGGAGGCGCCAGTTCGAGTTCGATACTGTTTCATCCCCGGCGTATCCCCCTGAAAGTGGGTGTGTTCCTCAACCACAAGTTCCTCGCCGGACTCAGTGCGCACGGTGAACGAATCGGTGCGGCGAAACATAGCCCTAACCTCCCACTAGATGCCAAGTTGGGGCATTTTCCCCCCAATATGACTAGTTGGCAATCAAATGAGCAGATTTTGTTGCGTCGCCACGCTCTCCAGGCTTACGTAACCACCGCAAATCCTCGGCCTGAACTCTTGAACATCGTCACTCGGCTGAACTACAAATACCAGCCATGGCTATCGACGTTCATATCCCCTACGCGCTTCGGCACGAGTGCGGGGGAGCCGCCGAACTCCGCATCAACTCCGCGCCGACGGTCCGCGCCGCTTTGGATCAACTGGAAGTGCAATACCCGGCGATCTATCGCAGCGTCTGCCATGAGAACGGCGAACTTCGACGCCACATCAATCTGTTTGTGAACTTGAAACTTGTCCCGCGCGGCGCTGGCCTTAAGTCCGCGCTCAACGCCGGGGACAAGCTCACCATCATGACCGCAGTCTCTGGAGGATAACATCATGGCAGAGCGAATCTTGCTGGGGATTGGGACCAAGAAGGGCTTGTTTATCGCGGAAGCCGCCAAAGGTCGCCGGCGCTTTGACTTGCGCGGACCATTCGGATCAGGAGTTGGTGTCAACACAACATTGATTGACACGCGAGGCCGCGCGCCTCGCGTATATGCCAGCAGTTGCAATGCGTTCTTCGGGATGAAGTTGCTCGTCTCCACGGACCTGGGCAAGAAATTCAAAGAAACAAAGTCCGCGCCAACGTTTGCCAAAGATGACGGCCGCGCGCTGGCCAACATCTGGTCGTTGGAACCAGGACCAGGCAAGAAAGATCTCTTCGCCGGCATTGAGCCGGCCGCGTTGTTCCGCAGTGAAGATGGCGGCAACAGCTGGGAAATTGTGCCCGGCATCAGCAACCATCATCACGCGAGAAAATGGCATCCCGGCAACGGAGGGCTGTGCATGCACACCATCGTTCGTGATGGGGATCGCATGCACCTGGGGATCTCCACCGGCGGCCATTATCTCAGCGAAGACGGAGGCCAAACTTTCAACGCCTCGAACGATGGCGTAGGCGCTGGCTTCGTTCCGGACCCCAATCCGGAGTTCGGACAATGCGTGCACAAGATTGCGCGACATCCCGATGCGCCCGGACGGCTCTACATGCAGAACCATGGTGGCTGGCCGGAACGGCCTGGCATCGGCGTCTTGCGCAGCGATGACTACGGTCACTCCTGGTATTCCATCGCGGAAGGGCTGCCATCGGACTTTGGCTTTCCCATTGTTGTGCATCCGCATGATCCGGACACCGTCTATGTTGTTCCGCTGGAAGTGATGACCCGCTCTTGCCCTGACGGCGCTCCTGCCGTTTGGCGCAGCACCAACGGTGGCAAGAAGTGGAAGAAGCTCAGCAAAGGCTTCCCGCGCAAGGACACTTACTTCACCGTCCTCCGCGACGCCATGACCATCGACGAACTCAAATCGCCGGCACTCTACTTCGGCACAACCACCGGCCAGCTCTGGCTCGGCCGTGACGGCGGCGAGCAATGGGAGTGCATCTTCGATTCCCTGCCGCCCATCTATTGCGTCAAAACGGCCATCGTTTGACGCGGTGTTTTTGCGGCTCAGCTACAGCAAGACGCTTCTTCGGTAAACGCAGGCCACCAAAATCTGCGCGAAATGCCGCGAAACGCCCAGAAACTACATAATTCGCTGCGCGTTTACGTGCCTTAAGCTCCCCCTGCGCAGCGTGAACTAACAAACAAAACCCAAATCATCCAAAGAAAAAAGTTGATATCGCCTTCCCAATTCTCAACAATTCTGGCTGATGCTTGAGGGCAGTTCGAGTGGAATTGCGAGTTTACTGATTGGGGCGGGTAGTTTGATTCCACCATTCTTCGCGTCCCACGCCAACTCTGGCGGTGTGTTGTGCATTGTCCAACGGAAAAGGTGCTAGTGGCCTTTCTCTCCGGGGAACTCTCCTGGAATGACAGGGCCAAGGTGCAGGAGCATGTGGACGTGTGTCCCATCTGTCGCGAATCCGCGCAACGACTGGTTGATCAGACGCTCGCGCACGAAGAGCCAACCGTGCAGGCGGATCAATCCATCGAGGAGACGGACGCTCCGCTGACTGAGCAGCAGGACGATACGATGGGCAGGCCGCAAGACGCGAACCGCGACGACGAGCGAAAGCATCTGCCAGCGGAGTTTTCGACTCAGGGCAAGAGTGCCAGCAAAGATGACTCGCAGGAACCTGCGCCGCCGCAAGGCAAGTCCACGCGGTATGAGCCAGGCCGAAAGCCTGAGCCCGAACCAAAGCAGCGGCAACCGATGCCTGCCATTCCCCAATCCATCGGGAAGTTCAGGATCATCGATCGCGCAGGCGCCGGCGGTTTCGCGGTCGTCTATCGAGCCCACAACCCGGACTTGAAGGACGATGTCGCGCTCAAGGTGCCCAAAGCCGACGGCGTTTCGCAGGAAGTCATCGAGCGATTTCGCGTGGAAGCCCAAACCGCGGCCGGACTCCGCCATCCCAACATCGTCAGCATTCGTGACGTTGAGCAAGATGCTGACGGTCGGCCCTATGTTGTCATGGACTGGATGGATGGCGGAACTCTTGAACAGCTTCAAGCCAACCAAAAACTCTCCGTTGACAAGATCATTGAGATCATGACGCAGGTGGCTCAGGCGGCCGCCCACGCGCACAAGCGCGGCTTCGTCCATCGTGATCTCAAACCGTCCAACATCCTCTTTGATCAATTTGGTCGACCCCACATCGCGGACTTCGGCCTGGCCATTCATGAGAGCGAACTTGGTGACCGCCAAGGCGAATTGGCCGGCACGCGCCGGTTCATGTCACCGGAACAAATCCGCCGCGACACGGAATCGATCGACGGGCGCTGTGACGTCTGGGCGCTCGGAGTGATCCTGTACTTGTTGCTGACCGGCAAACATCCGTTCGATGGCGATACGAACGCCGAACTGGAATCGGCCATCGTCGGAACACGGCCGAAGCCGCCGAAGAAGCTGACCTCGAAACTGCCGGAGCAGTTGCAATCGATCTGCCTGGACTGTCTCAAGCAGGAACTCAATCAACGCATTCCATCGGCGGATGACCTGGTCGAACGGCTCGAAGACTTCCAACGTCAACAAGCTGCCAAGAAAACCCGCCGCAAGTTCCTCCTCGGCACCAGCGCCCTCCTCACCACCGGCAGCCTCGCCAGTTGGGGCGGCTATTGGGTCTATGATCAGAACAGGAGGATAAGGGCAGAGGAGATTTACTGCTCG
>CALJLD010000072.1 GCA_937982665.1 uncultured Planctomycetales bacterium
AAGTCTTCCAGACGCCGCGTACCGTAGCCGCCCCCGCTTGTGTGACCGCCGCCGGCAATCGCCAGGAAGTCAAAGTCCTTGTTGGCTTTGATCAGCGCGTCAACCAGGCGATACGTTGACTCCGGAGGCACGTTGGTGTCCATCTCGCCAACAATCAGCAGCAAGTGGCCAACCAGTTTGCCGGCGTTGTCAATGTTGGAACTCTCGCCGTAGTGCGGACCAACCGGATATCCCATCCATTGTTCATTCCACGAGGCCTTGTCCATGCGATTGTCATGGCAGCCGCACGCGGAGACGGCCGCCTTGTAGAAGTCACCGTGGAACAGCAACGCGCCTGTCGAGTTCTGGCCACCGGCGGACGTTCCGTAAATGCCGACGTTGTCCGTATCCATGTAGGGATACTTTTCAGCCGCGGCTTTGATCCAGGCAATCCGGTCCGGGAATCCGGCGTCTTTGAGATTATGCCAGCAGACGTCATGGAACGCCTTGGAGCGGTTGGCCGTGCCCATGCCATCAATCTGCACAACGATGAAACCGAGGCGATGCAAATTGGCGAAGCGCGTTCCCGGCGAGAATGACTTGGGCACGTGCGAATCGTGCGGGCCTGCGTAGATGTATTCGATGATCGGATAGTTCTTTTCCGGATCAAAGTCAGCAGGGCGATGAATCAGCCCCCAGATGTCCGTCTCGCCGTCGCGACCTTTGGCGGTGAAGACTTCCGGCGGCTTCCAACCGGTAGCCTCCAATTGCGAAACGTCCGCTTTTTCCAACTCCAGGATAAACGACCCATCATCCACTCGCCGCAGTTCATGAATGGGCGGCGCATCAGCCCGAGAGTAGGAATCGATGAGATAGGTCTTGTCCGGAGAATAGGAAATCGAGTGATCGCCATTGCCATCCGTCAGCGCTGTGAGACCGCTTCCATCAAAGTTCACTCGATAATAGTGAATCAAGTATGGGTCTTGATCCGCCTTCATGCCGCTGGCACGGAACCAGATTTGCCTGTTCTCTTCGTCCAGTTCATCAATTCCGCGGACAACCCATTCTCCCTGCGTGATTTGATTCTTAAGTTGGCCAGTCTCTGCGTCATAGAGATACAGGTGCCTCCAGCCGTTCTTTTCCGAGGCGTAAATGATCTCGCCGGAATCATCGAGGTAATTGACGTACGGCCAGCCGCCATGCGCCGTCCAGATGAACGTTTCGGTCTGTTCATCAATGATATTGCTTGAGTCGCCGGTCGTGGCATCCACACGAATCACCCGAAAACGTTGGTGGCCGCGATCAACCTTTTGATAGGTGAAGCTTTTTCCGTCTTCGCTCCAGCGCAAACGTGGGCGTCCAAAGTCAACCCGCTCCAACTCCGGCTTGATATGATTGGCGTCTTCAATCTCAAAGAGATTTAGTTCATATGCGGTAAACTTGTCGCCTGGCAAAGCGTAGTTGCGGCTATGCAGGATTGCGCGGCCGCCTTCAGCTGGCGAAGACTCGACAAAGTGAACCTGTAGCTGGTCACCGCGTTCGATGCGGAATGCGGCGAGCGTCTTGGAATCGGGCGACCAGGAGAACGAAGCATACGAGTTGCCTTCTTCGCCATCAAAACTCAGCTGGACTTCCTCTGCATCGGATTCAGTGGATTCAGCGTCATTCGCGCCATCGTTGCTGTCGTCAGCTCGCTCGGCCGAAACCTTCCGAACAAAGACGTTATTCTCGCGCACGAACGCTGACCATTTCCCATCCGGCGAAACCCATGGACGCCCTTGGCCGCCACGGCCTGCACGGCCGCGACCTTGTCGTTGTGGCGATAACGTTGAGGGTGCTGCGTCCGCTTCTTCCTCAAACACGTCGAATTCATTGCCGGCCAGGACGAGTTGGTTGGCATCCGACGGCACTTCTCCCAGCAATCCGTGTGGCCAAGAATTGGCTTCTTCGGCCAAAGGAGCTGCTTCGCCCGTTCCGCCTCGTCCGCCACGACGTCCGCGCCCACGCCGGCCATCACCGTTGTCCTGCGGCGCATCCCCAATCCGTTTGCACGCATAGTTCTCTAGGCTGCATTCCCAGATGCCACCTTCGGCATGAACGCGGATGAACTTCTCGTCGTCCGTGAAGACAATTTCATCAAACGGCAGATGATCGCCGTCGAAATCACTCTCCACCCGGTCAGAGAGTGCGGCGGCCAACTTGTCGTGATCGAACGCTGGCTCCTTGGTCCCGGCTTTCGCGTTGACCAGGATGAACTCCTTCGCGCCGCGAGCGAGATCATTCCGGTACCAAAACTTGGTGTTGCCGGCCAACCAATGGTCTTCCAAACGCAGCTTATATGCGCCAAATCCACCTCGGCCCCGCCGACCTTGTTGCGGTGCTGGCGATTGGGCAGCTTTGCCCGCGCCAACACTACTTTCTGAACCAACAACGTCGGCGGAACGCCCAGCCGCCTGGTTTTCTTCAGTCGCAATTCCTGTCTCCGAGAGTGCGGCCAGGATCACAATGCCGCCTAAGACAGAACTCAACAGGCCCAGCCGAATCATCGCTTTCCTCGACATGGTTTCCTCTGTGGATTTGGGTTCACGTGGAACATTCGCCGGAGGGCGGCGCGGCGAATGAGTTGTGTTCAAGAGTTAGAAATGTGCAGCAAACGCTTGAGCGTCTCGCATTTAACTTTGCGCCAGTTCCGGAAGCGCAGGCCGTGTCGCTAAGGCATCGCGAATGATCTTGGTGACGCGTTCGCGCTCTTCGCCAATCAACGGCAACCGCGGCGCGCGAGTCAGTTCCGATCCCAGCCCGCATTCAGCGACGGCCAACTTGATGTACTGAACCAACTTGACGTCAGTATCCAAATGCAAAAGCGGCGTGTACCACCGGTAGATCGCCAGCGCTTCTTCCCACTGACCGCTGGTGGCCAAGTGCCACAGCGCGGCGTTCTCAGCCGGGAAGGCGTTGACCAACCCAGAGACCCAACCAACCGCGCCCAGCAACACGCTCTCCAGCGCAAGGTCATCAACACCGCAGAAGATGTCATATCGATCGCCGCAGGCGTTCTTGATATCCGTCACGCGACGAACATTCTCGGACGATTCCTTGATGACCGCCAGCTTGGGTTCATCGGCCAGGTCTTGGAACATCTCCGGTGTGATGTCCACGCCGTACGAGACCGGGTTGTTGTAGACCATGATCGGCAGATCACTGGCGGCGGCCACTTGCCGAAAGTGAGCCACGGTCTCGCGTGGGTCCGACTTGTAAACCATCGCCGGCAAAACCATCAAACCATCAACGCCGGCGCTCTGTGCATCAGCGGAAAATCGGCAAGCGAGCTTCGTCGTGTATTCCGCCACACCGGAAAGCACGGGAATCCGCCCCGCGACATGTTCAACAGTCGCCCGCAACACTTCCTGCTTCTCGCCATATTCCAGCGAGCAGTTCTCGCCGACGGTACCGAGCATGATCACGCCATGAATTCCGGCATCGATCATGGCATCGATGTGCTTCAACGTGGAATCCAAATCCAAAGACTGGTCCTGATGGAAGTGAGTCACGGCGGCGGGGAACACGCCTTGCCAGTTGACTTTCATAGTCAAAGCCTTGTGGTGAGAAGTATGTGTGGCGAGTTGCTTGCGTATGGTGAAGCTTCGCGAACAAAGCAGATCAGCGCGCGAAAGCGCACTCTTTGAGCGCACAAGAATGCCGCCCATTATTTTGACATTGTGCGCAATGTCAATTATATTCCGAAGCTTTCTTGCCCGCCCGTCGCCAAAGCCGCGTCGCATGACGATCACCGAATACATCAAGGCTGACCTCAAGACGCGAATCGCCGCTGGCGAACCATTGCCCAACAAGCTCACGCTCACCGCCCTCTCCGAGCACTATGCCGTGAGTCACACGCCGGTCCGCCAGGCGGTCCGCGACCTGATTGCCGAAAAATACTTGGAGAAGCGTCCTAACGGCCGGCTGGCACAGGTATCCGGAAAACGCGTTTCCGGAAGACGTGAAGCAGTTCCAAACGGCACTGGTAAGAGCAAGAAGAACACTCGCAAAGCTGGGCCGAGCAGCCCAACAAGTCCCGCAATCGCAACATTCCCGGAAACCAACCGCGGCCAGGCCGCGACCGACGAGGCCATCACAGCGGATGTGATACGCCGCAGCTTGCTTGGTGAGACGGGCTTTTTGCGGGAAGAGGCCGCCTGCGAGGAGTTCGACGTCGGTCGGAGCGTCATCCGCCGTGTGTTCAGCACGCTCGCAGGCCGTGGTTTGATCGAACACGTGCCGCGTCGCGGCTGGCGAATCCGCGCTTATCAGGAAGCTGACATGCTGCAGTACCTGGACGTGCGTGAGTCCCTGGAACTCAAAGCTCTTGATCTCGCCTGGGACAAACTGGAGCTAGCGCGGATTGAGTTGTTCCTCTCCGGCAATTCGCGCGAAGCGGCCAAGCGGCAGCAGATCGACAATCGCCTGCATCAGTATTGGATCGAACAGTGCGGCAACCGCTACATCGTGGACTTCTTTGCGCGGCACGGTGGCTACTTCAGCGCGCTGTTTGATCAAGCCGCGATGACCGATATCGTGATTCGCGAAGCGGCCGCTGAACACAGAAGCATTCTCAAAGCTATTTCGAATCGGGACAGGCGGAAAGCTAAGAAACGGTTGGCTCAACACATCCGTGGCCAACGCCCGAAGGTGAGCCAAATGTATGAGTCGCTAAAAGCCACAGGCGAACCGGGCAACTAACGAAACAGCTTCAGCAAATCCTGCTTCATCCGCACAGCCCCTCTAACCGATACATCTTAGCGGGCTGCTATGTTGTGGCCGTGACTGCCAGCTAGCAGTACCACTAACCGATCAAGGGGGATGGAGCCATGCGCGTCTACAGGATCGTAACCACATTTCTGCTTGTCGCATGCGCTTGTGCTTTTCCAGTTGTCACTACCGCGCAAGCTCAAGATGACTTTGGGCTCCAGCAGCGTTTGCTTGAGTTGGAAGCCCAAGTTGCATCGTTGCGCAGCGATGCTGCCATATCTGAGATTCCAGTCCACGTGCGCGAATACGGCTCGCTTGAAACGTATGGGGCTAATTGCTCCTGCTGCCCAACAACTACATGTTCAACCGGCAGGCTCTATGGCGGCGCCGCGGCAGTCTTCGCAAAGCCGCATTTCAAAGAAGCGTTTAAGGTTTCCGCCACAAACCTCGGTAGCGGCGAACTCGACCTGATTCCCTTTTCGTACGATTACAGCGCAACGCCGCGCGTCTGGTTGGGATATCAAACGCCTTCCGGGCTGGGCGTGCGCGCTGACTATTGGCAGTTCGATGCCGATGGAGACCAGATAGTCGTTCAAGCTGACGGGCAATTCGTCTACGGATCACACGCCGTCACGATCATCTTTCCGGCGACCATTCTGGCCAGCATGCCGGGAGAGACGCTGGTAGCGCAAGACGGGCTGCGGACCGACATCGTCAATTTGCTGGCCACAGGGCAAATGCAGTTTGGCAAAGTAAGCATCAATGGCGGAGCGGGGCTCCGATACGGTCGCCTGGAGCAGACAATTTCAACGTCCGTTGTCGGCGGAGGGATGCCGAGAGCGTTGAACTGGGTTCGAACTTACGAAGGCGTTGGCCCCGCAGTCGGCGTTGACTTCCGTCGACCAATCGGCTGCACCGGATTCGCCGCAGTGGCGCGCGGTGGCGGAGCACTTTTGTTCGGTTCGAAAAATCTCAGCCGTGTAGCATTGGGCGACGTTGGTATGCCGCCGGCAGCGCCTTTCCTACGACTTAATGACGCGGACGAAGTCGTTGGGATTGGAGAACTTAGCTTTGGCTTGGAATGGACGCGGATTCTCGCGAACGGATCTCAACTCGCCGTGCAGGGCCAATATGAGGGTCAGCTTTGGGCCGAAGCTGGCTCGCCCACGCTGGGTTTCCTGGGGTTTGAAGGTTTTGGCGTTTTCGCCGAACTCCGCAGATAGTCAACGAAAACTTCATGTGGGTATCTTTGCTGAGGAGTTGCGCAGCCGGTAGCGGGCGCAAGGACAATGGCATAGGCTGAGCGGCGCAATTTGTTGTCACCCGCATCCGTCAAATCGCCATAACGCTTTTCTCGGCTCGACTCATGTCTGCTCAACTCGTCTTGATCAACGGTACCTGGCGGCCTGCTTCCGCAAGTGCCACCTTCCAAGCCTCCAACCCGGCCACCGGCGACGAACTTCCTGAAGCCTACCCGGTCAGCGCTTGGGAAGACATTGACGCAGCGCTCTCTGCTGCAGCGGACGCTTTCGCGGTGTTGCGACAAACGCCCAGAGACACCATCGCCGCATTCCTGGACCGCTTTGCGGAGCGGATTGAAGGTCGGGCGGGCGAACTGGTCGAAATGGCCAACCAGGAAACGGCCCTGCCGGTCAAGCCCCGCCTGGCCGATGTCGAACTGCCGCGAACTACTGGCCAATTGCGTCAAGCAGCCGCGGCCGCGCGAACAGCGAGTTGGGCCCGACCGACGATCGATACGTCGCTCAACATTCGCAGCTGCCTGGAACCCATTGGTCCGGTTTGCGTCTTCGGTCCCAACAACTTTCCGTTCGCTTTCGGCAGTGCGTCCGGCGGAGATTTCGCTGCAGCCATCGCCGCTGGCAATCCGGTGATCGCCAAGGCGAATTCGTCGCACCCCGGCACCACGCGAATCTTCGCGGAAGAAGCTGCCAAGGCCATTGGCGAAACCTCTTTGCCGCCGGCAACCGTGCAGTTGCTGTATCGCACGTCCCACGCGGACGGCGAACGGCTCGTTTCTGATCCACGTATTGCCGCGACTGGTTATACGGGCAGCCGCGCCGCCGGATTGAAACTCAAAGCCGCGGCGGATCAGGCCGGCAAGCCCATCTATCTGGAACTTTCCAGCATCAACCCCGTTGTGATCTTGCCGGGCGCTTTGCAGGAACGCGGCGATGAACTCGTCGGCGAGTTCACCACAAGTTGTCTGATGGGCACAGGGCAGTTCTGCACGAACCCCGGGCTGGTGCTGTTGATGGATGACGAACGCTCGCGGAAGTTTGCCGCGGATGTTGCGACGGCGTTCGACGAAGCCGCGGCCGGCGTGCTGCTTTCGTCCGGCGTCGCCTCGTCGCTTTCCGCAGGGCTGGACCGAGTGCTTTCGCTCGGCGCGGAACGCTTGACGAAGAACACGTCCTGCTCGCCGGAAGGCTTTCGCTGTCCTAACACAATCTTGAGTACAACCGGTCAGGCATTCCAGCAACATGCCGTAGGCTATCAAACCGAACTCTTCGGCAACGCTTCTTTGTTTGTGTTCTGCAAGAGCGTGCAGGAAATGAACGCCGTTGTCCGCCGCCTCGAGGGCAACCTGACGGGCTGCATTTACTCATCCGGCGATGGCTCCGACGATGACGCCTACGGCCAAGTGGAGCCAGACCTGCGGCAGCGCGTGGGACGAATCTTGAACGACAAGATGCCCACTGGCGTAGCCGTCACGGCGGCCATGAATCACGGCGGCCCTTATCCGGCCACGGGTCATGCCGGCTTTACCGCAGTGGGAATGCCCAGGGCGATCGAACGGTTTGCCCAACTCGTCTGCTACGACAACGTTCGCCCTGACCGCTTGCCGGACATCCTGCGAGACGAATGCAAAACGCCGGGAGTCTGGCGTTCCGTGGATGGAAAGTGGCAATCCACGTCGTGACATGGTTGAATGCCTGTTCCGTTGCCCGCGTTAACAGGCTTCAAACCACAGGGAGCGATGATGACACTTGCGCCAGAGCCGGTTCCCCCAACCTCGGAATTGCGATCGAGGGTCTTCAGTTACTCGCCGGAGCAAATCGGCCTGCAGGAGTCGCAGACTGGCAGCGTCTGGGCTTTAATCATGGAAACCGGCTACGCCGAGGCAGTTGTTTCCCTTGTCGTCATTGCGGACGGAACAATTAGCCTGTACTTCGGCAGTGGAGGGGGAGTCATCGGCGCCGGGGAACATCAACCGGTTCTCGATGCAGCCGGCGTCCTGCTCCACGGGGCGAATATCGAACTGCCCAAGTTGCTGGCAGTCGCTGCTCCGAGCCTGCCGCGCGTTGGCGAGGTCAAATTCTACGCGCGCACGTATAAAGGGCTATTCATGGCCGCCTGTCCGGAAGAAGAGTTGGCGACCGGCGCTCATCCGTTGTGGCAACTCTACGGCGCCGCCCAAGATGTCATCACAGCGATCCGGGAAAACACGCCAACGTAATGCCGGCGACGTGTTTTTGACACGGACGTCGGCCAGCTGATCGTTTTGGGAAATCAGCTGATTTCCCAGGGCGGGCGCGCGTGGCAACGTCCTCCATGCAAAGCAGCTGCATCCATTTGCATCATTCTGCGGAAATCCCTCTTTTTGTGAATTCAGCACGACGATACTATGAACTTCTGCACGGC
>CALJLD010000073.1 GCA_937982665.1 uncultured Planctomycetales bacterium
AACCGCCACTGCGCCAACTCGCGCAACTCGCTGAAGCAAGGTCACGGAGGACACCAACATGCAATCCAGGCGCTTCTCACAATCTTGGCGATTGATCTCATTCGCCGCGTGTTGTTTCGCCGTGCTGGCGAGCGTGTCGTTCTCGTTGCTGTTCGCCAGGCCTGTCTCGCTGGCAGAATCTCCAACTCGCAACCAGCAGCAGAACCTTGCGGGCCAACTCATTGATCCCGCCAAGGTCATTGGACGTGACAACTGCAAGACCTGCCACGATCAAGAGCACGCCGCTTGGGAAGCTTCCTCGCACGGGAGCAGAGCCTGGCAATTGCTTGAGCACGCGAAGGCACCTGACTTTGCCGCGGCATTGGGAATCGCCCCGGATCAAATCACCAGCCCAAACAGCGTTTGCACGCAATGCCACGGAACGCAAATGGTCTCGCAGGGCCGGTTAACCGTTGTTGGTGGAAACTCTTGTGAATCGTGCCACGGCGCGGCCGGCGGAGACTCAGGCTGGTACAGAATCCACGGCGATTACGGAAACGGAATGGATTCTTCTTTGAACGAACTTCTCGCGCAAAGAATTGCCGAGTCGAATCAACATCGCGAACAGCGCATGGCGGATTGCCAGGCCGCCGGCATGAATCGCGCCGGCGACGTGTTGGCCGTCGCCAAGAATTGCCTCACTTGCCACATTGTTCCCATCGAAGAACTTCTGGCCGCCGGCCATCCCACCTCTTCCGGCTTTGAGTTTGTTCGCTGGTCGCAAGGCGAAGTCCGGCACAACTTCTTGCTAAACCGCAACGAAAACAACGAGGCCCCATCGCTTTGGCTTGCCCAATCCAACGATCGTACGGCCGCAGGTCGTGATAAGTTGATGTTCGTCGCTGGCAAACTCGCCGATCTGGAGTTGAGCCTGCGAATTCGCGCGCAAGTCACTTCGACGGAACGGGGATCATTGGGCCGTGAAGTTGCTGACCGGATTGATGACGCCGTTTCAACGTTGACAGAACTCGACGTGCCGGAACTGAGCGGTCTTGCGGAGGTCGCCCAGAACTATCAGTTAGCGCGTCGCGCGCTTCGCGAACTGACCGCCGATGACGCCAACAAGTATTCGGCGGCGGCGGATTCCGTGGGAAAAATCGCCGCAGCGTTTGTGGCCACGCACCCTCACGGCGACAATTTGCCCGACTCGATCCGCATCTCACCCCGCGTGATGGGAAAAGTCTATCAGCCGGGCAACTAGGAATTAAACTGTTGGGTTTACCGGCGCGGTACAACATGAAGCGAGATCCAAGAAAACACCAGCGTCGATGGCGACAACTCGTCGCACAAGCGCTGTTTGCTGCCGTCGCGCTTGGCGTAGTGTGCGCGACGATTGTTGTCGCTTCTTTCCGCAATAATGCATCGAGCGCGGCACTCCCGGCAGACCAACCGCGAACTGAGTTCAACGCGGCACATGTCGTGGGCCCCAGCGAATGCCGCGTTTGCCACCAGTCTGAATTTGACCACTGGAAGACAACGCATCACGCCGGTCGCGCATTTGACTTGCTGCGCACGGAAGCAACAGCCCGCGACTACGCGGAGCGACTCGGCATCCCACAGGACCGCATTGCGGTGGATTCCGTATGTGTGCGTTGTCATGCAACGCCGCGCGTTGACGAGTTCGGCCAGCCGGACGTCGTGCCCGGCGTTTCGTGCGAATCTTGCCACAACCCGGCCGGTGGCGTGAATGGTTGGCTCAACTCGCATGCCGTCTACGGGCCGGCCGGCACTCTGCGCCAGCACGAAACGGCGGCACACTTCGCGGATCGGTTAGAGAGAAACGCGGCCGCGGGCAAGAACAGTCCGTACGATTTGTATTCGCTCGCGCTGCGATGCTTTGCGTGCCACGCCGTGGGCGAGGAAGCCCTCGTCAACGCCGGCCATTCCTCAGGCACTCGCGCGTTTGAATTCGCGGAGGCGTTCCTGCCGGAGCTGCGGCACAATTATCACCTCGATCAAGACTTCAACAGCGAAGTCTCTTCGCTCTGGCTCCAGCAGATACACGCGCCGGCAGGACGTACCGTCGCCGGACGCAAGCGGTTGAGGTTTGTCCTGGGTGCGATGGCGGAACTCGAAATTGCTCTCCGCAACCTGGCGAAAGCGACCGATCCCGATGGCGAATTCTACGAAGACGCTAGTGACAGGGTGCTGGACGCTTACGAGTACCTGGCCGAAGACATCGCTGAGGAATTGACCGAAACGCCCGACGCCTTGCAGGCGGCGTTGAGCGCGGCGGCCCCGTTGTATGCAAAAGTCGACGATGATGAGTTCTCGCTTGCTGATGACGCGGCAGCATGTCGCGAAGCGGCCGATGCCATCGCGGCCGCCGGGCATCAATTGGCAACAACTAGCAAAGGTGACGAGTTCGGCGAACTGCCTGAACCGATTGTCCCCGCCAAACGATAGTCGCTCATGCTGAGCTGGCGTTTTTTCGCCAAGCGAGAGACGGAGTATTCTCTCTTCGCGACTGACGTGACGCACGCAGCGCCGCGGACTGGATATGGTGAACTGCTAATACCTGATTCTTGCGCGAAAGAGCTACTCCGCGCGGGGCGGATCATCGTCGGTTTGCGTAATCAATCGCGC
>CALJLD010000074.1 GCA_937982665.1 uncultured Planctomycetales bacterium
TCATTGTCGGTGGCTCAACGCGTTGTGGCGTTGGCTTGACGGCGGCTTTTTGCTCGTTTTTCTCGCCGTACAAGATCATCCGCATCTGCGGAGAAAGCTCAGGATATTCGCCATAGAACCGCTTGATGTAGTTGCGATGCCAGCGCTGCTGCTTGTGCGACTCCCAGCCGTAGCGTTGCATCACACGCGGCGAGAGCCGAAAGCTGGCCGCGTCGCATAACAGTGCGGCGGTTTGTTTCAGCCGCGCGATTTCGTCCAGGACGGCGAGTGCGACATTGACCGAGCGCAAACTTGTGCCGACGCCGCTTTCCAAATAACGCAGCGCGAGGAACGAAGCATGCCCCCACGGCTGGTTGTAGTACACGCGGCACTCGTCACGGCGTATGTGGCGATGCCGCCAACTGCCGAGGAAGCCGACTTCCGGAATGGAGATCACTTTTGGCCAAAGCCGAAAGCGAACTTCGTGCAATTGGCCGTCGCGAACAATGATCACGCCAAAGCGTTGCTTGCGTAGCAGCGCTTCATCGTTGCGAAGATCACTTGTGGACGCGAACAGCGGCATCAAATTGCTCAATCGCGGAATGCGTACGGACTTCTCGCGGGAATTAGACCCTGGCAAACATACGACTCTGCCAGGCAGAAACCCCCGTGTTTACGATTGCTTGTGATTGAACACATCACCGGTAGAATCGATTGCAGTGGTCGCAATGATTGAAGGTACGAATAACTGATGGCACGGATGATTGAGGCACAGGAGTGAAGGTGCGGTTGTGCTTCGCCCTTCGTCATTCCCGCGCAGGTGGGAATCCAGAGAACAAAGTTACGCACTGGATTCCCGCCTGCGCGGGAATGACGGGAAAGGAGAAGTTGCATCGCGTCAATGATCGCATGAATGCAAAGTCATTGCTTGCGCAGCAGTTACGATGATTTTGTCGCGTTGACCGTGTTTGGGGGCGTCCCTATAATCCCCGACCGCATTGTTGGACGGACAATGCTCTTTGCGAAGTGAACCCGCAATTCATGACCGCAAGAGCGCACAACAATCGAGCGAATCGCACATGCCGCGTGCGCGTTCGCATTAGTTCAGTCGAGGCGGAAAGACCCAGGAGCCGCGCTTGACCGAAAGGTCGTTCCAAGACGCGAAAGAACAAGTGCGTCAAGCAGTCGACATTGTCGAACTGGTTGGCGGGTATCTTGATTTGCGCCGCGAGGGACGCCAATACAAAGCGCTTTGTCCCTGGCATGACGATTCTCGTCCCAGCCTGACGGTCAACCCGGAACGCCAAACGTATCGTTGTTGGGTGTGTGATCTGGGCGGCGATTGCTTCAACTTCGTGATGCGAATTGAAGGCATTGAGTTTCCGGCCGCTTTGCGAATGTTGGCGGACCGTGCCGGCATCACATTGCAACAAACGCCTGGCGCGGCGCAAGCCCGGGATGAAAAGTCCAAACTGTTTGCGGCCATGGCCTGGTCTGTGCGGCAGTACCACCAGAATTTGCTAACCGCCCCTGACGCGGCTCCCGCGCGTGAGTATCTTGCCAGCCGCGGTTTCACGGACGACACCATTCACCGTTTTCACTTGGGCTTTGCGCCCAACAAGTGGGATTGGATCCAGCAGTTGGCCGCAGCCGAAGGCGGAACGCTGGCCCGACTTGAGAAAGCGGGCGTGATTGGCCGCGGCGAACAACGTTCCGACTATTACGATCGCTTTCGTGGGCGGTTGCTGTTCCCCATCCGTGATCCGCAAGGCCGCGACGTAGGGCTGGGCGGCCGCATCTTGCCGGAGTTCGCCGATGACCGTGCGGCCAAATATGTGAACTCGCCGGAGACGCCGCTGTTTGCGAAGAATCGCTTGCTGTATGCGTTTGATGTCGCGCGAGACGCGATCTCCCGCAGCCGCACGGCCGTGGTTGTGGAGGGTTACACGGACTGCTTGATGGCGCATCAACTCGGCATGAAGAATGTCGTCGCCTGTTTGGGTACCGCCGTGGGCGAAGGACACATCAAGGCGTTGCGTCCGTTCGCTGACAAGATTGTGCTGGTGCTGGATGGCGACGAAGCCGGGCGACGCAGGGCAGCGGAAGTGTTGCAGTTGTTTGTCTCGGCACAAATGGACGTGCGCGTGCTCACGCTGCCGGATGATGCGGACCCGTGCGACTTCTTACTTTCGCAAGGTGTGGACGCTTTCCAAAAGTTGATCGATTCGGCAGGCGACGCGTTGGACTACAAGCTGAACCAGGTTCGCTCAAACTTGGACAAGAACGTCAGTCCTCACGTTGTGCAATCGGCGGTGGATGAAGTCTTGACCGTGATGGCCCAAGCTCCGCGGCTTTCCGCATCGACGACTGCAGAGCAGCGGATGAAGGAAGACGCGCTGTTGGCAACTTTGGCGGCACGAAGCGGCATCAACGAACAATCGCTGCGTCGCCGCATTGGTGAGATGCGAAAAACAAGCCGGTCACAACAAGAACGCACTGAACAACAACGCGCTGAACAACAGCGTGGCGAACAGCAACCGGCCAACAGTGAGATGGCGAAGTGGGAGCGGCAACTGTTTGAGGACTTGTTGCTGGCGCCGCAGTGCCTGGCGGAGGTTCGCGCAGCGCTGCAACCGGAACATTTCACTTGTTCGGAATCGCGCGAACTTTTCGATGCCTTGTGCACACTAGAGGACCAGGGAATTGCGCCAGGCGTGGAAAGCCTGCTGCTACAAATTGATGACTTGCAACTGCAAAGCCGGATCACGGCATTGGCCGAAGATGGGCAAACCCGCATGGAGGGTCGCCCCGAGGATGATATCCCGGCGGAGTTGCGAGAGCTGCTGACGAATGTTGTGGCGAGCTTCGCCCGAGAAGGTGAAGCCCGTCGTTTGAGCGCGCTGCGCTCTGGACAACTCAACGAAGATGAACTCGATCTCAATGAGCTAATCGCTCAAAAACGGCGCCAGCAGGGAATTTCCCTGCCCACGGACGGGTAGGCTGCGCGCGTCGTCAGATTGAAGCATGACCCGCACCCGCGGGCTGTGTTGCAATCACCAAATGCAACGGACCACGCGCTGCCTTGGCAGCGTCAGGGAGGATTTCCGTGCCGGAATTCGCAATCGCACTACAAGAGTTGGTCAGCTTGGGCAAGCAACAGGGATTCTTGACCTATGATCAGGTCAACTCCGTGCTGCCTGATGATGACGTCAACCCGGACATGCTCGACAACTTGCTGGTTGAGCTGGATGACCGCGGCATAGAGCTGTTTGAAGAAGCTCCGCCGGAGAACGCTACACTGCCGCTTGAAGCATGCTCTGCCACGGCTTCTATTACTGCGGCGGAAGGATCCAACGAGGATCATCCGCTGTTTGCGAACTTGCCGGTAACGGATGCAGGCGCTCCCGCCGAGGCGATTGCCGGCCGCATCAACGCGGAAGGAACGCCTGCCAAGAACGGCAAACCGTCGCCCACTGAGCAACTCATGCTCGAGCAGGCCAAGTGGAGCGATGATCCCATCCGCTTGTATCTCTCGCAGATGGCGGAGATTCCGCTCTTGGCTCGCGAAGAGGAAATCTCACTGGCCAAGAAGATTGAACTCACCCGCAAACGCTTCCGCCGCACGGTGCTGGGTTGTTACCTGGCGATGCGGAACACGGCCGACACGCTGGACAAAGTTCACCAAGGCATGTTGCCGTTTGACCGCACCATCAAGGTCTCACTGACGGAGCGGCTGACCAAAGAGCAAATCAGTGCCCGCATGCCGGGGCACCTGAGCACGCTGCAGGGCATGTTTGCCGCCAACGAGCGTGAGTTCCGTCGCTTTGTCAACAAGCGTCTGCCGCGCGAACGTCGTGTGCGAGCGCTGCGGCACTTCATCAACCGTCGCCGCCGCAGCATCGTGCTGGTTGAGGAACTCAGCCTGCGGACGCGACGTGTCCAATTGATGATGGACGACATGCGGACGGCTCTCGCCAAGATGGAACGTCTTCAGCAGAAGATCGCCAACCTGGAGCACCGGGCTGATACGCCGGAGCGAATTGCCGAGGAACGATCGTATCTCCGCCGCGAACTGCATCAGATGATCCTGGATTGCCAGGAAAGTCCCACGACGTTGCGGAAGCGCGTCGATCTGATGGAGCGGCAGTTTGAGGACTACGAGCACGCCAAACGCCAGCTTTCTGGCGGAAACCTGCGATTGGTTGTCTCCATCGCCAAGAAGTACCGCAATCGCGGTCTGAGCTTCCTGGATTTGATCCAGGAAGGGAACACAGGGCTGATGCGAGCCGTGGACAAGTATGAGTACCGTCGCGGCTACAAATTCAGCACTTATGCCACCTGGTGGATTCGTCAGGCCATCACGCGAGCGATCGCGGATCAGGCCAGAACCATCCGGATTCCGGTTCACATGATTGACGTTCTCTCCAAGTTGCGGAATACTGCAAAGAAGCTCGCGCAACAGCTTGGGCGTGAGCCAACAGCCGAAGAAACCGCCCGGGCGGCGGATATTCCTCTTGAGGAAACCCGCCGTGTGTTGGATATCGGCCGGCAGCCAGTCAGTCTGGATCGGCCGGTGGGCGAGAGTGAGGATGCCAGCTTCGGCGAGTTCATTGAAGACCACGGCACCACTAACCCTCATTCGGACGCCTCGCGCAGCATGCTGCGCGGAAAGATTGAGACCTTGCTCAAGACGCTGACATATCGCGAGCGAGAAATCATCCGCCTGCGTTACGGGCTGGGGGACGGGTATACCTATACCCTGGAGGAAGTGGGCCGGATCTTCAAGGTCACCCGCGAACGGGTGCGGCAGATTGAAGCCAAAGCCGTTCGCAAATTGCAGAACCCGGTTCGCAGCCAATCGCTGCAAGGTTTTTTGGAGAAAGCCGCCGCAGGCTGATGCATACCACAAACCGCTGGTCGCAAGATCAGCGGTTTTTTTGTCGGCATTGGTCACGGCGTATTGATAACACTCGCGAGGTGAAAGTAAGCCGCCATGGCCATGACCGCAGAACAAATCCGTACATTGCACCGCATCCACACGCAGCTTGCCGATCTGCAAGACCGGCAAGCACGGGGCCCCCGCCAGGTCAAAGCCCGCATCATCGGCGTGACGAAGCTGGAGGAAGAGCACGCGGCCGCCAAATCGGTCGCTCAAGCAGCACGCGTAGCCGCCGATCAAAAACAGCTTCAGTTGAAGAGCAATGAAACGAAGATTGTGGATTTGCAAACCAAGCTGAACACGGCCAACAGCAACAAAGAGTATCAAGCGCTCAAGGAGCAAATCGCGGCTGACCAGATGGCCAACAGCGTTTTGGAGGATGAAATCCTCGAGGCGCTCGACAAGATCGAAGAACTCCAGATCGCCGTTAAAACCGCGGAAGACCGCCTGGCCAAAGGCAAGCAAGAACTCGCCAAGCTGGAAGGATCATTGGCGGATGAGCAGAAGCTGATCGAAGGCGACATCCAACGGCTGAACGCGGACCTTGCCGAAGCGGAAGCTGCCCTGCCAGGCGATTTTCGCGCGGCCTACGATCGTCTCATCAAATCGATGGGCGCGGAAGCCATGGCCGAGGTCGAAGGCGAAACCTGCTCCGGCTGCTTCACCCGCATCCCGCCCAACAAAATCAGCCAGATGATGCTCTCGCAGGAAGTTACGTGTCTGAGCTGCGGACGGTTACTGTATATGCCGGAAGATCGAGCGCCGAAACGAGAAGGATAGGCGTGTCGGTGGCCTGTTAGCCAGCCCTGCTTGGCGACGCGTCAAAGCGTCCATTGAACAACCCGATCTCGCCGCCGCGGCCTTGCATGCCAAGGTTCGGGCAGTTCATGTGGGTGGAACACTCGCTCGGCCTGACAACAGTGGTCTTCGTGCTCGCGCGCGATAACGAATCAGCATTGAGCGAAGGGGCTAGTCCGGCAGCACGACGTGACTGGCGCCATGCTGCTCCAATTGACTGGTCATGCGGCGAACATTGTTCAAATTCACTCCATAATCGACGCATGCCGATTTCCACCAAGGCCGGCTCTCCACGTCGATCGTATGCTCGCACTCTTGCGACACTCCTGGAAGGGGAGGCGGTGTGACTCCATTTGAAGCATCAGCGCGCGAAGTAATCGTGCAGCTGATGTTCTCACCCCAACTGTGCAAGCTGATTCCAGTTCGTGCTGAGAGCGTTACGCGTCCTGACTTTCGGTTGATCTGCGGCCGCGCGTTGCACAGCACCATCGCGTCAATGCAGATCCGCTCGACATTCTCCAAGCTGGAGGTGATGACCAGCCTGCGGCAGTGATGAACGCGCGGGTCGCCTGAGACGTAAAGTTGCACCCACCACAAGACAATCGACAAGACCAAGCTGAA
This sequence comes from uncultured Planctomycetales bacterium, assembly GCA_937982665.1. GTDB lineage: Bacteria > Planctomycetota > Planctomycetia > Pirellulales > S012-138 > CALJLD01. Next base: position 6,338 of record CALJLD010000074.1, read on the forward strand.
GATCACAGCAACGCCAATCCCAATTGCCGCGCCGAGCAATGCCGCATTTGCGTGGTCCAATTGCGGCTTTGACACTTCCGCAACGACGAAACCGCAAACGGCAAGCAGCGCGCCGAAGATCAGCACCGCCGGAATGGCAGTCCCCAGAAAGAGCTTGAAGAACAGTTTGGTCTTCATTTGCAACTGCTCAAGAACCGCTGTCTTGCCGGACGGCAACACCGCGAAAGCTCATTGGCTCTCGCTCTCTCCCCACGGATTCGCCCAGTCCCCCCAACGCTCCAGATAATGGCCATAGGCTGGCGTTGTCTCGGCGGCCGATTCAATCCAGGCTTTGCTCTTCGTGACGAGTTCGTGCTCGCGCTCGAGCTTGAGTTCGCCCAACAGCACGCGGCTCCGCAGGAAAACAAAGTACGTATCGAGCACATCGCAACAGCAGTAGCCGTTGATCTCGGCCAGCTGGCCGGCGTCGTACATGTCCTGCACCATTGCGCCTTGCACGTCCATCTTTCCCGGTTTGCCGAGCAAGTTGGCCGCAAGGTTAAGACCGCCGGAAAAACGCGTCGCGCCGAAATTCGTCAGCAACTCTTGCAGGTCAATGTGCGATTCGACGTTGAAGCGATTGCGGTGTTGCTGATAGGAGACCTCCTTAACGTTGAACCAGCCGGGAATGCTCAACCCAAAGCGGAACGCGGCCAACTCCAAGAGCGGAAGATCAAACGTCCGCCCGTTGAAGCTCACCAGCGCAGGCCGACCGTAGGCCTCCCAGCCTCGCCAGAAGTTCTCCGTGATCACGTGCGGACGGAACTCCGGTTCGTCCAGCACAACCAGGTCCAGCAACTCAAAATCGGCGGCCACCTTGGCGATCGCAATCGAGATTGGCACCTGATAGGTGTACGGAATGAAGTCGTTACCGTATTCCTGCATCAACTCCGCGCGGTAGCGTGCAACGGCTTCGTCTGCTGGCAACTTCAAATCCGGATACTTTAGCCGCGAGACCAGGTTGCCATCGGCAACGCTCTCCGAGTCAAACACCAGGTATCGAGGTTTGTTCCTGGCCAAGCGATCCTTCTCCGAATCGTGATTCCTGCTTGATGATCCGCGCCGTAATTCGCCGACCATCCGACCATCTGCAGGCGGCCGTTTCAAGTGTTGAGTGAAACGCCAAACATTTGAGAGACAAAATCACCGCAAATCCCAAGAAAATCCGCCGCCGGACGAAGCTTCTGTTGACATCTACTAACATCTTAGTACGATGCCCTTCGTTGCCTGGCGAAGCCGGACCGGGCACAAGCGTCGCGCTTGATCGCAAGCCGTGGGGGATTGCGATCCGCGACGCACTTTCCCCACGTCAATCCGCACATTCGCAAAACGCAACAAACCCATGGCCAGAACGCCAGAACAACCAACGCCAGCCGAGCTGGAGCTGCTCCAATGCTTGTGGGAGAACGGTCCCAGTACCGTTCGCGAAGCGATGGATAAGCTCAACAAATCGCAGAGGCGCAAGAGGGCGTACACCTCCGTGATGACGCTGCTGTCCATCATGGTTGACAAGGGCTTGCTGGAGCGAAAGAGCGAAGGCCGAGCGTACGTTTACTCGCCCAAAGTCGCCCGCGATACCACGCTGGGCCGCATGGTGGGCGAACTTTGCAAGCGCGCGTTTGGCGGCTCGTCCAATTCCCTGGTGGCGCATCTATTAAACCAGGAAGCGCCCAGCGCGGAAGAGCTCAGCGCTATCGAACAGGCGATCAAACAATACAAACAACAGCAAGGAGATAACGCATGAGCTTTGACTCCGCGTGGATCAACTCGCTGTGGAACAGCTTGCGTGACGTCAACTGGACGACGGCCGATGTGACCACTGCCTTGGCTTGGTCTTTGTTGCACTTTCTCTGGCAGGGCGTGTTGATTGCGCTGCTGCTGGGGCTTGCCTTGCGAATCGCCCGCAAGGCATCGTCACAATACGGCCTGAGCCTGGCGGCGCTCACATTGATGGCTGCCGCGCCGTTGGTGACGTTCGCTTGCGTGTATGACGTGGGCCCTACCATGTCCGCGACGACAGCGTCCAGCATCTCCGAATTGACGCTTGCGGAAAGAACCGCGCTTTGGGCGGCCATTCAAGATGGCACGTTACTCTCAGCAGAAAGTTCGACGCAAACGGCGGCAGCCTCGCCATGGCCGCAATGGATTTTGTTGGGCTGGTTGGTTGGCGTGAGTTTGTTCGTCGCCCGACTGGTGATTGATGTCGGCCAGGTCTATTACCTGCGCAGCGGGCGGCTCGCCTTGCCGCAAGATGTGCTTAAGCGTCACCGAAGCCTGTTGCGCAAACTTGGCTTTGCGGATGGGCGACATCTGTACATTTCTTACCGCGTGCGGGACGCCGTGGCGGTGGGTTTTTGGCGTCCGTGTGTATTGCTGCCGGCCAGCTGGCTCGCGCAACTCACTCCGGACATGTTAGAGGCGGTCATCGCGCACGAACTCGCGCATATCCGCCGCTTTGACTTGTGGATCCGTTTGTTTCAACGCGTTGTGGAAGTGGGGCTGTTTTACCACCCGGCCGTGTGGCTGGTGTCGCGGCGAGTTCGCGAAGCCAGTGAGTTGTGTTGTGACGAGTGGGCGATTGCCCGCACGGGGCGTCGTGTAACTTACGTGGAAACTTTGCAGCATCTTGCGGCGGCCCGCCTGGCGGAGAGCGAAACTCCACCAATGCGTCCCGCATTGATCGCGACAATGGGAGACCGACCGATGAAACTGTTCGATCGCATCAATTACCTGCTGGGAGCTGGCGGCAAGCAGCGCTCCAGCCTTTGGCGCAGCGCGGCCACCTTGTGTGTGTTGACGCTTGGAATGAGCATGGCCGCGGTAAGCTTTGCCGCCGCGGATGATCCGCAAGGACCGCCAGATCCGTCCAAGGCCAATTCGACGAAGATCGCCACCAGCGCTCAAGACAGCGCTCAAGACGAAGCCCGCCAGGCGGAAGAGAAGCTCCAGCGCGAGCTGGAAGCCGCCATGAAAGAACTGGAAAAAGAACTCGCCGGTGCGCAAGGCGAAATCGAAAAAGAACTGGCCGCAGCGCTCAAAGAACTAGAACAAGAGCTAGGCGGCGCGGACGGAGAACTGGCCAAGGAACTTGAAGCCGCCATGCAAGAGTTGGAAAAGGAACTCAGCGGCGCTCAAGGCGAATTGGAAAAAGAACTCGCCGAGGCGATGAAAGAGCTGGAGAAAGAACTGGCCGATAGCGATGGCGAATTGGCTCAAGAGCTTGAAGAAGCGATGCAGGAATTGGAGAAGGAACTCGCGGAAGCTGAAGGCGAGATCGAAAAAGAACTGGCCGAAGCCCTCGGTGAGTTGGAGAAGGAACTTGGCGAAGCCGAAGGCGAACTCGCCAAAGAGCTTGAAGAGGCGATGCAAGAGTTGGAAAAGGAACTAAGCGGCAGCCAGGGTGAGATTGAAAAAGAACTCGCTGAAGCCATGAAGGAACTGGAACAAGAGCTTGGCGAAATTGACGGCGAAGTCGCCAAGGAACTGGCCGAAGCCATGCAAGAGATGGAAAAGGACCTGGCCGAGGCGATGAAAGAACTCGAACAAGAACTCGAAAAGGAACTGCCTGAACTGCAAAAAGAACTGGAAGAGGCCGGCCTTGAGATCGAGAAGGAGCTTGGCGAGGCGCTCAAGGAACTGGAACAAGAACTAGGCGTGGAGCTGGAAGACGCCCTCAAGGAACTTGATATCGAGCTCGATGGACTGAGCGAAGAACTGCAGCAAGAAATCGAGAAAGAGATCAAAGGCAGCCTCAAGGGGGCGCTCGGCCAACTCAATGAATTGGGTTTGCCCGGCCTGCAAGGGCTCATCAGTCGCGAAATCGAAAAGGGACTGTCTGACGTCGAGGTCGAGATTGGTGGCTTGGACACAGATGTGACCGGCCAACTTCAGCACGTTATGAAGATCCTGGAACATGTCCAACAGGACGGCCAGGACGGCGTGCCCAACCGTGAACAGATCGAAAAGATCATCGAAGAAGCACGTCGCGCAGCCGAGCAAGCGCGCAAAAACGCTCCGAACGAAGAGCAAATCC
>CALJLD010000075.1 GCA_937982665.1 uncultured Planctomycetales bacterium
GCGAACGCGACTACGAACCGCGCGTCTCGCAAGATGCCATCAATGCGGCCAAGGCGATCCGCGCCGCGGTGCCCTCGCTTCAAGCCGCGGTCGCACCGAGCCCTGACGAGATTCCAGCGAACGAAGACAACTCGGAAGAAATCGCCACCGCAGAAGAAAGCGCCAGCCAGGAGGAATCTGCCGAGCAACAAGAATCGCCTGCCCCGACTGAGGCCGCGGCGGATCAACCGCCCGAAGCCGCGCCCGAAGCCACACCGCCCAAACTCCGCACCTGGGTCCAGCAGGGGACGCTCGTCCTGGATGTGATCCTCGTCGAGCCGGAGACCTGGTGGGTGGGTCAGCACTTTGCCACCACCAATCCTTCCTGCTGGCCCGGCGGTTTCTGTCGCATCACCGTTCGCGAGCCTGTCATCTCCCGTGCGTACTATAAAGTGGAAGAGGCTTTGCAATGGACGGGACTCCCCTTCCGCAAAGGCGAACGAGTCGCCGACCTTGGCTGTGCTCCTGGCGGCGCAAGTCAGGCGCTACTCGCTCGCGGGATGCGGGTCTTTGGCGTAGACCCGGCCAACCCTGATCTGTCGCTGCTCCAGAACCTCAACTTCTGGCACGAGAAGAAGCGCGGCGCGGAAGTTCGTCTCAAACACTTTCGCGGCATCCCCTGGCTGGTTGCCGACATGAACGTCGCCCCCAACTACACCTTGGACACGGTCGAAAAAATCGTCACGTACGAAGGCGTCGATATCCGCGGCATGCTGCTGACACTCAAGTTCCTCGATTGGGACATGGCCGCCGAAATCCCGGACTACGCATTCCGCGTCCGCACCTGGGGCTTCAAGCACGTGCACGTCCGCCAACTGGCCGCCAACCGGCAAGAAGTTTGCCTGGCCGCATGGCGGGACGGTTAAGACGCTAACGTGCGAATTGCAACGCCTGCGTTTCGTTGCATGGTGGCGCGTTCCGAAATACGATCCTCATATGGATCGCGCTGTCCTTGTTGAGCTAAGCCGTGGACAAGAATCAAAGAAAGAAACTTAAACAAGAGTATGCTCGGCTGGAGAAAGTTGTCGCCAAGGCGCTGCGGCGTTTCGCCCCAATTGACGAGTCCTACGAATACGCCGACATCGATGACTACGAGAGCAGCGTTCCTAAGGTCGTCTCCATGCTCGTGCAGAATTGCACCAGGGAAGAGCTGCGAGACTACCTGGCAAGCGTCCGCGTTGACGAGTACGAATTGACCGCCAATCCGGAACGCGATTGGCATATCGCCGGCGAAGTGCTGCATGCCGTGCAGGGCGGTGCCAGGGCAAGACGGGTCAAACCTCAAGTTGTCTGTGCGCTGGACCTGCGCAAAGACGTTGATGCAATTCTCGCGCACTTCGCCGCGCGCGTGCGAAGCTTTGATCCCGCAACCAACCCTGGACCCGGAAGCAGCGATGAAGTGCAGATGATCATGATCGCCTTTCAACATTCTCAACACGCTTGGGTCGATCTCGTATTCGACACGCGTCCCGGCGATAAGAACGATGGCGAATGGACACTCCATCTTGATTTGGGGCGAGCTTTGGACAGGGCGGATTGGTTGAAAGCTGACGAAGCCATCGAGCGAGGGCTGGTTCGCGTCGTGCACCTTGACGGGACCGAATCCGTGTTGCAGCAAGAAACAGGCGACCTGGCCAGGCCGATTGGCGAGATGCTCAAAGCCGTGGCTCTTCAGGCAAACGCCGACGGCGCATTCGCCGCGCTACCCATCGCTCACGGTTGCGAGTTCTATATCGAAGGCTTTGACACCGAATACTGTTGGCCGGAGATCAATGAACAGGATATGCCGAATCAGGTGAAGGGATAAATGGATCAAGCCCAAGTTCTCAAAGGGACCAGTGATGGCGCGCCTCAAAGAACAACCAAAAGAGAAAGTCCGCGAGACGATTCCTGTCCCGCCCGAATTGCGCTCGGCGCTGTGCGAAGTTTGGGAACTCGTGCAACAAGCGGAGCGAGACCCTGACGAATTCGAACTCGATTTTGATGACGCAATCCAGGTCCCGCACGTTTGCGGAGGTCGCTATGGCGAGGGCCTGCGACCCTATGTCTTGAGTTACTACCCGCCCTCTCAATCCGAAGGTCGTTGGCAGTTGGAATTCGCCGAGTGCGAAATTGAAGACATCGCCGATGGCGTCCAGCATGAGCTGTCGCTCTATCGCTGTGCGGATCCTGATTGTTCATTCAAGAGCAATCGCAAATCAGCGCTCTGTTCTCATTGTGACTACGTGCCGGACGACGCTTTCGCGGAATTGCCCCCGGCGGAAGCTGGACCACGGTTGGCGGCTTTGGGAATGGAAGGAGTTCACGAAGCATCAAGTCGAGCCGAGATCATCGGTCTCTTTGGCGATCCACAAGACTCCGGCGGTGATCAGACGGTAGAATGCGGACTCTACGTTTGGCCATGGATCAAATATGTGCGAGCCGACTGCCAGGTTCGCTTTGAGTTCAACAAACAAGGGGCTTTGCGCGAGGTGTTCATCATGCCGGCAGACTGGCAACCGGGAGATTGAGTGCCGGGACGCGGGCGGAGCGGAACCCGCCATTTTCTCATCGGTGCGACTGTCGTTTGCTTCTGCGTTCGCGCGGAGTGCCGGAGACGAAGATCATCGCTCGAAGCACCATCATGCGGCGCTGTGCTCAACTCCAACATCTAACAACCACATCACAAACCGTCGCCCGACGGGACGAATTCAAAATCCGGCCGGTAGAAAAGGAAGAGGCGCGGCACGGCGTCAGTGATTGGCAGACCGTCGTGCTTCGGCAGCCCTTCATCTTCCTTGCGTGCCGCCTCATTGTTCTGCACGTCATTCAGCACTCGGAGCATTGTGGTTGATTCCGAAGCCAGCGCCAGGTACGCGCGAGTGTTGACCAGATACAGCGTTGTGGGGTGGAGATTGGCCTCGTCAACTTCGCGCTCGCTCAGCGATTGCGGAAAGCTGGCGATGGAAAAGATCACCTCGCGGTCCGGCGGCGGCGCAGGCGCAACCAGTTTCCAGTCGCCTTCGTTCTTGCCTTGTTCTCCGCCGGCGTATTCCAGCGTGATGCCTTTTTGTTTGAGATGCTCAATGAACTTGACGACGCGTTCGTCATTGGGATCCCACGAGACAGGCACGTTGGGAATATCAGCGAAGAGATCATCAACCGCCGAGCTGGCGCCGTCCGCGTTGCCTGTCGCATCGCCTGTCGGGACCGGATCACCGCAGCCAATGACAAAACAGATCAACAAGCCGAACACGGTTGGCCGAGAGATTCGCTCCAGCGATTTGAGCACCGTTGATCCTTGAATGTGCAACTTAAGCTCCATGGCAAAGTGCTCCGAGAAGTCGTTGGGGCTGGTGTCAACTCGAGCGTTTCGGCAGTGGGATATTGGCTGGCAAAGATGTTATCAGCGTTTGATCAGGATTGCCAAAAGGATCGCAACCGCCACGCTACGTTTATTGGAAGAGTCCGCGTTTAGTGGAAGGGTTCGCGCGCACGATGCCTGCCTCCCCGTCATTCCCGCGCAGGCGGGAATCCAGTCAAGCTGAAGTCTCTTGTCGCTCAACAATCCGAGCGGAGGATGTGTTGCTTTGTCATGCGTTGTGTGTTTCACCCGGCGTCTTATCGCGCCATAGACTGGATTCCCGTCTGCACGGGAATGACGGGAGGCGCGCTTTGCTCCGCCACGGAATGACGGGCGCGCTTGCCACAATAGCTGCACATTGGCAAAGAGCAATTTCGAGGCTGATGGGAGAAATGTTTTTCCGCGCGCAAATTTTCGCCTCGCGCGAGGCGTTACCTTCGCGCGAAAAGGATCTCTCAGCCAGCATTTCCGGCTGCCAACTCTCCAAGTCGCCCTCAATGCCGGGTGTAACCCCGGCAGAAACGCCCGCGACCCAGGGTGTTAGCCCGGATGTAACCCCGGGTGCAATGGCGGATGGTAACCCCGGGTGGTAATCCAGAGTGTAATCCCGGATCTGGATCTCGGCCGAGAAGCATTTTTCGCGCGAGATCCGCGCGGCGCAGATTTTTTCAAAACTCGTGTTGCCCACTGCGCAGCCTTCGTGGGAATTTGCTCTCACATTCTTGGCGAATGAACAAAGTCAGGTTTGCGACTGAGCGAGTTCACATGAGTACGAGTGTGCCTGGCCATACCTAACCACAACGACTTTTCTGGTACAAATGTAGAGCGGTTTCGGCATTCGTGACCAACTTCAATTGGCTTGGTTTTCCGCCGTGCGTGTGTTTCAATTGAGGGTTCCACGTGGGGAACATCGGTGCCCTGCAACAAACATGAACGAACAACTTCACCGCGGACCGTTTTCAGAGAGACGTATCTCGTGGCACTAGACCACAGAAAGAACTTCCAGAAGGAAACATGATGACCCAGCTTCGGCGATGCTTCGCACTTTTGTTTGCCGTGATGATTTTTTCCGCAGGACTTTCCGCTGCGGGACTTTCATTTGCCGAGGATTGGCCGCAATGGCAAGGTCCGCAGCGCAACGCCGTTTCGCCAGAGACCGGGTTGTTGCAGCAATGGCCGGATGATGGGCCTGCGTTGGCCTGGCGTGTCGAAGGTTTGGGCGGCGGAGACAGTGCGCCTTCCATTGCAGGTGGTCGCATCTACGGGATGAGCAACCGCGGCAATGATGAGATTGTCTGGGCGATTTCTGAGGATGACGGCAGCGAGATTTGGGTTAGTCGCCTTGGTCCCGCGTATGAGCAAGAACGCTCGCAATCGCAAGAAGGTCCCGGCTGCACGCCGACCGTCGATGGCGAACGCTTGTACGTGATTGGTCTTGGCGGGACGGTGAGTTGCCTGAGCTTGAGCGATGGCGAAATTATCTGGCAGCGGAGCATGACCGAAGACTTTGGCGGCATTGTGCCGACGTGGAGTTATCGCGAGTCGCCGCTTGTCGATGGCGACCAGGTGATCTGCACGCCTGGCGGGCCGAATGCCGTGATGGTTGCTCTCGATAAGATGACCGGCGAGACGGTTTGGGAATGCGAACCGCCTCAAGCCAATCAACAAGCGGACGCCAACCAGAACTCCGGCCGCAATCAAGGGCGCAATCAGGGTCGTCGTGGACGCGGCGGCCGTGGCCGAGGGTTTCAGCGTGGCCCTCGCGCAGGCGCGGCTTATTGCTCCGCAATTGCTGTTGAGATTGAAGGCGTTCGGCAATATGTGCAACTGACCGCCACTGCCGTGATTGGCGTCGCGGCGGCTGATGGCGAGTTCCTTTGGCAATACGCTCATCCTGCCAACAGCAACGGCATCAATTGCTCAACTCCGCTCTATCAAGACGGCCTGATCTTCGCGGCTTCGGCGTATGGCAACGGCGGCGGTGCGGCCAAAGTCACCCAAGGCAGCGATGGCACGTGGAATGCCGAAGAGGTCTATTTTTCCACCAGCATGCAGAACCATCACGGCGGCATGATTGTAGTGGACGGGGCCCTGTTTGGGGCCAATGGCGGCAATGGAGGTGGGTTTATGGCCTGCCTTGACTTTCAGACTGGCGAAATCCTCTGGCGCGATCGCGCAGGCCCCAAAGGCTCGCTCGCCATGGCCGATGGCCGGCTCTATCTGCGTTCCGAAGAAGACGAGATTCTTTTGCTTGAGCCCAACCGCGAGGAACTCGTTGTTCGCGGACGCTTCGAGCAACCGGACCGCACCAACCTGCCAGCCTGGGCCCATCCCGTCATCGCCAACGGCAAGTTATATATCCGCGACCAAGGGTTGTTGCTGTGCTATGACGTGAGCGCGGCCGCGGAGTGAGTAAGCTGTCAATATAGTTGGTGGCGCCACGGGTGCCACTGGCAAGCGAAGTCTGCCAGTGCAGGCGAACAACCGGGTCTGGTTGGCCGGGCTGCGGTGCCACGGCGCGGGAACGTATCAATCGCGTGTAATCGTTGAAAATCACTGGCAAACTGCGCTTGCCAGTGCCACCAGTGCCACCCCATTTTGTCAGTGACTTTCTTTGCAGCGCCACGACAATCGCTTGAACCAATGGGCAATGAGTTCCTCGGCAGACCGTCGCCATCGCTTGGCGAGTCAGCAATCAACCGTTTGTTGGGAGCATTGGCACAAAGCGGACTCGGCCGCGTTGTACGAAGAACTGACTCGGCCTTGGGATTGGCGAGTGACGAAGCCAACGATATGTGGCCGGAAACAATCACGATCGAGATCGACCCGGATCAGGTCTATGTTGTCTTTCATTCGGCAACTGGCGAGGACCAGGAACGAACTTTGGAGATCATTCACAATGTCCTGCGAGACGCAGGCGTGGCTTGTGATTTTGAAGAAGAGTAGCGGAGTTCAGCTAACTTTGGTGCGAACTACTGCACGGACTTCTCCATGAATCATCGCGTTTACACGCTAGCTGACGTTCGTCGAAAGACGTGGGACGGCGTGGCCAATGCTCTTGCCAGTCGATGGGCAAAGGCGATTCGTGAGGCGCCTGAAGATTTCGAGCGGGGAACTGCGTTCCTTTGGTATGCACAACTAGAAGATGGTGGCCTGACCCTGTACTCTGCCACGGATCCGGAATGGTCACCGCTTGGTCGAGAATTCTTAGTATCGATTGGCCTTATCGAACGAGAGTACAGCAGCATCGAGGAACTGACCGGACCGAGTTTTGAAAGAGGTTACGATGCGCTCGCCAAACGTACGGTGGCGTGTTTGCGCAAAGCCCGAAAGATTCTCATCAACAGACCTTGGCCGCGGAACTTGAATTGGGTCAAGACTAAGACGTGCTGCTTTGTGGACGACGCTGAGGTCATTTCGCTCGATGTGATTACATGGATAGGAGGTCAGCGATTGCGGCGAGAGTTAGCCGCGCCGCCCGTAGAGCGAATCCTACGGTTCTGCCGAAAATTTGACTTAGTGCCCGAGTGGATGTTTCTTGGAAGTGGCAAGAAATTGAAGGTCGTCGCGATCTACCAAGCGGCGAACAACCCACGAGTGCTCAAAGCACTACACGAGTTATTGGGAGGTTTGCCGAAGTCATTCTTGCCCAAAAAACTCGTCATTGATCAAGGCCTTGTGGTAGCGCAAAGAGCTTTGAAGCTGATTGAATCGACGTTGGGGTGCCGTGCTGAGGAACTCAAAGGCGATTTGTTTGATTTTGTTGAAACGTACGAGCAAACCGAGTGGATCAAAACGGATGCGTACTGATGGTTATCGCCGGTGCTGATTTACTTTTGCCAGCGATCGACTCGGGCGGTTTTTTCGTCAAGGCAATCTTGAACGAGCGCGGAATGCACTTTTTTCCGCACACAACCGAGCATCGCGACACATCTTTGCCGGGGCTCTCCTACAAGGACAAATCGCAGGGCAACGCGCTGGCCGCGACAATCAAGCCAGGCCGAATCGACAACCGCACGCACGAAGATTTCTCAAACGAACGCGTGCAACGGATCGTGCAAGAACTCCCCGGGGTGCCCGATATGAGCGTGCTGCAGGAGTCCGAGATTGTCTACGATGGGGAACCGCTACATTTGTCCAATTGAGTAGCGCATCGGGTGCCGCTGGCAAGCGAAGTCTGCCAGTGCCGGCGAACAACGGGTCTGGCTGGCCGGGCGGAATGCCGCGTTGCAAAGTGCAATCGACTGGCGCAGCAGGCCGCTGCGGTCGCGGAGTTTACAGTCCGGAATTGGCCTATTCTCAATGATGTTTACGACTTGGGCACGATTTTTGATACTGAGTCGACTTGGGGAGAGTCAGGAGTTGCTTGGGCTGGCTAGATCATCGGCACGGGAGCATACTTAGGTGTTACATGGCTTCGACGTGCTAAAAACGCCCCAAACAGAGTTGATCTACTTTCGGCCAAAGGCGAAGAAGCACATTCTGCAAGGCGACGGACCGTGTAATGGTGGTCACCTAGGGCCGGGACAGCCCGGCAAAACGCACTACTCCCAAAGCTAGGATGCCGACAAGATTGTGCATGAGATTTCTGACATCATTACCGACCCTAAAGCGAAGTGGTATGCCCAAACGGGGAGTGGTGGTCCATTGACAAATCCGGGGAAGCCTGCTCGATGGGTTTCTTGGGAAGTGAGAGATGGTGTTAGAATTCGCACTGTGTATGAGCCTGCGACCGGCGAGGTGATTACAGCCTTCCTGATCCGTCTACGCGAATCAAAGGCATTCCAATTCCCTGAAGTGTGAACATGCAACTCGCAGATAGAATCAAGCACATTGGCAATCAATTTGTTGACCGGATTGATCCGCAGGTCATCTCGGATGCGGTTGAGTACGCTGACTTCTCCGAATGCAAGTTGGCAGTTGAGATGCTGTGTGACCAACTGTTTGAATACGATGTGCCGATTACTTCGGATGAGCTTTTACAAATTCAACAGCTTGCGACCGAGACGGAAGCCGATGCCGAGCGGATCGAGACACTCCACTCACTCGTGCGGTCTAGTTCGCCTTGAACGTTTGCAGCTTGGCCGGGTGAGCAGGCTTCCACGGCTTGAACACCGGCACGCCTGACTGCGGCGGCTTGGGCTTCTTGCTCAAGCTCTTGTTCACGGGTTTGCTGGCGGCTGGGTGTTTTGTTACGGCTAGAAAGCGAATCTACGCCAGCACATCGTGCAAGACATGGCCATGCACGTCCGTCAAACGGCGCTGCGTTCCGTTGTGATAGAACGTCAGCCGTTCGTGGTTGAGACCCAGGAGGTGCAGGATTGTTGCGTGGAAGTCATGTACAGTGCAGACGTTTTCCGCCGCTTTCCAGCCGAAGCTGTCCGTCGCTCCGTAGCTGAAGGGCGCTTTGACGCCGGCGCCTGCCAGCATGGCGGTGAAGCCGGAGGGGTTGTGATCTCGCCCTGACGCGCCTTTTTGGAAAGTGGGCATGCGGCCGAACTCCGTGCAGAACACGACGAGCGTGTCTTCCAGCAGGCCGCGTTCCTTCATGTCCTTGATGAGCGCGGCGGTGGGCTGATCCAGAATCTCCGCGTGGCCGGGGTACTGCTTGGCGATCTCGCGATGACCGTCCCAGTTGCCGACGCCTTCGCCCATGGCATACGCGCCGTTGAACAATTGCACGAAGCGGACGCCGCGCTCAATCAACCGCCGGGCGAGAATACAGTTCTTAGCGTAAGCGGCCTTGATCGTGTTCTGACTGTCCGCGCCGTAGGCTTGCAGCACATGTTGGGGCTCGGCATCCAAACCGACGACGTCTGGAATGGACTGCTGCATCCGCGCGGCCAACTCATAGCTGGCAATTCGGGCGGCCAGTTGCGTATCGCCGGGGAACTGTTCCAGGTGCCGTTCATTTTGCCGTTGCAGAAAGGCCAGCGTTGCGGCGTCTTCAGACTTTGAGATTGCCTCCGGCGGAGTCAGATAGCGAATGCGTTCCGTGGAGTTGAATGCGGTCCCCTGGAATGCGGCGGGCAGGAATCCGCTGGCCCAGTTGTTTCCGGCCGCTTGTGGCAAACCGCGCGGATCGGGGATCGCCACGAAGGCGGGCAAGTCATTGTTCTCACTGCCCAGGGCGTAGCTCGTCCACGCGCCCATCGAGGGAAAACCTTCGACGACAAAGCCGGTCGACATGTAGGTTTCGCCGGGGCCGTGCGTGTTGGTCTTGCCGGTCAGCGAATGGATGAAACAGAAGTCATCGGCCAGGTCGCCCAGGTGCGGCAGCAAGTCGCTGGTCATCTTGCCGCACTCACCGCGCGGCTTGAAATCACGGATCGGCCGGGTCAGGTTGCCGTTCTCGCCCTGGAAGGTGACCAGTTCGCCAGAGCCTGGCATGGGCTGGCCATCATACTTGAAGAGTTCCGGCTTGTGGTCAAACGTATCCACATGGCTGAGCGCGCCCGAGACGAAGATCACCAACACGTTCTTGGCCGCCGCCTTGAAGTGGGGATCGCGAGCAGCGTATGGATTCGCGGGATCAATCTCCAACTGGTTGGCTTGCGACGCGCCGTCCTGGCCAGCATTGTTTGCGGCCAGCAATCCATCTTCCGCCAACAGCGACGCCAGCGCGATGGCTCCCAGGCCGGACCCGGCATGCGCCATAAAACCGCGACGAGAAAGCAAATCGAGCGCTGGTTGGGAAATGTGTGACATGGCAACTTGCTGACTTGTGAATGGTCTGTGCGAATCGGAGTCTTTGCGTGAAGGGGCCTTCGCTCTTTGGGATCACTGCAAGAACAGAAACTCGCTGCTGTTGAACATCGCGCGGCACAGGGCTGTCAGCCCGAATTGCTCCACAAGGTCTTGCGCGTCAGCTTGCTCGGCAGCCGTTGGTTTGCGTTGCAGGGCCAAGGCGAACACGCGTTGTATCTGGGCATCCACATCATCGCCGGACTCCGCGATTGCGCGCTGCGCGAATGCTTCCGCCTGTTGTGCAACGAATTTGCTGTTGAACAAATTAAGCGATTGGATTGGCGTTGTGGAGCGCGTGCGTTTGGGCGCTACCTGGCCACCGTCGGGGCAATCGAAAGCGCCGAAGACCGCGTCATGCTCCATGCGCAGATCGAGCGCGTAGATCATCCGGCGAAACTCAGGCTGGCCGAACTCGTCCTTGGCAATCCAGTTTCTTGAGTAGTTGTCATTGGGCACAAACAGCAGAAAACCGGGACCGAACATGGCCATGTCAAGTTGCCCGCTGGCTTGCAGGACTTTGTCACGGATGGCTTCCGCTTCCAGCCGGCGTGGCGGAAACCTCCACAGCAGCGCGGAGTTGCGATCAAGTGTTTGCGCCGCGGCGTTTGGCGTGCTGGCTTGTTGGTATGTGTTGGAATGCAGAATCAAGCGATGGATGTGCTTGAGCGACCAAGATGCGGAACCATTTGACGCGGAGCCATCTGTTGGTTCGATCAGTTCGCTGGCCAGCCAGTCCAGCAGTTCCGGATGCGAAGGCGCCGCGCCCATCGCGCCAAAGTCGGACGGGGTGGCAACCAGTCCTTGCCCAAAATGATAATGCCAAATTCGATTGACGATGACGCGAGCCGTAAGCGGATTGTTCTTGGCGGTGATCCACTCGGCCAGCCGCTTGCGACGCTCGGGCTCCGGCGCGTCAACCGGCAAGTCCAAAGAGCCAACCAACTGATGCAATACCTGCGGACTCCCCGGCGCGATTTCCTCCTTGGGCGCCATGGGGTCACCGCGATACAGCCGGTGCGTAACCGGCGGCGGCTGGAATGTGCCGGCGTAGACCATCGGTCGGGCGCGCAACATCTCGCGTTCGGCGGTTAGTTCGTTGAGCTTCGCTTCGAGCTCGTCGGCGGCGAGGATCTCGGTTTCCGGCGTGCCAACTGCGCGCGCGTAAGCGCGGCGATACGCAGCGTCATCACTTGGACCGGCACCGAAAGGCACGCGATGCACACCATCCACGGCCGTTGTCCAGTTCTGCCCATCCAAAGAGAATTCGATTTGGTACTTCGTCGCCAGTCGATCCGCAAAGACCAGGTTGCGATCGCGTCCCCAAACAATGCGATCAACCAAGGCCGCTTCCGGCAACTCAATTTGGACCCAACCACCGCCGGGCGTGGAGGAAATCCAACTGTGCTCATTGCCGTACTGCCCATCGATGACGTGGGGAAGCTGATGCTTGGGATCGCCGGAGTAATCACCGGACGAAGTGGCGACCGCGCCTGTTGATGCCAGTGCGACATTTCTTGGTGCGGCCTCGGCGGACCAGATTTCGAGTTCGTCCAAGCAGGGCTCAACCGAGTTTGTGGCGAAGACGGTGAAGCGGACAAACTTGGCGCGCTGCGGTGGGAAGTGCTCGACGTTCAACCTGGCGTTCACCGGCGGCGCAAGGGGCGGATGGCCAGTGGTCCGCGCAAGTGTTTGCTCTGTCTCGGGCACTTCCGCCAAGACAATCATGTCCGCCGTTATGGCGGTTCCGTCAACTCCGCCGCGAACGAGAATTGCGCTCTGTTCATTCAGATCAACGACGCCGACATCGCGAAAGCCGCTCCAAAGTGGCGTTTGGGGATGTTGCGTTTGCTGTGCTTCGCTGGGCGGATTGGCGAATTCACTTTGATTGATGGTTGCGATTGCGGATTGATCGCTCGACGTTGTCGGATCGCCGTCCTGATCGAGGATGTATTCCGCGTTGGGCGAATGAGTGTCCCAACCGCAACCCCAGGAAAGCCAGACGCGCCACTTGCCTGAGGACTTGGGATGATAGGCCAGCACGTCTTGGCCAGGCTGATTGGGCCACCACGAATATTGTCCGCCGCTGATGTTTGGGAAACTGTCTGCATCGCCGAGATCATCCTTATGGCCGCGCTGGGCTCCGGCCGGATTGACTCCGTGGCCGCTGGACGGTTGCAACGGTGTCACGCGATCATCGCTCTCTTCATCAATGACAACAACGCGGCCAACATAAGGCGCTGGCCTGAGCGCATCGATCTTTGATTGCAACGCCGCAATTTCCGTATCGATCTGACTGACGCGCTGTTGCCGGCGGGCTTCTTCCTGCGGTGGCAAACTCATCAACCGTTCACCGTGTTGCACGCCGGCGAACACGGCCGAGAGCGCGTAATAGTCGGCTTGCAGGATGGGATCAAACTTGTGCGTGTGACAACGAGCACATCCAACCGTCAAGCCAAGGAACGTTGTGCTGGTTGTGTTGATGATGTCGGCAAGCTCGTTCTGCCGCTGCATGGCGGTCAGACCTGGGTCGGGGCTTTTTACGATATCGTACGGTCCACCAACCAAGAACCCGGTGGCGGCGTCCTGCCCGGACATATCGCCGGCCAGTTGAGCGAAAACGAACTCGTCATACGGCATGTCATTGTTGAATGCTTGAATCACCCAATCGCGATAGCGGTAGGCATTGGGCCGCTCATGGTTGGTTTCAAAGCCGTCCGATTCCGAGAACCTCACGACGTCCAGCCAGTGCCTGGCCCAACGTTCGCCGTAGTGCGGACTCGCGAGCACCTGTTCGACAAGATCGCGATAGGCTGAGGGCGAGTTGTTGTTCGCGAACGCCTCGACAGCTTCCGGCGAAGGCGCGAGACCGAGCATGTCCAAGTAGACGCGGCGAATCAAATCGGCCCGCGAAGCTCTCGCTGTGGGACGGAGATCTCGCTCCGCCAGCTTGCTCAACACAAAGTTATCGATGGGATTGGCAGCGGACTCGTCAGACAACTGTGGAACCGCGGGCCGCCGCAGCGGCTGGAACGACCAATGGTTTGTTGAGATGCTTGAGTTTGTTTCCGGCATTTCCGCGCCGGTATCAATCCAAGCACGGAGAATGCCAATCTCGTCCCGAGAAAGCGGCTTACCTTGGTTCTCCGGCGGCATGATCCAGCCGTCCTTGCCGGCGGCGCGATGGATCAAAGGGCTGTTTGCGCTTTCGCCAGGAATGATGGCCGGCTCACCGCTTTCTCCGCCTGACAAGAGAGATTCGCGCAAATCAACGCGGAAGCTGCTTTCCTGCTCGTCAGGGCCGTGGCAAGTCCAGCATGTTTTCATCAACAGCGGCTGCACGTCGCGAGTGTAATCGACGTTGCGCTCGGTGGCTGGCGGAAGCTCTTTCTCTTGAGCGGTGACTTCCTGAAGCGGAGCGTTTTCCGCAGGCGAAAGCGGCGCGAAGGCGCAGAGAATGCCGAGAAGGATGCTGGGAATGACCAACCGCAAGAGCGGACCTGACGTGACGGAAGGGCCACTGCGAGACATTAGCGAAGACATCCAGGCGGGATTGATGATGGGTGGGGCATCCATCATACCTGAATCCGCGCACAAGATCAGCAAATTGTGCGGTGCAGTTGCTGTTCAACCGCGCCGGAAAACTCATCGCCTATGGCGCGTTTTGCTCAGCAACATCATCTCTTTCCGTTGCGTTCTCGCCATCGGTTTGCAATTGCACCAGCTCGCCTGTGGGCATCCCGTCTTTGGCGGCCATCTCGCGGATCTCTTCGGTGATCTTCATCGAGCAGTACTTGGGCCCGCACATGCTGCAGAAGTGCGCGCTCTTGAAGACATCTTGCGGCAGGGTTTCGTCGTGCATGGCTTTGGCCGTTTCCGGGTCAAGCGAAAGACGAAACTGCTCGTTCCAATCGAACGCGAACCGTGCCCGACTCAAGGCATCGTCCCGTTCCTGAACTCCTGGGCGTTGGCGAGCGAGGTCCGCGGCGTGCGCGGCGATCTTGTATGCGATCACGCCTTGGCGGACGTCATCGCGATTGGGCAAGCCGAGATGTTCTTTGGGCGTCACGTAACAAAGCATGGCCGCGCCATGCCAGCCTGCCAGAGCAGCGCCAATGGCGCTGGTGATGTGATCATAGCCAGGCGCAATGTCCGTCACCAACGGTCCGAGTACGTAGAACGGCGCGCCGTCACACCAGTCCGCTTGCACCTTCATGTTCATCTCAATCTGGTGCATGGGGACATGGCCTGGCCCTTCGACCATGACTTGGGTGCCTTTCTCACGGCTGCGGTGGACCAGTTCGCCCAACACTTTGAGTTCCGCAAATTGCGCGTCATCGCTGGCGTCCGCAATGCTGCCGGGACGAAGCCCATCGCCCAAACTCCAGGTGACGTCGTACTCGCGCATGATATCACACAAATCGTCAAAGCATTTGTAGAGCGGATTCTGCTTGCGATGCGCCATCATCCACTTGGCGATCAAAGAGCCGCCGCGGCTGACAATGCCGGTGACGCGGTTAGTTGTGAGATGCAGATGTTCCAACAGCACGCCGCAGTGGATGGTCATGTAGTCAACGCCCTGCGATGCCTGACGTTCGACCATGTCCAGGAAGTGTTGCGGGCGCATCTCCTCGATCTCGCCGCCCAACTCTTCCAGCATTTGATAGATAGGGACGGTGCCAATTGGCACGGGGGAGGCTTTGATGATGGCCGTACGAATGTCATCGATGTTCTTTCCCGTAGAAAGATCCATGACAGTGTCCGCGCCGTGATGCACGGCGGAGTGAAGCTTTTCCAACTCTTCATCGATATCGCCAGTCACGGCGGAGTTGCCGATGTTGGCGTTGATTTTGCATCGCGCGGCGACGCCGATCCCCATTGGCTCCAATTGGTATTGCAAGTGCACCTTGTTGGCCGGAATCACCATGTGGCCGGCCGCTACTTCATCGCGAATCAGGTTCGCGTCAAGCTTCTCCCGGTCAGCGACGAACTCCATTTCAGGCGTGACGACGCCGGATTTGGCTTGCAAATACTGTGTCATTAGCAACGGCCTTTAAGTCAGGCTGAAATGTATGGGCACACCGAAACAGCTACGATGCCGCAACAAGAAGCGAATAATTCGGCACGAAATCCGAATAGCAAAACGCTCTCGGTCATCGTACCGGGCAGAGGATTCTTGTCAATTCGCGCCAGCTTTGCATCGCGGAGAGCTAACCACACGGCTAACTTCGTTGACAGGCTTTGCCGAGAGAATCAAAATCCAGATTGGGACACTTGCCATATCACACTTCTTGCGCTTTCTCCAAGCGCGTCCACACTTTGCCTGGCACATCACGTCCCAGCCACTTCCACAACTTCCCACCGCAAGAGCGAATGAAGCACAGCGCATAGCTCCATGCCTCACCGCGGCATGCCCCACCTCTCCATCGCCCGCCTCTCATAGCACCTCAGGGACAGTAATTTGACGAAGGTCTTCAACACGTTTGGGCTGTGCGCGTTGATCTTGTGGATAGGCTGCACGAATGGCTTTCTTTATCAGGGCGTTAAGGACAAGAAGGCAGCCGTTGACGATGGGAATCCGCGCCCACCTTTGCCCGTAGTACGCTTGCGCTTCAATCGATTCGACTTTGCAGAGACCAAAGACTGTTTGGCCGAGGTTGCCGAGCGAATATGCAAAGCAAACAACGGCGAAGACGATGACGGTGTGGATTACCGTAAGGATATCGAGGAATTGGAGGAAACGACGGTGGATTGGCCGTTGCCTGTGGATTGGGAGGCAACAGGCGATGGCAATTGGCGCGGCAAGTTTCAGAATGCCGACTACGATCTTTCGTCGCCAGAAACTCCGCATCTGCGTGTCAAGCTGATCGTACGTTGCGTTGCTGAAGGAAGCTTCGCGTCACCAGCAATCATTCGAGAAATTGACGAGGAACTGCTGCAAGATGCCGTTCCCGCGTCGGCAAGGATTCACGCCATGCGGATTATTGGGCCTGACAATAACCCTGACGGCGGCGTAACGTTTGTGATTACGCTGGCGATTGAATCGGAAGATGGCAGCACTTGCCACTGAACGCGAGCTCTAGCACTCGCCTGCAAGACGAAGGCTTTACCACTCGCTGCAAAACGCAGACCTTGCCGATCAACCGCCGGTATTGGCAAGTTCGCCATCTTCGTTCTGTCGTTCGCGCCACGGCTTGCCTTGCTCGTAGCTTTCCAGTTCCTTGGCCAACGTGGCTTTGGTCTCATCGTCTTCGGCCGCTTCCACGGCTTTGGCGGACCATTCCTTGGCTTTCTCAAAATCGCCGGCCTCGGCATATCCAGCGGCAAGCGTGCTCAGGATGTGCGCTTCTTTGAACTCCGTCAATTCGGCAGCCTTGGTGGCCAGTTCGATTGCGCGAGGGCCGTCACGGACGTCATCATCCGGACTTGTCGAAAGCACCCACGAGAGATTGTTGAGGACATGATCACTGTCCGGTTCCAACGCGAGTGCTTTGTTGTAATCGGTCACAGCGGACGAATGCTCTCCGACATTCAGATAGGCATCCGCTCTGGCTTGCAATGCCATGGAGTTATTGGCATCGCCGTCGAGCACCTTGTTGTAAATGTCGATGGCCTGACGGTTCTCACCGGCGGAAGAAAGCAGGAAACCGAGCCGCAGGAATGTGACGCTGTCACTTCCGGTGGGGTCTTCGATTGCGTTCATCGCCTGACGGATGTCCTCTAACGCCTTCTCCTTGTCATCGGTTTGCAGGTAGGCGGTTGCCCGCAGCGCCAGGACTTGCGGATTTGGCCCGACAAACGCCATTGTGCGGTTGATATCGTCGATCGCTTTGGCGCCTTGCTGCAGCATGATGTGAATATTGGCCCTCTGCAGCAAAGCCAACGGCGCGACCGGCTGCAACTCAATCGCCTTGGAGTACGCTTCCACGGCATCTTCCAAGCGATCCAGGTTGACCAGCGCGCTTCCGCGAATCTCGTGTGCTTGCGCTGATTCTTCATCTTGCTCAACCGCCGCGTCAGCATCGGTCAAAGCTTTCTCGTAGTCGCCTTCGTCCAGGTAATGCTGTGCGCGCAGAGCCAGGACTTGGGCATTGTTTGGCAACAGCTCAACCGCCGCGTCATAGTCTTTTTGTTTTTCTTCCGCAGATTCCCCCACGGCCGCACGAGCGATGTAGGCTTGGGCGTGCATGGCGGGATCATCGAAGTCAAGTTCCAGCGCTTTGCTCAAAGACTCCCGCGCCTTGCCGAGATCTTGTTGCGTCATGGCATAAAGACGCCCCAATCGATAGTGGGCCTCGGCCGAGTTGATATCGAGTTCAATGCTGCGGTTGAGATCATCGATCGCCGTTTGCCGCAAGCTGGCCATCCGCGTCAGCTGTTCCTGGCTTTGCGGAACGGCGGCCAGGATTGCCTGACTGATGCCGCGGGCGCGTTCCAGCAAAGTGCTGGAGAGCAGACTTTCGCAGAAGACCTTATCATCATCCGAAAGGCCGGCGGTGAGTGCCTCTTCGCAAAGCTTGATGACCTCGCCCAAATCCGTCAGCGTTTGCGCCGACAGTTTGGCTTCCATCGCCTTCTGCAGAGAGTCTTGCCCTTTCTGGTCTTGATCTTGTTGGGATTGATCATCCTGGAAACCGCCGAGCGCTGGCTGCAGACAAACGAAGAGCAACAAACAACAGGCGGCGAAAATGGACTGAGATTTCATAACCTTGCTCCAGCACGGCGACAGACGCGCTTGCGGAAAGATTGAAGAAGCTGCTTACGGATGTTTTGCTGTGATTTTAACGCGACCGATGTTTGCGCGAACGCGGCCAAAACCACCTACATCCACAATAGAAAGCGTATTCGCTGGGGCATACGGGGTAAATAGGAATACATTTCCGCCTGGGCAGATTGCGCGCTGGTGTGCGGTATCAGACACTTTGGTGGCATCGTCTTTGGTGGCAAAGTCTTTGGTGCGGCAAGACTTTTTCGCTCGGTTGTTTGGATCTCGGGCCAATTGTGCCGGGCTGCTATCCCACGCTATTTTCCAATGCTATTTCCCTATGCAGAAGCGGCCAAAAATCCGATCCAAAAGATCATCCGTGTAGAACGCGCCGGTGACCTCGCCAAGCTGCGCGATGGCCGTGCGGACTTCCGCGGCGACTAGCTCCTCCCGCAGAGCGGGGCGAACATGCCTGTTGGCCGTTTGCAGCGAGGTCAATGCTCGCTCCAGGGCATCACCACAACGCCGCACCGAAGCCGTGGCCATGCGTCCTTCGCGGCGGACGGCTTGCCGAGCGACGTTGGCAATACTTGTCCGCAGCTCTGACAAACCGTTTCCGGAAACTGCGCTTGTCATAAGTGCGGACGACGCCGCAGGCGAAGCCGAGGCTTGAGTTGCTTTCCGCCCACCGGTTATCGACGACTCCGCTTGGTCGACCTTGGTCACAACATCGATCACTGTCGCATCCGCAATGTTGGGATGAATGTCCGCGTTCTCGACAATTCCTTCACGACAACAAATCAGCACATCCGCCTGCGCAATTGCCGCGCTTGTTTGTCGCTGCGCAGCGACGTCAACTTCGCTCAAGTCCGAGAAGCCGCTTTGCGCGGAAATGCCTGCCGTGTCGATCAAGCGGACAGCCACACCATCAAGGGTGACATCCACTTCCAGATAATCGCGCGTCGTTCCAGCCTGTTGTGAAACGAGCGCGGCATCGTATCCGGCCAGGGCATTCAGCAAACTGCTCTTGCCGGCGTTGGGCGGTCCCACAAAGACCACTCGCCAGCGATCTTCCCAGCGTTTGCGATTTGCAACGTTGTCAATGAGCTTTTGCGTTGCGTCGATAATCCGTGTGAGCGTCCTGTCGATTTCCTCAGGCGAAACGAACTCGATATCTTCGTCAACAAAGTCGAGCCCAGCTTCAAGTTCCGCCAACAAGTCAATCAGCTGTTCTCGCAGCGGATCAATTTGTCCTCGAAAGTCCCCGGCGGCCAACCGCAAAGCCTCGCGCAGCTCTTCTGGATTCTCCGCTTCGATCAGGCTCAGCACGGCTTCCGCTTGTGTGAGATCAAGTCGGCCGGCCAGAAAAGCTCGCAACGTAAACTCGCCAGGCTTAGCCAATCGAGCGCCATGGCGGCAAAGCGTTTGCACAACAAGATTCAGAATGGGAAGCGAGCCGAACGTATGGAACTCAGCCGCCGGTTGTCGCGTGAAGCTGCGTTCATTGGGCCAGAAGTACAATGTGCCGGGAACGGTGGTCCCTGGCACTATGGTCTCCGGCATGCTTCTCCCAGGCTTGGTAAGGCCCATGGCATCCAGACAAATTGTTCCGTTCAGCGTTTGCGCGTGCTTAGCTTCGCAGAGTGCTGACTCTTCTTGGGCCGCGACTCCATGACGAGAAAACACTTGCTCCAGGCAAGCGGTTGTTCCCACGCCGGACAGGCGCACAATCCCGCGCGCCGCGCCGCCAGGCGGGGAAGCAATAGCAACAATTGTATCATCCAGCGAAAACTCCATGTCGGCATCAAAAGCTATCGTTAGAAGGTTGTCAAAGCCGCTAATTCGACATGGCGCACACTTTGCGATATTTTGACCCACGAGAGGGCGCACCGCATCCCGCCGTCACCAAGGAGCAAAGTGTGTTTAAGAACGTATTCGTCTGTTGCCTGAGCCTAATATTGATCCTGACTGCTGCCAGCACTTCGCTTGCCCAGCAGCGCGATGTCGCCGGCGATGTTCAGCCGGACGCACAGCAGCCGCTCAAAGTGTTCATCTTGATGGGTCAATCCAACATGATCGGCTTCGGCCGAGTTGACCCGGAAACGACACAGGGAACCCTCGCTCAGCTGACAAAGAGCGAAAACAAATACCCTCACTTGCTGGACGCGACCGGTGAATGGACCGTCCGTGATGACGTTTGGTGCGTCAAAACGACTGTAGGGCAAAAACAAGGTTGGCTGCAGCCAGGTTTTGGTGCGAGGCAGAACTTCATTGGGCCGGAGTTGCAATTTGGACATGTCGTTGGAGATGCCCTCGACGAACCGGTGCTGATCATCAAGGCCGCCCAAGGTAATCGCAGCTTGGGTTGGGACATTCTTCCGCCTGGGAGCGAGCAATTCACATTCGAGGGCCGCGTTTACGCCGGGTATAAGGACACGCCATCTTCCTGGGTGGAAGGTGAACCAAAGGAACCGGTCAACTGGTACGCAGGCAAGCAATATGATGACTTTGTCCGCGACATCCATGACGTACTGCAAAACTTGCCCAAGTACTATCCGGACTATGCCGAAGGACAGGGCTACGAAATCGCCGGGTTCGCCTGGTGGCAGGGCCACAAAGATCAAAACGCGGCGCATGCGAGCCGTTATGAGCTGAACCTGGTCAATCTCATCAACACGCTGCGCAGAGAGTTTGAAGCGCCCCAGGCGCCGTTTGTCTTAACAACAATTGCGTTTGAAGGGCATGAACTCAAAGGTCACGGCTTGACCGTTCTGGAAGCGCAGCTGGCCGTTGATGGAGAGAACGGCAAATACCCGGAGTTTGCTGGCAACGTCAAATCCGTTGACGCGCGGGACTTCTGGCGAGACAAGTCCGTCTCCCCCAATGCCCAGGGTTACCACTACAACCACAATGCGGAAACGTACCTGGAAGTCGGCAATGCGCTGGGCAAGGCGATGATGGAGTTACTAAACAGCAAGCAGCCAGATTGAGAAGCGCTTTTGCTACGGCTGCGAAGGCGGCTCTTGATTCAGCCACCACCAGCCAAGCCAAACAGCAACGGCCGCCAGGCCCAGCAAGATGGCAATCACGTACGGCCACTTCGTACGATGTTCAAGCGGTTCGTACTCTGGCATCTGCGGCGCGGCCGGGTCGCGCTGCGCCGATTCGAGTTCGTCACGGCTTGTGCCCAATAGCGCGGCCGCATATTCGAAGTCATCCGTGAGTTCTTCGCGCGATGGCTCCGCTACGTTCGCTTCGTGCAACAGTTGCTCAACCCGCTCAATTCCGTATTCGCGGGAAAGCCGTTTGTGAAACTGCTGAAAGTCGTCGCATTCGATGGCTTCCGCAAACGACCGGTACTTGTTGAGCAAGTGACCCTGGTTGTGCACCAGGACCTTTTTGCGGCAATACGCGGCAATGGGATTCCAACCCAACCTTCGCGCGTTGACCCCGGCCAGCACCAGCAGCTTGTCACGCTCTTTGTTGTTGTTGCGAATCTCGCACGCCCTGGCGAGCCGCAAGCGTAACAGCAGATGTTTCTTCGCCCGAGTGAGAGAATCCGACATAATTGGCGGTGAAGTGATCGGGCCCCTGACTTCGCGGTGAAGTCCGCTGCCCTACGTTAGGTCGACACGCGGCAAAGGGCAATCGTATTCTTGCGGCGGTGCGATGGATGCTCCGCGATTTCTTGCAGATCATGACGTTTTTGCAGCGTCAATAACCCCAGGTAAGAGCCATGGCCAGGTTGCGATGATCGCTTGCAGCCAGCATTCTGAAATTCGTTGAACCCTTTTCCTATCGCTCCGGCAACACTCAAGCATGGCAACAGTCGTCGAACATCGATGGATCGACGTTACGACCGTAGTCCGGGAAAACCAGGCTGGGGTCTGGCGATGGCTGCGCTTCTTGGGCTGTGATGACGCCACGGCGGATGATCTGACGCAGGAAACTTTCCTGCAATTGTTGCGAAAGCCGCAATCGGATTGGCCGGAAGCGTTGCCACCATACCTGAGAGGAATCGCCCGCAATCGCTACTTGATGTGGCTGCGAGCAAAGGGACGCCGGCGGGAAACGGCCGATCTCGATCTGCTGGAAACTGTCTGGCAAGAAGTTGACCGCGAGGATGGTTTGCAAACTTTCCTCGACGCTTTGCAAGAATGCCTGGGGCAATCAGGCGAACGCGTTCGCGAAGCTGTCCGCTTGCACTACGC
Source organism: uncultured Planctomycetales bacterium (assembly GCA_937982665.1). Lineage (GTDB taxonomy): Bacteria > Planctomycetota > Planctomycetia > Pirellulales > S012-138 > CALJLD01. The sequence continues at coordinate 22,043 of CALJLD010000075.1, forward strand.
CGAAGGCAACTCGCGCGAACAGATCGCCACCGCACTGGGACTCAAGCCGGAAGGTGTCAAGACGCTCCTACGACGAACCCGAGCCGCATTGCGAAAGTGCATTGAAGGAAAGCTAGCTGAATAGCCCAACAGATGGAATAACGAAACAGCTTACGAATCAGTTTAGTTGCCAACGTCATGTGCGACGGGTGCCACTGGTAACTCGTTACCAGTGCTCTCGAAACCAGAGTTGACTCAATCGGCAAAAGAGCAGAGCGATAGAGAGCAGAGCAATTACGTACCGTCATTCCCGCGCGGGCGGGAATCCAGAGTGCAACAACGAGGACCGGATTCCCGCCTGCGCGGCAACGACGGAATGGCGTTGGCATGACCGAAGCACGTCCTCCAACAAACACAACTAAGCCGCTCATATCAACGACGTCCAACAACACTCCAACCCGGCACGGGTAACAAGTTACCCGTGGCACCCGTGTTCCAACACTTTCGGAGTAACAAGTTGTCCGTGGCACCCACGTACCAGCAATTTCCGTAGGTGGGTGAAACCCACCTTCCGACAAACTCAAGCCTGACAACGGCGCGTGATACCAGTAGTGAGCAATTCCCAACCAACCACAACTTGGACGGGATTCCCGCCTGCGCGGGACTGACGAAATGGGGCGTTAGCCCTGCCGGGAATTCACCGAACGCGCGCGACAATCAAAATCGACAGTACAAAGGTCTGCCATGAGCAAAGACACAACCAAAAACGGCGACGTCCATGACAATGCGACCGCACACGAAGCCGCGCGAGACGAACTCCTTGACTTGGGCTTGCAAGAGTTGTCCGGCAAGTCCGAGCCGCCGGACCTGACGCAGCGCATCATCGCCGTGGCAACGCAAACGGCCGCCCGCGAAAACGCGGCGCATGCGACGGTCAGCACGTCGTCCCAATTCGCCGCTCGAAGTCGCGGTTATGCCCGGGAGGTGTTGTGCGCGTGTGCACTGCTGGCGACCGCGATTGGTGGATATTTCCTTGGCGGCGGCGCAGGGCAATTGCAGTTGTTGGCGATGGGAAACAGCAGCAAAGAGGGAATTCCAACCCAGGACTTTGGAAGGCCCGCAACAGTGGAGGGCGAGCCGAGCCCACAACAAAAGTGGCAGGGTATGGCCGGGAAAACCGGCCTTGCCGAAGAGGCCGTTGGTGTGCCCAAACAGCATGAGTTGATTGGCCGTATTGCTTCATCAGCGGCAAGCGGCAGTGGATCGAGCACAGATGCCGACGAAGGTGGCGGCCAATTTGGCTTCGGCGGCGGGCTTGGTGGTGGACAGATTGCGAATACAGCGCCCAAACCCCGTAATTCCGCTGGCGACTCAGACGGTGACTATGGGTATTACGAAACGACAACCATGTCGTTACGCGGAGGGCGAGGGGCAATCGGCAATGTCATACCCGGTAACGCCAAAGGCGTTTATGACTCGCGCGAAGCTGGGATGGGCGAGGGGGAGTTGCGCGGTGGGCGCGGCGTAACGATTCAGCTTGGTGACAGTTCGGAATCGATGGTGCGTGTCCTTCCTGTGGACGGTGTCAATCCGGATTGGGTTGTAGACATCCTGGAACAGCAAATGGCCGGGAATCGGTTGGCTTCGGAAAAGGCCGACGTCGAAGCCTATGTGCGGCGGGTCAAACAACTCATCGCTCAAGAGGAAGAAGGCCACAGCGGTGATCGTTATCGCGCTGTCCATGAGAACCGTTTTCTGGATGTGCGGCTCAGCCCGCTCTCCACGTTCTCGATCGATGTCGACACCGCGTCGTACTCCAAAGCCCGACGAATGATCTTGCAGCAAGGCGTGTTGCCGCCGCCAGAAGCCGTGCGGATTGAAGAGTTCGTCAATTACTTCGCCTATGATTATCCGCACCCCGTCGGCAAAGAGGCCGCGCCGTTTGCCGTGAACTCGGAACTGGCCGCCTGTCCCTGGCAGCCAGGCCATTACTTGATGCGGGTTGCTCTGGCCGGAAAACACATTGACCAGCACGCGCGACCGACTTCGAACCTGGTGTTCTTGTTGGATGTCTCCGGTTCGATGGATTCCGATGACAAGCTAGGGCTCGTCAAGGATGGCTTGAAGCAACTTGTCGAACGGTTGGGCGAGAATGACCGCGTGGCGATTGTGGTCTATGCAGGCGATTCCGGTCTGGTGCTCCCCTCCACCAACGGAACGGAGAAAGCCAAGATTCTGTCCGTGATTGACGAGCTGAAATCGCAAGGTAGCACCAACGGCGCGGCCGGGATTGAGTTGGCGTATCAACTGGCCGAAGAAAATCTCATCGCCGATGGCGTCAATCGAGTGATCCTGTGCACCGACGGTGACTTCAACGTAGGCGTCACCAGCGATGGCGGGTTGGTGAGCCTTGTCGAGGAGAAGGCCAAAAGCGGCGTCTTCCTGACCGCGTTGGGCTTCGGCATCGGCAACCACAATGATTCCATGCTGGAACAGATTGCCGATCGCGGCAACGGCTCGTACGCCTACATTGACAGCCGCAACGAAAGCTTCAAAGTTTTTGCGCAGCAGATGTCCGGCACGTTGGTGACCATCGCCAAGGATGTAAAGATTCAAGTGGAATTCAACCCGGCACACGTGGCCGGCTACCGATTGGTGGGCTATGAAAACCGGATGCTGGCGACCGAGGACTTTGCCGACGATACCAAAGACGCCGGCGAGATTGGCGCTGGCCATACCGTCACGGCTCTGTATGAGATTATTCCCGCTGGAGTGCAGATTGAGCCGACGCCTGGCTTGAAGTATCAGCGGACGACCGAGCTGACCGCGGCCGCGCAAGGCGGAGAGTTTGCCAACGTCGCTCTGCGGTACAAAGAGCCGAACGCGGATGTGAGCCAGTTGCTGGAAGTGGCGATCAGCGATCCCCGCGCTGCCGCCAACGATGAGCCTGGCGATTCGTCCGATGGCGAAACAAGCGAAGATACTGGCGAAGCGGAGAACGTGGCGAACGGACCAGGCCCCATGCCGCAAGGGACGGACGAGTTCCAGTTCGCGGCCGCCGTGGCGTCCTTCGCGATGATCTTGCGGAACTCGGCCTATCAAGGCGAGACGAGCTTTGACGCCGTGCTGGAAATGGCACGCGGCGCCGGCCCTGACGAGTTCGGCTACCGCGCGGAGTTCCTGCAGATTGTCGAAGAGGCGAAGCGAATCGCCCTGGCGAATCAGCCTGCCGAGGTAGAAGGGCAATAGCGCGCGCGGGTTATGGGTGATTCAAAAGGTGATTTGACTCACGCCGACTTATACTTGCGTCATTCCCGCGCAGGCGGGAATCCACTGCAAGCCGTCGCCGGGCCAAATTCCCTTCGTCTCAGGGAAATCGGCCCGACCGGCTCGCGCATCCGGCTTCTCTTCAAACGCTGTTGGCTGCGCGTACACTGCTTGCCTGGCGAATTCCCTTAGGACTAAACTACTGCTTTGATTGGTCGTGTTGCTAATCAATCATTTCGCTGAACGATTCCGCTGAACTGCCGTGACGAGCGAACGCATTTGGGCCCCTTGGAGATTGGCCTACGTTAAAGGCGAAGACTCCGGCGATGCCCCGGCCAACGTTGCAGCCGGCGCGTTGTTGCCAGGCGGCGTGGCCAACTGCTTCTTGTGCGCGGCGGCCGCGGACGCAACGGAAGCCGGCCGGCGGGAACGCCACATTGTGCGAAAGTCGCAGCTGGGCATCAGCGTGCTCAACCGCTTTCCGTACAACAATGGGCACATGCTCGTGTCGCCCTTGCGACATGTGGCGGCACTTAGCGACCTCACGGCGGAGGAATCAGCCGAGTTGCAACGTACGATCGCCGGTTGGACCGACATCTTCCGCGATAAGCTCAATGCCGATGGCTTCAACGTCGGCCTCAACCTGGGCTCGGCTGCCGGGGCTGGCGTGCCTGGTCACTTGCACTGGCATATTGTCCCGCGCTGGAATGGCGATACAAACTTCATGCCGACAATCGCCAACATCAAAGTCATCCCGCAATCGCTCGATGCGCTGTGGGAGTTCCTCAGCGTGCAGTCCTGGGATTGATCAGGCCATCAATCTTCGTGCTGAAATCACGATCGATTTCGCAAGGCTAAGATTTTGGCATCCACGATTCTTAGTTGCTGCGCACTTGAACTTGCAACGCGCTGAGCATTTGGGTGATCGCTTGTTCTTTCTTGCTGATGAACAAGACGTTGTCCAGCACGATGGGTCGTTGCACGTCGCGCGGGGAGAGGATCAATCGCCCGGAGCGTAACAGCAGATATTCAAAGACATCGTTGATCTCCTTTTCAATCCGCAGGTTGGGAGCAGAGAACCGCTCCAGGTTGCTTAGAATGCCGTGATGGTGCAGCAATTCATTGGGTCGCACTTCCCAATAATCAAACCGCACAGCAATCATCACAATGATGTAGATGATGCCCAGCATGATGCTGATCAACCAATAGAAGAGCGCGCTGGCGGTTGGCCGGAGCAATTCGAAAAAGCCACCCAGCGCCGACGCCCATTCCGGCTTGTATGTGAACAGCAGGATTGCTCCGCAAACCAAAGCGGTCGTAAGAAAGAACAACGTCAACGAAGTCGTTCGCGGAAAATCAAACGCGATCACAACGAGGTTGAGCGAGAAGACGATCAAGAAGATCAGGCTGGGCATGTAATGCGTTGGTTCATCCGCGGAGAGCGGGGTTTCCGCGGTCACAGCAAAAGAAAGCCACAGCGCAACGCCCAACGTTACGAGGAACGTTGGCCACAGGAAGACAACCTTGGGATACGGCCGCAGGATGATCTGATTGAGCTCTTCCTTGTCGGCGGACGATGATTTCTTCGGTTCCTCGGTGGTTTCTTTCTTAGTCTCTTCTGCCATGGTGATCTTCCGAGGGAGCATTCAAAGGATTAAAGCTGGCCAAAGGGTACAATTTCCCGCGATTGTTTTCCAGCGCCCGTTTTTTGCACCTGCGCAATTCTGCCCGCAAGAATGCGAGCGAATGCGTTTGGCGAGAATTCCGACTGATTGGTATTCGCAACCGTGAATCTGATCTTGTGGAAATCCCGTGGCGGACAAGCCGATAAAACCGTGATTCCGCGGGGAAGCCCAAACGAATGCTTGCCCACGGTTGCCTCCGCGCAATACCATAGGCATTCCCTCAAGCCACGGATTCCACCGCTATTTTGCGTGGGTCTCCGCCCGCCTTTTGGTTGATTCTCTTTGGCCTTCGGGTTCCTTTCGCAACTCACAAACGCAGGCTTATTCTTCATGGCTGCTCGCATTTTCTCAGTCGTTTCCGTCGTAGGCTTGCTTGTAGCGTCCAGTTGGGCGCTTGCCGTGACGGACAGCTCGGCTCAGCCGGCTGTTGAACGGGAATCGTCGGAACAATCTCCTGCCGCCGTGGGCGTTTTTGAGCAAGGGGATTCCGTTTGCCTGATTGGCAATACGCTGGCCGAGCGGATGCAGCACGACGGTTGGCTGGAGACTTTCATGCAGTTGGCCGCCCCGGAGCTGGAACTCTCGTTCCGCAATCTGGGCTTCTCCGGCGATGAAATCAACAACCGCATGCGGTCGGCCAACTTCGGCACACCGGACGATCACTTGAAACACAACAAGGCGGACGTTGTGCTGGCCTTCTTTGGCTACAACGAGTCATTCGCCGGCGCGGAGGGATTGGCTCAGTTTCGCAGGGACTTGGAGAGTTTGATTGATCGCACGCAGTCGCAAGATTACAGCGGCCGCGGCAATGCCAAGATCGTCTTGTTTTCGCCTATCGCGCATGAAGACTTGAAGAACAACAGCTTGCCGGACACCAGTGCCGCAAACGAGCGTTTGGGGATGTACACGCAAGCCATGGCAGAAGTGGCGGAAGCCAAGGGTGTGCCGTTTGTCGACTTGTTTAGAGTGACGATGAATTCGTATCCGCTGATGGCTTCGCCTTTGACCATCAACGGGGTGCATCTCAATTCTGATGGCAATCGCTTTGTTGGCGAGTTCATTTCCGGAGCTTTGTTGCCGGACCAGGAAGCCAAGGATATCAGCGAAGAGCAATTTGCTTATCTGCATTCCGCTGTGTTGGACAAGAACTTTCACTGGTTCAACCGCTATCGCACGGTGGATGGATACAACGTTTACGGTGGGCGTTCCTCGCTCAAGTATGAAGATGACATCACCAACTGGGACGTCATGCAGCGCGAGATGCAGATCCTTGATGCGATGGCGGACAATCGCGACAAGCAGATTTGGGCTATCGCGCAGGGGAAAGCCACGCCGGACAATCCTTACGACGTTGACGACAACAACACGCCGGACTTCATACCCGTAAGGACAAACCTGCCAGGCTCGCTGCCAGGCGGGAAGCACGAGTTCCTAAGCGGCAAAGAAGCCATCGCCACGATGACGCCGTACCCAGGCGCCGAGGTCAATCTCTTTGCGTCCGAAGAGATGTTCCCGGAATTGGCGAACCCCGTTCAGATGGCGTTTGACATGCGCGGCCGACTTTGGGTGGCGACAATGCAGTCGTATCCGCATTGGAAGCCCAAGGACAAAATGGCTGACAAGATTCTCATCTTTGAAGATACCGACGGTGATGGGGTCGCGGATGACTGCAAGGTTTTTGCCGATGACTTGCACGTCCCCACCGGCTTGGAATTCTGGAACGACGGCGTCTTTGTTGGCCAACAGCCGGACCTGCTTTTCCTGAAAGATACTGACGGCGACGATGTTGCCGATGTTCGCGAGCGTGTCCTGCATGGGATTGATTCGGCCGATACGCACCACGCGCTCAACAGCTTTGTGATTGGTCCCGGCGGTGCTCTGTATTTTCAGGAAGGGACGTTCCATCACACGCAGATTGAAACGCCGTGGCGATCAACGGTTCGCAGCGCGAATGCGGCCGTGTACCGCTTTGAGCCGCGCACCTGGAAGACAGAGGTCTACGTGGCGTATGGGTTCGCCAATCCGCACGGACACATTTTTAACTATTGGGGACAGGACTTCGTCACGGACGGAACCGGCAACGTCAACTACTATGCCGCTCCGTTCTCGACTTATCTGGAACACCCGGCCAAGCACACCGGCTATTTCCCCTTCTTCCAGCAGCGGACGCGTCCCGCCGGCGGTACGGAGTTCCTTTCCAGCGCTCACTTCCCGGAAGAGGTTCAAGGCAACTACCTGATCGCCAACGTGATCGGCTTCCAAGGTATTCAGAACTACAAAGTCTCCGATGACGGTTCCGGCTTCTCCGCGGTGGAAGTGGAACCGCTGGTGGTTTCCTCGCATCCGAACTTCCGGCCGGTGGACGTGGAAGTTGGCCCTGATGGCGCCGTCTATTTCTGTGACTGGCATAATCCCATCATTGGCCACATGCAGCATCACATCCGTGATCCCAATCGAGATACCGAGCATGGCCGCGTCTATCGCGTCAGCTACAAAGGCCGGGACCTGCTTGATCCGCCCAAGATTGCCGGCGCTTCCATCACGGACTTGTTGGAAGTGCTGAAGTCCAAGAATGACCGCGAGCGTTATCGGGCACGCATCGAGCTTTCCAGCCGTGACAGTGCGGAAGTGATTGCCGCAGTTGACGCTTGGGCCGCAGGGCTGGACAAGTCCAACGCCGACTACGAACACCACTTGCTGGAAGCCTTGTGGGTGCATCAGCAGCATGACGTTGTGGATCCGCCTTTGTTGCACCGCATGCTGAAGTCTGCCCAAGCCCGCGCAAGGGCCGCAGCAACTCGTGTGTTGTGCTATTGGCGAGACCGTGTCGATAACTCTCTCGGCCTGCTGCGCGAGTTGGCCGAAGATGATTTCCCGCGCGTTCGCCTGGAAGCCGTACGGGCGTGCAGCTTCTTCCAATCGGCGGAGGCCGCGGAGATTGCATTGTTGGCGCTCAATCATCCGCGAGACCGCTTCTTGGATTATGCGCTGAAAGAAACAGTGCGCGGACTTGCCCCGCACTGGAAAGCTGAGATTGCCGCAGGCGAACCATTCGCAGGCGACAACCCGGCGGGGCTGGATTACATCCTTGCGGAAACCTCAACTTCCGACTTGTTGCGCATGGATCGTGGCAAGCGAGTCTGCGAGGAGATTCTCGCCCGTCCAAATATCTTGGAGGAACATCGCAAAGACGCGATTGCACGTTTGGCCGAGATCAACGGAACCGACGAACTGACGGAACTCCTGGCCGCCATCAATCGCCTGGACGCCAGCGAGAGCGAATTCGCCGGGATGGTACTCAACGACTTCGCGCATGTGTTGACCATGGAGCCGCCGCACGGCTTGATGGATCGCAAAGACCAGTTGATGCAAATGGCGCAAGAAGGTGCCAGACCCATCACGCGGCAAGTTGCCTGGGTTGCGCTCATCAGCGGATCACATTCGTTGGACGAAGCCTGGCAAGCCGGCATGGCCGAGCCCAAACAGCTGGCCGATTTGATCAACGCGATTCCGCTTTTGCATCATGAGCAAATGCGCTCGGCCGCGTTTGACCGCGTGGCGCCGCTACTGCAAACTTTGCCGCCGGCCTTGGCAGAGTTGCAAGGCCAATCACCGCTGGGCCGCTACGTCCGGATCGAGCTGCCTGGCCGGCGTCGCACGCTCACGCTGGCGGAAGTGGAAGTCTTCTCCGGTGGCGTCAACATCGCGCCGCAGGGAACTGCCAAGCAATCGACAACCGCCCACAACGGCGCGGCGTCGCGAGCCATTGATGGCAACTACAGCGGGGTTTATTCCCAACAAGGACAAACCCACACGCGAGAGAACACTCGCAATCCGTGGTGGGAGCTTGATCTGGGCGGGGCGAAGCCGATTGATTCCATCACCGTCTGGAACAGGGACGAAGCCAATGGGCAGTTCGCCAATCGTCTGGAGAACTTCCGCGTCACGGTGTTGGATGAGAATCGCCGGCCGGTGTTTCAATTGGCGAACAATCCCACGCCGCCGCGTCAGGCCAAGATTGAATTGCCTGGCGATCCCATTGCTTCCATTCGCAGAGCAGCCATGTTTGCGATTGCGTCCATGCCGGGTCACGAGGAAGCCTCGTTCCGCTTATTGGCCGATTACGTCAAGCGCGGCGAATTGCGGCCGGCGGCCGTTTCCGCCATCAGCCGAATCAAGTCCGGCTTTTGGCCCAACGATGAGATTCGTCCCTTGGTCAATTCCCTGCAGGAATATGTGACTTCCGTGCCGGTGGAAAAACGGACGGAACCGCAGATTGTTGACGCGCTGGCCTTCGCCAATGATCTGGCTGCCAGACTGCCTTCGGCGGAAGCTCAAGCGATGCGCAAAGCCTTGGGTGAGTTGGGCGTGAATGTCGTTCGCATTCGCACCATTCCCCACAAGATGATCTACAACCGGTCTCGGATTTATGTTGAGGCTGGCAAGCCGGTGGAGTTGGTGTTGGAAAACTCTGACATCATGCCGCACAACTTGCTGATCACGCGGCCTGGCGCCATGCAAAGAGTCGGCGAAGCGGCCGAGCGCATGGCCACGCAGCCGGATGCATTCGCCAAGAACTTCATTCCGGATCTCTCCGAAGTGATGCTGGGAACGCGGCTGCTGCAACCAAGCGAAACGCAGCGATTGCAATTCACCGCGCCCAGCACGCCTGGCGAATACCCCTACGTGTGCACGTTCCCCGGACACTGGCGAAGGATGAACGGCATCATGTATGTGGTGCCGGACTTGTCCGCCATCCCGTTGGCTGATCTCCAGCCAGACATCACCGATGACGTCGCCGCGCGGCCGTTCGTTCGCGATTGGACGTTGGACGACTTGATTAGCGAAGTGAACAGCGTGGGTCCTGCCCAAAGTTTTGACGCTGGCAAGGAAGTGTTTACGGCAGCCAGTTGCGCGCAGTGTCACAAGATGGGCGAAGAAGGCGGCGAAGTTGGCCCAAACCTGCTCGATTTGCAGGAGCAACTCGCCAACGGCAAGAAAACGCCTGATCAGATTCTCCGTGACATTGTCGAACCGTCTCACACGATCAACGAGAAATTCAAATCGTACATCTTTGAGACCGGCGACGGTCAGCTTGTGACAGGCGTCATTGTTGAAGAGACCGAAGACTACTTCCGGGTGACGTCCAACCCGCTAATTGAGCCCAAGCAAGTTGACAAGGACAACATTGAAGAGCAGTTGGAAGCCGAACTCAGCTTGATGCCGGAGAAGCTGCTCAACACGTTTACGCGTGAAGAGATCTTGGATCTGTTGGCCTATGTGCTCTCCGGCGGTGACCCGGCCAATGGTGTCTATCGGCGGGAGTAAGGAGCCCGGTTTGCTCCTTACAAACCTTCCACTTCAAACCCATCACGGTACTCGCGGCGCAGCAACGCGTTCGCTTCGTCCAGGTTGGTGACCTTCAATTCGTCCGCGTTCCATTCCAGCTTCTGTTCCGGAAAGCGATTGGCAACAACGCCCAGGAGTAGCGCTTCGGTCAGCGGACCGCCGTAGCTGAACGGCGCGCTGGGCTCGCCTTCGCCCAGGCAGGCGTCGACCCATTGGTGATAGTGATTCGCTCCGTCAATTTGCGGGCGCTTATAGTCTTGGAACTTTGCGGCCGGATAGAGCGAGGCCTCCGCAATGTGCGGCAACAGCATCATGCCGTCTTCGCCAACGAACAAAGATCCCTGACCTGGCAAGTTGATGTCTTCGTCCAGGTCCAGATCGCGCGGCGGCGCGTAGCGGCCGTCATACCAGGTCCAACGAAGTGTGTCGGTGGTGTATGCCGTGCCGGGGAACTCGTACTCCACTTTGTTCTGTTCCGGATGTCCCACGCCGGAAGGCTCGCGACAACTCGTGACCACCCAGTTGGGCGCGGTGAGTTCCAACGCCGCGTAAGGCGTATCAAAGATGTGCACGCCCATGTCGCCCAACGTGCCGGTGCCGAAATCGATCAGCTTCCGCCAGTTGGCAGGATGATAGACACGCGGCGCGAAGGGGCGCTCGGCCGCAGTCCCCAACCATAAGTTCCAGCTCAAGTTGTCGGGCGGCGTTTGGGTATTGGTGATGGGCCCGCCATCGTATCCCCAGTTCTTGTTGGACCACGCATGCACCTGGCTGACTTTGCCGATGACGCCGGATTGGATCATGGCGACCGCGCGACGATAGGCAGCATGCGAATGGATTTGAATGCCCATTTGAGTTGGCACGTTTTGTTGCTCGGCCGCCAAACGTAGTTGCCGCGCTTCAAAGACTTCGTGCGTGAGCGGCTTCTGGCAATAGACCGGCTTGCCCAGATTGAGCGCCGTCATGGCCGCTGGTGCGTGAGTGTGGTCCGGCGTCGAGACGACAACCGCATCGATGGAGCTGGCCATCTGGTCGAACATCTGCCGAAAGTCAGCAAAGGTCTTAGCACCGGAGTGCGTTCCCGCGGCGGCGGCCAGGTTGTTGGCATCCACATCGCACAACGCCACGACATCCACCGACCCGTGCGACGAGATCGATCCCAGATCGGACCCGCCCATTCCACCGACGCCGATGTGTGCGGTCCGCAATCGCGCGGAAGACCATGCGGCCGAAGAGCTGGAAGCAAGGAGCGCGGCCGCGCTGATTGCACTACTGGTCTGCAAGAAGTGTCGACGTGTGAGTTGGCGTGGCATTCAAGAACCTCTTCAGGCGGGGAGGTAAGTTGGCGGGGATATGGGGCGAGACGCCACCGGAGACACATTCTAGGCAAATCCGCGGCAAGAATCCCGTCGTTTCTTGCCGCGCAGCAAACGGTTTGCTTGCTCTTGTCTCGCCCGCTGTCTACCTTGTCATCACACCGCACGACGTTCCAAATCGATCATTGCCTGTCTCGTTGCAAAGAGGAGTTCCGCATGGCCGGGAGACTTTCACTCCGCAGGGTTCTCGTCGCGTGGTTTTTTGCTTTTTCGGCCGTTGGTGTCCTTGGTCAACATTGCGTAGCGCAACAGGTTGGCGAATCAGCCGTCACGGATCAGGTGTTGGCGGAACATGCTCGGCACTTGGAGATGGCGAAGAACTCGCCACATGCGGAGAACGCCTGGCAGTTTGTTGGACCGGAAGTTCCCATCGGCCGCGTGACTGATGTTGAAGTGCATCCTTCCGCGCCCGAAGTGATCTATGTTTCGTCTTGCGCCGGCGGAGTTTGGAAGTCCAGCGACGATGGAAAGACCTGGTCGCCCATCTTTGAGGATCACGCCTCGGCTTCCATTGGCGATATCGCCATTGCCCCGTCTGACCCCAACATTGTTTGGATTGGCACGGGCGAATCCAACATCTTCCGCAGTTCCATGGCCGGGTTTGGCGTGTACAAGTCGACCGACGCCGGCAAGACATTCCAATACATGGGCCTGGCCGATACGCAACACATTGGCCGCGTGTTGGTTCATCCCCAGAACCCGGACATTGTTTATGTGGCCGGCGCAGGTCACGAGTACGAACATAACGATGCCCGCGGAGTCTTTAAGACGACCGATGGCGGTGAGACCTGGGAGAAGGTCTTCTACAAAGGCCCCGATGTCGGTGCGATTGACCTGGCGATGGATCCTGAAGAGCCCGACACATTGTATGTCGGCACATGCGAACGTTTGCGATTGCGATGGAATGATCCGCTGCCTGGCCCGCAAGCGGGGCTCTATAAGACAACTGACGGCGGCGCGAGTTGGAAGGCTTTGACAGAAGGCTTGCCTGACTTTTCCGGCGGCGAGTACGAACGCGTGGGCATCGATATCTGTCGCAGTCAGCCGAATGTGGTTTACACCGTCCTGAATCACGCGGCCGGTCCCCGCGAAACGCGCGGTGCGGAACTTTATCGCAGCAACGACAAAGGCGAAACCTGGAGTCTGTGCGAAGGGACGGACCAGGTTCGCCGCGAGTTCCCCGCCTATGGCTGGGTCTTTGGCCAGGTTCGGGCTGATCCCACCAATCCTGATATTGTCTATGTCCTGGGATTGGGCTATCAGGGCTCGGAAGACGGCGGAAAGTCGTTCGTGCGACTTCGCGGCAGCCACGCGGACTACCACGCCATGTGGATTAACCCGAATGACAACAAACATATCCTCGTCGGCAATGACGGCGGGTTGATGATCTCGCGCGACTACCTGGAAAGCTACGAGCGTCCACAGTTGCCGATCTCCACTCCGTTCAATCTCGGCATCAGCTACACGGACCAGAAGTTCTGGCTGTATGGCTGCTTCCAGGATTCCGGCGGGTATCGCGGCCTGATCGATCTCTCCGGCGGTCGAGACAATGTGAGTTGGATGGACGCGTGGGAGCGCGCTCCTGGCGATGAAGCCGGTCGTCAGGTTGTTGATCCCACTGACCCGACGATTGTTTACTCGGTGCGTCGTTACGGTGGCGGACCAACAAAGTCCGAAGTCGGCGATGAACCCGGCCAAGGACGACGCGGAGGACGTTTTGGTCGTGGCGGGCAGGCACGAGATGCCGTTCAAGCCCGAGATGACGATGACCAACAAGGGGATGCTCAACAAGGTAACGCCAATCAACAAGGACAACGCGGCCGTGGCCGTCAAGGACGAGGGCAAGGTGGAGGACGCGGCGCGCGGCAAAGCGGACCTGATTTCGGCGAAGCGACCAAACGCGCCCAATGGGTTTCACCTTTGGTGATCTCCCCGCACGATCCCAAACGCGTTTTGTACGGCGCGCAATTCGTATTCTTGACCGACGATCAAGGCGAGAACTGGAAGCAGATCAGTCCTGACTTGACCAACTACGATGAAGAGAAGCAAGGTAACATCGCGCACGCGGTTGTGTTTGCGATCTCGGAATCGCCGGTGGAAAAGGGCGTCATCTACGCCGGCACGGACGATGGCAACTTGCAAGTCACCCGCGATGAAGGGGAAAACTGGAAGTTGGTCACCAACGGACTGCCGGAAGGACTTTGCGTTTCCAGTATCGAAGCCTCGCACTTTGACGCAGGCACAGTCTTTATGACCATGACAGGTCGTCGGCACGATATCTTTGACACGTACATTTTCAAGTCGACCGATTATGGCGATACCTGGAAGCGGATCAGCGCTAACATCCCCATGGCCAGTGCCAACGTGATTAAGCAAGATCCGAAGAACAAAGACTTGCTATACGCGGGCACTGACAAAGGCGTGTACGTCAGCACCAACGGTGGCGAACATTGGGACGTGCTGGGAAGCGGCCTGCCAACGGTCTACGTTCATGACTTGGCCGTGCATCCAACGGAAGACATGGCCGTGATCGCCACGCACGGAAGAGGATGCTGGCTGCTGGATATTCGTGCGTTGCGCGGAGAGTAGGACCAAAGATCCACCGCACACTCGCGATCCAGTTCAACGTCACTCAACCATAAGTCGATTCCGCGCTCACCGCGTTCTTGCCGGTGCGGGCTTCGTCCGCGCATGCGGCAATGGCGTCGCATGCCTGCTGGATTCCGTCTTGAGTGACGTTGAGATGGATCACCGCACGAATTTGTTGCGGACCAAAGGCCATGGCCTGCACTCCGCGTTCGCCCAGTCGTGCGGCAAACTCGCCTGCAGTCCCCAACCTGGAATCGAGCGCGAAGATCACGATGTTGGTTTCCGGAGGTGGTTGCAAAGATAAGCCGGGAACCTGTTGCACGGCTGCTCCCAGCATTTTGGCCAGCTGATGGTCCTCCGCCAGGCGATCGACCTGATGCCGCAATGCGTACAGCGCGCCCGCGGCAATGATGCCTGCTTGCCTCATTCCACCGCCGAACATCTTCCGATGTCGATGGGCAGCGGCGATCTGATCTCGCGTGCCAACTAAAGCAGAACCCACCGGAGCACCAAGGCCTTTGCTGAAGCAAACACTCACAGTGTCAAAGTGACTCGCCCAAGTGGCTGCCGGAATGCCGCTGGCAACAACCGCATTGAACAGACGAGCGCCATCCAAATGTGTTGCCAGTTCGTTCTCTCGCGCCCAAGCGCAAATCTCTTCAACGGATTCCAAAGGCAGAATCTTGCCGCCGCCGCGATTGTGCGTGTTCTCTAACGTCACCAGCCGCGTGCGGGCGAGGTGCTCGTTATCAGGACGAATCAGACCTTGCACTTGCTCCAACCGCAGCACGCCAAACTCACCATCAACCGTGCGAGGAATCAATCCGCTTACCTGAGCGAAAGCCCCTTGTTCATAGTTGTAAACATGGCAGCCGGATTCACAGATGAATTCATCTCCCTGCTGGCAGTGGGTGCGGAGCGCAAGCTGGTTCGCCATCGAGCCCGAGGGCGTAAAGAGCGCGGCCTCCTTGCCCAACATCTCGGCGATCGTGTCTTGCAGTTCGTTGACTGTCGGATCTTCGCGAAAGACGTCATCGCCAACAGGGGCTTCCGCCATCGCGGAACGCATGCCAGGTGTGGGCAGAGTCAACGTATCGCTGCGGAGGTCAATCACGGCGTGAGTCATTCCAAATGCAATTCCAAACAATCAAACAACTGGTTTGCCAACAAGAGCAAGAGCAGTATAGCATCATGCCGCTCCAGTTCACGCATGCAGCGATGCTTATCGAAGGTCGCCGTAGGTGACAGGATGAATCGAGTTGGCGTTGATCGTTTGCAACTTGTGCCCGCACACCCGACCAGCGAACCGGCCAGAGCCTCGCGCGCAGCAAGCCCCGCAGCGCACCTTGAGGCGTATACATCGCGCCCGCGCCGGTCAAGTTTTTTTAAATCATCGAGTTGGTGAGCGCGCTAGCGTGAAACACCGGTCCAGCCCGTGTACAACAACTCGAAAATTCACGTGATATTTGCGGTGTGCGCGCTAGCGAAATTGCTGGGTGTGCGAACAAGACCGGCCGCCGCGACAGGCCAAGATTTTCAAACTGGTCTTCCACGCTGCGCAGCTTTCGTGCGAGATTTGCTCGTTCGCTCTTTGGCAACTGAACCCAAACTTTGAAACGCACCAATGCGTGTTGGGCCGCGGTCTAAACTCTTCACCGGGCTGCGGTGTTGGGCCGGGATCTCAGTCCTTCAGAGCGATCACCTTAATGGTTGACTCTTGCGTGGTGTGAGCAGGGCAGGCAACGACTTTGCCGGCTATGCGTCGTTCGAGTGTCGCAAGCGCCATCGCCCTAGCCAGAAGGCGATGGCCCCGCCAACCAGTGCCAGGCCCGCCAGGCTGGAGTAGGCGATTGCTCGGCCGTGTTCCGCGTTTTCCAACACACTGCCGGCGTACCAGGCCCCAAAGGAGCCAACACCAAAGGACATCATGTTGGAGAAACCGTAGCCGAGGCTGCGTCGGCGGCGGGGAACGAAGTCCGCAATCAAGCTGTTGTAAAGCGGCTGTTGCATGAACAGGACGAGGCTCACAATCGCCGCGGACACCAAACGCCAGTTCCCTTCGGCAAAAGCCATAGCGACAAGGAACGGAGCGGTGGTGACAATCACGGTCCCAAGCTGCCGCTCTTGTTTGCCAGGCCTGGCGATTGATCCGGCGATGTATTGACCGGCCATGCCAACCAGCAACACACCGCCGGTCGCGAAGTTGCGAAAAGCCTTGTCTTGCAGGCCGCCGGAAGTTCCGTTCGCAAGCCAGGCGTTGATGTCATCGCGAAGCGGAAGATCGCCCAGGTAGCGCGGGAGAAAGTTCATCAACGCGGCGTAGATGAATCCGAAGATTGCTCCGGACGATGCGAGGATGAAAAAGGCTTTCCAATTGCCGTTATCTTCATCCGTATCTGCCGCGCCGGTTGATTCGGTTGGTTGCCGATGATGTTCTTTCAACATGCTGGCGATCAACAGTCCCAGCAAGAAACCGGGAATGGAAAGCACCAGATAGAACTGTCGCCAGGTCAGCCAGGAAAGGACAAGGCCTGCGATGAACGGCGCGGCCGCGATGCCTGCGGAACCAAACACGCCATGAATGCCCAAAGCTTTGGCGCGGACATGCGGCGGAGCTTCATGCGAGATCAACGCCAGCCCCGCCGGATGATAGATGCTGGCGAACGTGCCCATGCAAAACATCACGGCGAACAACAGCGGCAAGCTGGCCGCTTCCGGCGAAAGCCAGGCTGCGATGCAGCACGCCGCGCATCCCCAAAGATAGATGGTCAGCAACCACTTCGCGCCGTAGCGATCGACCAGCCAACCGGCAGCCAACGCACCCAGGCCAAAGGGGAACCGCCACAAGTTGCCCATCAAACCGGTTGTATCGGCCCCAACGCCGTATTCGCCGGCGATCAATTCCTCAACGGCCGGAAACGAAAGCTCGAACACATGCACCATGGCGTGAGCGCAGCTCACCAAGAGCACCAGGCGCAAAGTTTGCCGCGTCATGAGTTTGTTCGGTCGATCAATTTCCGCAAAATATCCAAAGCACGACCACTATCGACTGCCTCGGTCACGGCGGCCGTGCAATCGGACATCTCGTCAAACTTGCCCACGGTGAACAAAGACGCCGCCGCGTTGAGGATGGTGATGTCGCGGGCCGGGCCAGACTTTCCCTCCAGCACGCCAAGGATCATCGCGGCGCTTTCTTCGGGACCGTCGACGCAAACCGGTCGCAGCGATTGCCGTGACAGGCCGAAATCTTCGGGCGTCCATTCGTGTTCGCAATAGTCCGGCTGAGCGGATCCAGGTTCGTTGGCCGCCTCGCTGATGTCCGTCGCCGCGGCGAGTGTGACTTCGTCCAAACCGTCCTGTCCATGCACCACATACGCTCGGCGAATGCCAAGCACGCCCAAGGCTTTCGCAAGCAGCGGTCGCAATTCCGCGCGGCCGACACCAATCAGTTGATAAGGGCTTTCCGCAGGGTTGGTCAATGGCCCCACGATGTTGAAGATCGTTGGCACGCCCAACTCGCGACGAACTTGAGCCACGTGCTTCATGCTGGAATGCAACAGCGGGGCAAAGCAGAAGCATACGCCGATCTCTTCCAGGCAGGCTTCAACCGTGGGGACGTCAGCTTCCACGTTGACGCCCAATCGCAGCAGGACGTCAGCGGAGCCTGTGGTGCTGCTGACTTTGCGGTTGCCGTGCTTGGCGACAGGAACGCCTGCCGCGGCTGTGACTAACGCCGCGGCCGTACTGATGTTGAACGTGCCCGCTCCGTCTCCGCCTGTCCCGCAAGTGTCGATGACGTCATCCCGATTGGAACGAATGCGAGTCATCTTCTGCCGCATGACCTTGGCGACGGCCGCAACTTCCGTGTACGTCTCGCCTTTCTCGCGGAGGCCCATCAAGAACAGCCCAATTTCGCCAGCAGACGCGCGACCATCCATGATGATTTCCATCGCGGAGACCATCTGGTCGTCGGCGAGATCTTGTCCGGCGGCGAGTTGTCCGAGCGTGGCGGCAAGCAAAGGTCAGACCGGGCGAAACGGAGTTGCGATAGAAACGAGGAACTCCAGTTTAGTCAGTCAGCCGCACCGCGACAGTGGCTGGCCAGCGTTGGCGGAGAAATCAAGCACGGAATTAGCGAACAAGAACAAATGGCAGATCGCAGTTGGCGGATTTAGCCAGTGTTCGCAACGGCGAAGCTCACTCTTCGCGCAACTGAGCGATCATGTTCGCGATGGATGCTTCCCAGGCGTGCTTGTTGAGTTCCAGGTTCGGATCGACAATCACGTGCGTCAGCCCATGATCGGTCTCGAGTTCTTCCAAGAAGTTGGCCAAGCGATCCCGATCCGCGTGCTCAACCACCCGCAATGCCGAATCATCAAGCGACTTGAGGGCTTTCTCCGCGAGAGAATGCTCTGAAAAGAGATACGCAGCGTTCGATCTTCTCGACGCGGCTGCGCGCCGCACAACCGTGTTCGAGACCTCGAGCAGCGAATACAACGGCAGCTCTATCGGCACGCTCTTGACCTCGAACCTCATGAAATCCCCGCTGGCAGACGCCAGCTATTTACGTTTGCTTCCGCCGCACCAATGTGCAGCAAAGCACTAGATTACCGCTGGGGATTACGGATGCCAAGCGAATTTTCTGCGAAGGCAACCGGACCGATCATTCATGCCCGCAATGAGTTAGCGAGATTACCGAACAAGCCAAACCGTAAGACTTGGGTTTATTCGAGTTGACCATCGGCTGCATTCGTAGCCACCAGTCAAATGATTCTAGCCACCGTACGTCTTGGCCAACTCGTCGATTGCCGTCTTGCACTTGGCCGTGGCTGCCCAGGCGTCCGGCCAGAAGCACAGGTCAATCGTCCACCAATCATCCGGAGAGCCCGCAGCGACAATGTCCGGCATGATCGCGCCGAAGTCGAGGTTGCCTTCGCCAAAGGGCGGATGCGTGCTGGTGTGATTGTCGTGCAAGGTGCCGTCGGAATCGATCAAGTGCAGGCGGCCGATCTTGCCGTTGAGTTTGCGAGCAAGTTCGGCAATTCCGCCGGGCAGTGTTTCTTGCTCGCCTGGCTGCCGAGAGCCATAAACGGCGACCATGTTTGCATGGCATGTGTCGAACATGGTGCTGAAGTTGTCGTGGTTGACGCCATCCAAAACGCGGAAGACGTCGCTGGGCTTGTTGAAGGCAAAGCCCGGTTCAAATTCCCAGACAACGCGGACGCCGGCGTCACCGGCGATCTTCGCGCATTCATTCCAGGTTTCGCAAACGCGTTTGAGCGCCTGGTTGTAGTCGACAACCGGCTTGTCTTCCAACGCCGGTTCATCGCCCACCTGGCCCAACACGCGCGGGTCTTCGGTCGTGTCAACGCGGATGACGTCGATGCCGAGATCATTGCAGAACTCAACGTTCTTGCGGAACGTGGCCAGATACGATTCGTTGCTTGGCGCGGTGATCAAAGCTTCCCCCCACAAGTCGGCGGCCAAACCGCTGCAGCCCATGCCGCGCGATTCCCAAAGATCACGCACTTCCGCGCGGGCTTCCTTAGTGGTTTGCAGATCAGGATTGGGATGCACGCCAAACCCGCCCAACTCCAATCCGTTGAAGCCTAAGTCGTGCAGTTTGGAGACCACTTCCGGAAAGGGGACCGGGTTCTGCTCGTAAGGTCCAATGGAATAGGCCCAAGTGCCGATGGAGATACGCTTGCTCATGGTGACTGCGAAGAATTGAGGAAGGGTGAATTATTTGAAGGGTGCGGGCAAGTCCAACAGTCACTGAGAACCGTTGGTCTCGGATTGCGTTTGTGGTGGCGCCGTAAACAGTTCCAAAAGTCTGGCAGGCGTGACTTCATCAGGCCGGAGGGCTCGAACATTCCCCGCCACATTCGCGATCAAAAGTGAAGAACGGAACGCTGTGATCCTGGGGTCCGTAATCGAAAGCTCGTCAGGCCTGGTCCAAATGACCGCCAACTCCGGCGGCACTTCGACAACTCTACCGACTTGGCCGACTCGATCCAACAACTTGCTCAGCGCTTCTGGCGAATTTGGCGACAGCTGCCGGAAAAGTTCATTGGTTGTTTGCGCTTCCACTGGCATCACCAAGCACGTGTGCCCCGTTTCCACTGACTCGCCCAAAGGCTTGAGGTCAAGCGGCATGCGTGCAATCAATGTGCGGTTGTGCGGGCTGTCCCAAGGCTCATCAAGATGGAACTCGTCATAGAGTTCCTGCTCGCCCATTTGCGGCAACACCGCCACGCGCCAACTCAGCCCAGGATGGATTTCCCGCACTTCCGGGGCATCGGGGTAGGCCGCGCGGGTTTCTTCCAAAATAACAAAACTCAACGCCAACGCTTTGATCCGATTGTGCGCCTCTGAGAATTCGGCGGCTGCTCGCATTTCCGCCATGAAGTAGACGAAGCCACCGATTAGCAGCGCAAGAAATACGCCTGCGATCCACAGGCCTCTCTTGCGGCTGGAGTGTTGTGCGGTGCTCATCGTTGCTTCCACGAGTGATTCCCGCTGTGCCGGTTGAACTCACCAACGGCAGGAGTGACAACTTCGGTTGCCTTTCACAAGCGTTGTTATGCCAAGCGCTGTGTGATTCTGATCGAGCTGCGGATTAGCTTGAAGACTCCTGACGCTGCCCGATCCCAAGAATTGCGGGCGATGGCTCGGATCGGTCGCGGCTTTGATCAGCGAATACTCGAATTGGTTCTCAGGTGCAAACATGGCCATCGACCTCAAATCTCTTTTAGCTATTCTGAGCTACTCGCCGCCCAGCAACACTTGTGAGATCATCTCGCAACCTTCTTCCACCAACTCCGGTGTGATGTTCATCGCCGGCAACAGTCGCAGGACGTTGCCTTGCGTGCAATTGATCAGCAGTTTGCGGTCCAGGCATTTCTGCACGAAGGGCGTGCCGTCGCATTCAAGTTCAATGCCGATCATCATGCCCAGCACACGGACTTCTCGGATGAAGTCGCAGGTCTCGGCCAGGTTGTTCAGTTTGCGGCGGAAGAGATCACTCATGCTCTCTGCGTGTTCCAGCAGACCTTCCTCTTCGATCATTCGTATGGTGGCCACGCCGGCGGCCGCCGCGATGGGATTGCCGCCAAAGGTGGCCGCGTGCATGCCAGGCCGCAAACTGGGGGCGATCTCCTTGGTCGTCAGCATTACGCCGCCGGCCACTCCGCCGCAGACGGCTTTGGCCAACGTCATGACATCCGGCGTGACGTCAAAATGTTGATAGGCAAACCAGTTGCCGGTGCGTCCGCAGCCGGTTTGCACTTCGTCAAAGATCAGCAGCAGATCGTGTTGATCGCAAAGCTTGCGGAGTCCCTGCAAGAAACCTTCTGGCGGAATGCGAATGCCGCCTTCGCCTTGGATTGGCTCGACCATGATGGCGGCCGTTTCGTCATCGATCAGCTCTTCGACCTTGGCCAGATCACCAAAGGGAGCGTAGTTAAATCCGGCGACCAGCGGGCCGAGCCCTTCGTGGTACTTGGGCTGTGCCGTGGCTGTGACGGCGGCCAGCGTTCGTCCGTGAAAGCCGCCGGTGAACGTGATGATCTTGTAGCGTTCCGGCGGCGTGTGCAATCGCGCGAGTTTGATGGCGGCTTCATTCGCTTCCGCGCCGGAGTTGCAGAAGAACGCCTGACCGCCAAAGCTGTGTTGAGAAAGCGATTCGGCCCAACGCCCTTGAGCTTCGATGTACCAGGTGTTGGGCACATGCACCAACTCGGCGACCTGGTCCTGCACGGCTTTCACGATCGGCGGCGGACAATGCCCGAGCAAGTTGCAGCCCCAGCCGGGGAACAAATCCAGATAGCGATTGCCTTCCGCATCCCAGATGTGGGAGCCTTCTCCGCGGACCAGACAAACGGGATATCGCCCATAGTTGGGGATCACGTACTGCTGGAAGAGTTGGATGACGTCAGCGGAGGAAGTGGTGGATTGCATGGGGAGAGGCTAAGGATGAGGGGAAGGGGATAAGGGCCAAGGGGCAAGGGAAAACGGCACGATCAAAATTGAAGGAACAGCGGGATATGGGGCAAATCGCCGTCTTGTTATGCAAATTAGAAAGAGATGCCTGCGCTGAGGTTCGCGCTTCTATCTTTCTCTTTCCCCTTGTCCCTTTACCCTTTCCCCTGGCCAGCAACAATCGGCCCAGCATACTCGGCGGCTTCGCCCAGGATTTCTTCAATTCGCAGCAACTGGTTGTATTTGGCGATGCGGTCCGTGCGCGAGAGCGAGCCGGTTTTGATTTGTCCTGTGGAATAGGCCACAGCCAGGTCCGCGATCGTGGCATCTTCCGTTTCGCCGCTGCGGTGACTGGTGACGCTGGTGTAGCCGGCGCGATGGGCCGTTTCAATGGCTTCGACCGTTTCCGTCAACGTGCCGATCTGGTTGACTTTGATCAGGATGCTGTTGGCGATGCCTTTCTCGATGCCTTGCTTCAGGCGCTTGGTGTTAGTGACAAAGAGGTCATCGCCGACGAGTTGCACATTGTTGCCCAGGCGTTCGGTCAGCATCCGCCAGCCTTCCCAATCGTCTTCCGCGCAACCGTCTTCGATCGAGCAGATGGGATACTTTTTGTTTTCGATCCAGTCAGCCAGGAAGTCGACCATGCCGGCCGAATCAAGCTGTTGGCCGTCGATGGTGTACTTGCCGTCCTTGAAGAACTCCGTGGCGGCCACATCCAACGCCAAACGAACTTGCTTGCCAGGCTCGTAGCTGGCTTTGCTGATGGCTTCCAGAATCAGCTCGACCGCTTCCGAGTTGCTCTTGAGGTTGGGAGCGAAGCCTCCTTCATCGCCCACGGCCGTGTTCAAGCCGCGATTGGACAAGACCTTCTTCAGGTTGTGGAAGATTTCCGCGCCGCAACGGAGTGCATCGGAAAAGGTCTCAAAGCCCAAGGGCATGATCATGAACTCCTGCACGTCCACGTCATTGTCCGCATGTTCCCCGCCGTTGATGATGTTCATCATGGGAGCGGGCAGCAGCCTGGCAGTCGCGCCGCCGAGATACTGAAACAGCGGCAGCCCACAATAGTTGGCCGCGGCGTGAGCGTTGGCCAGCGATACCCCAAGAATGGCGTTCGCGCCCAACTTGGCTTTGTTTTCCGTTTCGTCAAGCTCACACATTCGCCGATCCAAGGCGACTTGTTCCAGCGCGTCAAAGCCCAGGATTTCTTCCTGCAGCGGCCCGTTGATGTTGTCTACCGCCTGCTGCACGCTCTTTCCCAAGTAGACAGACTTATCGCCATCGCGGAGTTCCAAGGCCTCGTGAGCGCCGGTGCTGGCTCCACTGGGTACCGCCGCTCGGCCGAACGAGCCATCGGCCAGGCGAATGTCAACTTCCACCGTGGGGTTGCCGCGGCTATCAAGAATCTGGCGGCCAAGGACGGAGATGATTTGCGAACTCATGGGGCTTCCTGAGGAATATGGTTTGCACGCGTCGCGCGGCGCGCTAAGTTTGAATCGTTCCGCTTTGCCGCATTGTTGCCGAGATAGGCCGCGACGGCTAGCGGCAACCGGATGTGCGTACACTTTCATCCGGGCGACCGTGATGAGAACGGGGTTCGGCCACATTTCCAAGCTCAGCGAGAAACAATGACAATTTCTAAGGTTTCCGCAACCTGGCTGCTGTTGTTTGTATTGCTGAATGCAAGTGCCAGCGGACTGTTCGCGCAGACTAACGCGGCCGCGACGCAGCAAGAGTATCCGCACGCCCAAGAGCCAATCGGCAGCGTGCGGGAAATCTATGACGGTACGCTTTCCGAAGGAATGGCCGTCAATACGTTTCGCAACATTGATCGGTTGTTTCCCACGCGGACCGCGCCGGCATCATCGCACCCGCGCGAGTTGCCGCTGGCAGACAATGGACTTGGGGAAGTCGTTGAACTCGGGGAAGTCGTTTTTCAGCACGACGGTCAGCCCCACAGTCTTGAAGATTATCTTTCCATCAACCGCGTGGCAGGCTTGCTGGTCTTGCACGACGGTAAGATCAAGCGCGAGCTGTACCGCTACGGCAACACGGAACACACGCGCTGGATGTCCATGTCCGTCGCCAAGTCCATCACCTCCACGTTGACAGGCGCGGCGATCAAGCAAGGCTTCATCAAAGACATCAACGATCCGGTGACAAAGTACGTGCCGGAACTGGCCGACAGCGCATACGACGGCGCGACTGTTCGTGATGTGCTGATGATGTGCTCCGGCGCGCAGTGGAACGAAACTTACACGGACGCAACTTCCGATCGCAGGGCATTGCTGGAAGCGCAGATTTCTCAACAGCCCGGTTCCGCGCTGGCAGTGATGAGGCAACTCTCCCGCGCCGCGGAGCCTGGAACGGTCAACAACTACAACACTGGCGAAACGCAGGTGGCGGCGGAGATCGTTCGTGGCGCCGTGGGGAAGCCGCTCACGGATTATCTGTCGGAGCGGATCTGGAGCCGATACGGCATGGAGGCGGACGCCAACTGGTGGTTGGAATCGCCAGATGGCATCGAGATTGGCGGAAGCGGGTTTAGCGCCACGTTGCGGGACTATGGACGCTTCGGACAATTCTTGCTGGAAGATGGCGTTGCTGGCGGCGAACAAATCTTGCCGGACCGGTGGCTGCAACAAGCGACGACTCCGAAGACGCTGCCCGATGGCGAGACCTTGGAATACGGCTACTTGTGGTGGACCGGTGAAACACCTGACTCAAAGCGCGATAAAGCCTACATGGCTCAAGGCATTCACGGACAGATTCTGTACGTCAATCCGGCCGCGCGAGTGGTGATTGCGGTCTGGGGCGCGCAGCCGCAACCATTGGCGGGGCGAATCATTGATGATTGGGTGTTCTGCGACGCGGTCGTTCGGGCGCTCGCCGCAGAGTAGCGTTTGGCGTGCAGAAAACTCAACGGCTGCCGTGCTCCACGACAATCGTTGTGCTGATTCCGCCGCGGGGCGTGAACGCTCCGGTCAGCTTCATCCACTTGGGCCGCACCACGCCGCAGATTTCGTCCAGAATGCGATTTGTGGCCGCCTCGTAGAAGATGCCTTCGTTGCGAAATTGTTGCAGATAGAGCTTCAGGCTCTTCAACTCAACGCACTCTTGGGCCGGAACGTAGAGAAACGTCAAAGTCCCGAAGTCAGGCTGGCCGGTCTTCGGACAGACCGAGGTGAACTCAGGACAGATGATTTCGATGGTGTAGTCCCTGCCCGGGTTGGGGTTGGGAAAAGTCTCCAGGGTGTCCGCAAAACTGCTCATTGAGTCAGGTCAGGATTGAAATGCGAGGGTGCGATGGATGCGTGGAACCTTGCCATGGCCGCAGGCAAGAAGACACAATGGTCTTTAGAGCTAGTGGTCTCAAGAGGTCCGAACGTCTTGAGAGCGTTGGCGCCATTGGAAACCGGCGCCGAGTTCTCATCATAGCCGTGCAACGCTGCCTGGGAAGATACGCATGAACGCGACAAAGACAAAACCGCGTGCCGCGCTATTGTTGATGGCACTATTGTTGGGGTTCCTTGCACTCAGCGGATCAACAGCGTCCGCTGGCGAAATCCATCGGCTAGTGGTGGCCGGAAAGCTTGACGAGGTCAAAGCCTTGATCTCGGCGGAGCCGGAGACGGTCAACAGCCGTAACCTGGTGGATGAGACGCCGCTATTCATCGCGGCCAACCACGGTTTGACGGACATCGCCAAGTTGCTGTTGGAGAACGGCGCGAAAGTCGACCTGGCTGTCGATGGCTCGACTGCGCTGCAAACCGCGGCCGCGGAAGGGCATGCCGAGACGATTTCTGCGCTCTTGGCCGCCGGCGCAAACATCAATCACGGTGACACCAATGGCGACACGGCTTTGCATCTGGCCGCATGGCTGGGGCACGCCGACGCTGTGAAAGCGTTGATTGGAGCCAAAGCTGATCTGACAGCTCAAGACGTGGACGCTGATACGGCTTTGCATTTGGCCGTGCAATCTGGCAGTGCCGAAGTTGTTGGCCATTTGCTGGAAGCCGGCGCCGACGTGAAGGCTAAAAACAAACTGGGATATACTCCGCTGCATGTGCCTGCGTTGCGAGGTGATGTGGCCGTGATTGAGTTGCTGGTCAAACATTCTGCCGACCTCAACGCGCGAGACAACGGGGGCTACACGCCACTTCATGCGGCGGCCGCCAACGGTCAGCAGGAAGCGATTAAGAAGTTGTTGGCATTGGGCGCAACCAACGACTTAATGGACTCCGACGGCTACACGCCGCTGCACCTGGCAACGATCGCGGCCGACGCTGAGATTGTCGAAGCGATGTTGACCGGCGGAGCTTCAGCGACATCGGCCGACAACGAAGGCAACTCGCCCCTACACACGGCCATCTATTCGGGTCGCGGACGAATTGCGGAATTGTTAATCGAACACAAAGCCAACGTAAACCTGGCTAACAAGAAAGGTCAAACGCCACTGCACATTGCGGCCTATCGCAACAATGCCATCCTGGCGGAAAAACTCTTGGATGCCAGTGCCGACAAGCGCGCCAAAGACAGCAACGAGAAAACGGCGCTGGATATCGCTAAGGAGCGGAACGCGCTGGATGTAGTTGACTTGCTGGAGAACGGCCAACGGTAATTGACCAGGAAGCTTGATCTTGCCTTCGCGATAAGTCGCTTCGCCAACTCATGACGCTTCCTTTGCCGACAGAATTGCCAGGCGAGTTTGTGCTCAAAGCTCGTTATGTGTTCTCAAGCGATGCAGCCCCGCGAGAAGATGTCTGCCTGGCGATTGCCCAAGGGCATGTTGTTGAGATCGCTTCGCCAGACAGTTTCGCAGCAAACAGCGGCGCCGCATCAAACAAGTTTCCGGTTTATGACCTTGGGAATTGCGCGTTGATTCCCGGCTTGGTGAACGCCCACACGCACCTGGAGTTCAGCGAGATTCGCGCTCCATTGGGCGAGCCAGGCATGCCGCTCCCCGACTGGATTCGCCTGGTCATCGCGTGGCGGCAACAAAACGGCACGGATTCTATTACGCGTGCTTTGGCCGCCGGCTGGCAAGAATCCGTGCGAAGCGGCGCAACGGAGTTGGGTGAGATTTCCACACATGGTTGGAACGCGGCAGCACTTGCAGGCGTTCCGTTGAGAGTGACAGCGTTCCGCGAGTTGATCGCCACGGATCCCCAGCTTGCCGCAGAGCGAGTCACGTCAGCGGTCAAGGAAGCTGCCAAAGTTCCCTCGTCCGGCGAGTTGGCGTTGATGACTCCCGGGCTGAGTCCGCACGCGCCCTATTCGACAAGCATGGAGTTGGTTCAACAAACGGTCAAAGCCGCCGTGCATAAGGGCTGGCCGGTGGCCATCCACCTCGCGGAATCGCCGCAAGAGATCGAATACCTGGCCACAGGCGAAGGTCCCTTTCGCCAATTACTTGAGGAGCTTGGAGTTTGGCACACGGCCGCATTCGCTCCGCCGTCAAATCCGCTGGACTACTTGAAGATCCTCGCCGCCGCGCCGCACGCTTACGTCATCCATGGCAACTACTTGAGCGATGAAGAAGTTCGCTTCCTTGCGGATAATCGTGAGCGCATGACATTGGTTTATTGCCCTCGCACGCATGCGTACTTTGGGCATCAGGCGTACCCGCTTGCCAAGGTGATGGAATCGGGCGTTCGTTTGGCAATCGGCACGGACAGCCGCGCGTCAAATCCAGACTTGAACATCTTCGCGGAGTTGCAGTTTCTGGCGAGGCGAGCGGATGTCCCCCACGCGAAGATTCTGGAATGGGGTACCCAACCGCTGATCGCGAATTCTGAAGTTCGCGACGCCGGGCGAAGTCTGTCTGCCGGCTCTGTGGCTGACCTAGTGATTGTGGCCTTGCCGGAGCATCAAGTTGGCGATCCACTCGAATTGCTCTTTGCTGAAGAGAGCCGCGTTGCCGCGACCGTGATTGCAGGGCGACTCTTTCTCGCCGACAAGCCCACGGCCTGAAGCAAAGCAACAACGTGCTGGACAACTTCAAACTCGGGCGACCAACTGCCCGCTCAACCGTCGGACCAGTCGCCGCATCTCCAACACGCTGACAGTCGATAGCACCTGGTGAGCCGGCAAGCCGCTGGAGGTGACAATCTGGTCGATCGGCGTGGCGTCCGTTTCAATTTGCGCGAGTACCTGCCGCTCAAGATCGTTGAGCAAGAGCTCGCCAGGATGGTGCACGGTTTCGCCGGTTGCGGACTCTGCTGGCGCAACCAGCGGACCTAACTCCTCAAGAATATCGTCGGGCGATTCGACCAGCCGCGCGCCGTCTCTCAACAGCGCATGGCATCCTCGCGCGACACGATTGTCAACTCGACCCGGTAGTGCAAAGACATCTCGCCCTTGCTCCATTGCATGTCGGGCGGTGATCAAAGCGCCGCTTCGCGAAGCTGCCTCGATCACCAACACGCCCAACGACATCCCGCTGATGACACGATTGCGTTGCGGGAAGACGCCGCTGCGAGGCGCGGCCTTGGGCGGCGATTCCGAGATGACGGCCCCTTGTTGCGAAATCTCTTCGGCCAGCCCTGCATGTTCCGGCGGATAGATGTTGCGAACACCGCTGGCCAAAACAGCGATTGTTCTTCCGCCAGCTTCCAAAGCTCCACGATGGGCCGCGCCGTCAATGCCCCGCGCCAACCCGCTGACAATTGTCAGCCCTGCTCGCGCAAGCCCTGCGGCCAATCGTTCGGCTTGTTCCAGTCCATAACGCGTGGCATGCCGCGTGCCGACGATGGCAATCGCCAGCGCGTCGGGCGGTTGCAATTCGCCTCGAACAAACAGCACTCCAGGTGGGTCATGAATTTCCTGGAGCGGACGGGGGTACCCATCATCATGTTGTGTGATGATTTGCGTGCCGCTGGACTCGCATTCGGCAATCAGCTGCTGAACGTTGATTTCATCGGGCGCAGCTGAGATAGCGGATGCGAGTTTTGCGCCGACTCCGGATGTTTCTCGCAGGGCTGACTGCGTCGCCTGAAACACAGCCTTGGCTGTGCCAAAGCGGTCCAGCAAAGCTTGCCGGATTCTTGGCCCCACGCCGGAGACCAACGCCAGCCTCAACACATGTTCCAATTCGGCCTGTGGCGGCGTTTGGTCCGCGGATTGGGCCGAGTCAGCGTTCATATGGCCCCGGATGCGCGGCGGAATGGCGGCAATTGAGAGACTTTTGCGAATATCCTAACAAAAAACGAGCCGGGTTCACCGCCAACCCGGCCCGCTGGAGTAACGTCAGTTGCCCGACGCCACTGTACGACAGATGCCAAGATTTGTGGGGGAAATCATGGCACCAGTTTTATCCAATACTCTCAACCCCGCCTTGTCCGCCGGGTTTCGCAATTCGCGAAAATTTTCTCGCTGTCCACGGCGGAGCACGTGGTTTCTCAGCAAAAAACCCATGTTTGGGCAATCAACCGCGCAGATGGACCAGCAACACGGCAATATCCGCTGGAGTGATTCCGCTGATCCGACCAGCCTGATCGAGGTCAGATGGCTGGAATTTGGTGAGTTTTTCCTGGGCTTCCATGCGAAGGTGCGGAACGCGCGCATAGTCAAAATTGTCTGGAATGCGTTTGGCCGCCATTCGCAGATGCCGTTCGACCTCCTGCTGCTGCCGGTTGATGTAACCCGCATACTTGACGTCGTTTTCCACCTGCATGGCAATCTCAGCTGGCACGGATTCAAATTCCGGACGCACAGCGACGAGATCGGACCAAGAAATCTCGGAGCGGCGGAGGAACTTGGTCAATGTCACGTCATCGTGTCGCAGGGAGTCGAGGGTAGCCATCATTTGCTTGATCTGGGCTTCCTTCGCCTTCAACCGTTCCGCACGAGCTGTGTCCGCCAGACCAATTTCCGCGGCCAGCGACGTTAGCCGCCGATCGGCATTGTCATGCCGCAGCGACAGCCGATATTCGGCACGACTGGTGAACATGCGATACGGCTCATCAACACCGCTGGTGACCAGATCATCAATCAGCACTCCGATGTACGCCTGGTCTCGGCGGAGTACAAACGGTTCTTTATTTGCCACTGCCAACGCGGCGTTGGCCCCGGCCATCAAACCTTGGGCGGCCGCTTCTTCGTAGCCTGTGGTGCCGTTGATTTGTCCCGCGAAGTACAACCCGGCAATACGTTTAGTTTCCAGCGTGGAGAAGAGTTGCTCCGGAGGGCAGAAATCATATTCCACGGCATAGCCGTAGCGCATGATCTGCGCCTTCTCCAGCCCTGGGATGTGCCGGAAGATCTCGTCCTGAACATCGCGAGGCAAACTGGTGGAGACGCCGTTGACGTAGAACTCTTGCGTGGACCGCCCCTCCGGCTCCAGGAAGATTTGATGGCTTTCCTTCTCCGCAAATCGCACGACTTTGTCTTCGATCGAAGGACAATACCGCGGCCCAGTTGTGTGAATCTGTCCGGAGTACATCGGCGCGCGGTCCAGGTTCGCGCGAATCAAATCGTGAACGGCGTTGTTGGTATGTGTGATCCAGCAAGGCATCTGCTCTTGCGCCAATTGATCCGTCAGGAATGAGAACGCCTGGGGTTGTTCATCGCCGGGTTGTCGCTCAATGCGATCAAAGTCGATGCTGCGGCCATTGAGCCTTGGCGGTGTTCCGGTCTTGAAACGGTCCAATGCAAAGCCCAATCTCTTGAGCGCGCCGGAGATTCCGCTGGTTGTTCCTTCACCGGCGCGGCCACCGGAAGACTTTGCTTCGCCGGTGTGCATCACGGCTTGCAGAAAAGTGCCGGTTGTCAGCACTACAGCCGGCGCGCGATAGATTGCGTCACCACGAACGCGAACGCCCGTTGCCCTGGGTTTTGCCTGGGACTCATCGACAAGGATGTCTTCAACAACTTCTTGCCGCAGCGCGAGGTTGGGCTGTTCCTCGACCAGGCGCTTGATCTCTTGCTGATAACCTTTCTTATCGGCTTGCGCGCGAGGGCTGTGCATGGCTGGCCCTTTGCGACGATTAAGCAGCCGGAACTGAATGCCTGTCGCGTCGGTCGCCAACCCCATCAATCCGCCCAAGGCGTCCACTTCGCGAGCGATCTGCCCTTTGGCCACTCCGCCAATGGCCGGGTTGCAGCTCATCTGGCCGACAGTATCAAGATTTGTCGTCAACAACGCCGTCTTCGCGCCAAGTCGCGCGGCAGCGCAGGCTGCTTCCGTGCCGGCATGCCCAGCGCCGACAACGATCACGTCGTATTCGTATTGGATGGCGTCTGGCATGCTTCTCGCGAGCGGGGTGAATGATCAGACCATTCACAATACGCGAGAGGGCGCCATCACAAAAGGTGCGGCTTGAAAGGTGCGACAAAGACGCAATGGCAGCGCCGATTGCCGTGCCGCAAACGGAACGTGCGATTCTGTAGCCTGGGGTCAATCCACAAAGCCAAACGACTGGGCCAGCGACCGCTGTCGCTGCGGAACATCCTCGCCTTTGGCGAATCTTCGCCAGGCGTCGGCGTCATCGGCATAGTATCGACCTGTGACGCCCTCCAGTGCGGCCAACGTCAGGTTCCGCGTGGCCGGATCTTTGTCTTCCAGCGCAATCACCAAGGCTCCAACCACCGCGTATGGGTTTGCCGCATCTCGCTGGATGCCTTGCAAGGCGCGGATGGCCGCATGCCGCACATCCTGCTCGCGCTCGTTTCGCAGCACGGATTCCAATTCGCTGATGGAGTTCTCACCGCCGCGGATTCCCCAGCCTTCGCAAGCGGCAATTCGCACACTGGCGTTCGCGTCGCTCTTGGCTTCATGCAAGATGCGCTCGGCAGTCTGCGTGCGGAAATGCCCCAACGCTCGCACCGCTTCTCGGCGAATCATCGGATCGCCATCGGCCAGCTCGGTGTTATAAGCCTGGGCGAGCTGCGCGGCGAAGTTGGCCTGTTCCTGCGGCGAGTAGTTGTCTGCTGCCGCGCCCCAAGCGCGGAACTTCTCCATCCGCACCGATGGCGATTCAATCAGCTTCTCCTCAGGCTCTTCCCGCCAAAACTCCCAAGGCGGAGACCATTCCGTGCAGCCGCTGGCAGCGACGACAAGGGTCACGGCGATGAGGATTCTCGGTGCATACCGCATGATGATTGCTCTGCAGTTGATGCTAGCGCGCGACGGTCCGCGCGCAACTGGTGATCGAAGGCCGCGGGACCGTAGCAAAATCCCATTTGGCAAACCAGACGAGTTCAGCCGCTCAAGAACACCAACTTGTCGCCGCCGGTTTCGCTTTCACCTATATTGAAACTGATGTTCGGTCATGCTCAGGCGGCCCAGAACAACCAACCAACAATTGGGGAGTAAATCGATGAACCAGCGCGCTTGTTGGAATTTCGCCTGGGTTGTCGTTGCGCTCATGCTGGCAATTCCTGCATCCGGCCAGGAGCTTGCCATCCTTGATACTGACGGCGATGGCCTTTCCGATTTCCACGAAACCCACAAGCACCTGACCGATCCCGCCAAGGCGGACTCCGACGGCGATGGCATCCCTGATGGCGATTGGCGAGAGCGCCGTGAGTTCACGTATACCGTTCGCGCGGTTATGCATGTCATCAAGCCGATCAACGCGGAAACGCTGACCGATGACTACCAGGATGGCCGTGTGCTGGACGAACACAAGGACTACGTCGAGATCGAAGTCATTCTCTATCCGTTCAACACCGTTGCTGATGCCATCAAGGACGATGCGTCACCCGGCGGCGCGGACTTGCAAGACTATCTTCGCCCAGGGCCAACAACCAATTGGGACGCGGCGATGGCCCAGCAACTCCGTGACGACCTGGCCACAGGGGGCATTGATCTCGACAAGCTTTCCGACTCGGAGAAAGCCGCGCAGCTCGCGCAATTCTTGATGCAGCGCGTTAACAGCGAGGACAGCTTTACCACGTTTGCTGTTGAGTTTGAGAACGGCCAACCAATTGTCCCGGAGATCTTTCAGCAAGGCTGGAAGCAAGAGCTCGCGGAGCGGAACCGCACCATGGAAGAACAATTCAACCACGAGCTACTTGGCAAAGGGATGTACCAGAACCAAACGATGGGCTCTTGCACATCCGCCGCGATTTACCTTTCCACAGGCATGAAAGCCGCCGGCATCCCCGCGCGTTCCATCATCTGTACGCCGGTCACAGATGGCAGTGATTCCCACGAGCGCTCGCTCATCAAGAACTTGACCAATCATCGGGTGCGGCGAATTGTCGAGCGGGCCCATCAACGCCATGGGCGGTCTTGGGCGTCCCACACCTTCAACGAAGTTTGGATCAATGGCCGCTGGCGAAGGTTGAACTACAACCGCCTGGGACAGAATATTCTCGACGAAACTTACCTCGGCCTGATGGTTCACGTGAACACTTATCGCGATCATGCCGACGCTGGCCTTTCCGCCTGGGGACGGAGAAACGCTGGCGATAAGAACGACGTCTGCGGAAACTCAAATCCGTATTCCTGCGTTTCGCTTTCGGACAAGTTTGGACCCTACTGCAAGCTGGAGAACCCTCCGGCGGAAGCGGCACTCGCGCAATTGACCATCGAGAAAACCTATTGGTATCACGAGCAGGGTGACAATCCCCGCGTCACCACGGAGTTGCAAGACCCTGAAACGGCCGGCCATCTGTTCCTTGTCGTCAAGGAAGAAGCTTCGCTCGATGACTATTCCGAATTCTTCAATGCCGTGGAAAAGACATTCGCGCTCATCACAGAGGGCGAAGAGCCGGTCATCGGGTTCGCCTCGCGCGGATGTTGGATTGACTCCAGCCGCGGGGTCCGCGACTTCTACATCTACATTCCGCCGGAACAGTACGAGAAACTGATCTCAGGCAAGACGTATCGCCTGGTGGGGAACAAATCCGATGCCGCACAAAAGTGGGCGATCGCCGATGGGCTGAAGATTGTACCACCCACGAAGTGACGGCCATTTTGCCTGCTGATCAAAACGGCCCTGGATCGGCAGATCATCGCCAAAATCTCCGTGACAAGTATCTCCCGGTGACAAAATCTTTGTGGCGAAATCTTTGTGATATGCGCGTAGGAATCTCGCCCTACGCCAGTGAGGCATTCCGCACCTGCAGATATACAGCGGGGCGAGACATCCCAGACAGCGCATTTCTCCTGGAGGCCCAGCGATGTTCTTTTGTTCCGCGGCACGTGCAAAGGACTCTCAATCCGCGGTTGGAAACTTGCCGCATCGGCATGGATTGAGTTTGGCGATCGTTGGTCTCACACTCGGCACTCTCGCGCTGGCGTTTTGCACCGCGCCGCTGGAAGCCGATGAGCCGGAAGTTGCGTCGCGGAAGGAACAGGGACAAGACTTCTACTATCGAGTCCGACTCTCGGATCTGAAGTTCGAGGATCCGTTGCCTGAGTCGATTAGCAAAGAAGCCTACATGTTCGGCGATCGCACCGAGATGTTCACCAGGATCATCTTGGATCAGCCAGGCACAGGCATCTGCTTGATCAGCAGGCATACGAGCCCGTTTGCATTTCATGTTCACCAGTCAGGCGATGTTACCGGTACGCTCTACTTTCTCGACGAATACGACATTGAGAAAGGATCCGAATACGCTCTCCGCTTCACCTTGCCCGTGGAGGGACTGACGCAGCAACCGCGCGCCTATCATGAACTCCGCGCGGACTGGTACCAACTTCTCATGAGCCAGGACATTCCCGGGGCGGCCTGGTTCCGCCTGCAACACATGGAGTCTTTGGCGCTGGCTGGTCAAGATGTTCGCCAAGAAACGAATAATCGCTTCCGGCGAAGATCATTCGATGACACCTTCGAAATCTTCTCCGGCGGCAGAGCCATTGCCGAAAACCTACAACTCGACCGCCAACTGCAAATCACCGGGAGCGACGATCAGCCCTACGATATGCCGCTGGACGAACTCAAAGGCATCACCATTCAGGAGTTTGACTGGGAGGAACTCAATCAGGGGATAGATCCGCAACTGGATTTGCTTTCGGAATACATTCCGCATGATCAGCATGCCATCTTCTTCCCCAGTTTCTCCGCGATGATCCAACTGGTCGACAAGTCGGACGAATTGGGCACGCCGGTGATGTTTACCATGGAGCCCCGCGCGGAAGACGCCAAGACCAAAGACCGCTATCAAACACAACTTTGCCTGGAAGCCAGTCAACTCTCGCGCCTGCTGGGCCCCAGCATCATCAATTCGGTCGCGGTCACCGGATCGGATCCGTATCTGCGCACCGGCAGTGACGTCGCAATTCTCTTTGATGCCAAACATCCGACAACGCTGTCGACCTACATCCGCGGGAAACATGCGGCCGCCCTCAAAGCGGACCCCACGGTGAAGGAACTCTCCGGCGAGATCGAAGGCTTGGCCTACGAAGGCGTCGCCTCGCCCGATCGCACGGTCTGTTCGTTTGTCGCCCGCAGCGGCGATGTGGTGCTCGTCACAAATTCGCTGGTGCAAGTGCGGCGTTTGGCCGAAGTCCGTTCCGGCAAAGCCACGAAACTGAGCGATCTGCCGGAGTATGCCTTCATGCGGAATCGCTATCCATTGGGCAGCGGCGATGAAACAGCCTTCTTGATGTTGACGGACGCCACCATTCGTCGCTGGTGCGGACCAAGATGGCGAATCGCCAACAGTCGCCGCACCCGCGCGGCCGCGCAACTCGCCCAACTCACGGCCGAACTCCAAGACCAGATGCTCGCCAGCGATGACTTCCTGGATCAACTCGAACCCTCCGGCAGCCTGGGTCGAGTGCTCGCCACCAGCGGCGGTTTGCGTTCGCCCATTCACAATACGTTGGAATTCATGACGCCAATCGCGGAGATCAACTTCACGCACGTTACAAAACAGGAACACAATTCCTACGTCCGTTGGAGAGACGGCTACGAGCGCAATTGGAGCGGCAACTTTGATCCCATCGCCGTGCGACTCTCCATCACTGACGACAAGCTCGCAGGCGATGTAACGGTGATGCCGTTGATCGGCAGTTCGGATTTCCGGCAGCTGGCGGAAGAAGTGGATGGCCTGAAACTTGGACCGGACTCCGCTGACCGGCATGACCAGGCCATCGTACAGTTTGCCTTGGGAATCGGCCCAGGGCTGCGTCAGCTCGCCCAATGGGTTATCGGTGAACGTGCGTCGGCACTTGGCGATACCATCACCGCCTACATCGATCGTAATGATGAGTTCCTGGCGCAGATCAAAGACTTGCGCGGCATCAACGAAATTGCCAACGTTGTACCGCCGCTGGCGATTCGCGCGGAGCTAAAGGAAGAGATTGACGTCGAAGCCCTCGCGCGTGAATTCGGCGGACCGCCCAGCGAAACCAAGACACGAAGGCACGGGGATCAGGTCATTTACTTGCAAGAAATTGGTAGAACAGAACATATGGAGTTCGCGTTCTTGCCGGGAACACCCGGCGTTCTTGTGATCTCAACAAACGAAGCCACGATGAATGCCGCGATTGATCGCGAATTGGCCCGCGCCGCCGGCGAACCCATCCCCACCACCAAGCCGGAGTGGATTGGCGAAAGCATTGGCTTTCAGATTGATCAGCAAGGCTGGCGCGTTCTTGACACATTGTTCTATCAGGAAAGCGTTCGCCTGGTCCAAGCACGCTCCTGGGCAAATCTCCCCATCCTCAACGAATGGAAGACGCGCTATCCGGACCGTGACCCATTGGAAGTGCATCAAGAGATCTGGGGGACGCGGCTGCTCTGCCCCGCAGGCGGAGATTACGTCTGGAATGCGGACCTGCAAACCATGGAATCAACCGCAACCGGAAACCCTGGACGGATCAAAGAATTCGATTTCGCCGCCATCAGCCCTCTGCGGGGCTTCCGATTGGGTAATTTCGGCCTGACTTTGCAGGATGATGGGCTGCGCGCCCGCGCCGAACTGCACATCGCCGCACCGGACGGCCAAGACTGACCTGTTCTCCGATAGCAGGCAAATTGTTTGCACTCCGCTCTTCAGCGTGAACAATATAAAGTGGATAGCCTGTTGCGGACTTGAGCGTCACGAGCGACCGTTGTTCAACGTGTGGCTCAACTATGTGGGAGAACGGCTGATGACATTCATCACGTGTCTGGGGAGATTCACACTTGCAACTTGCGCTGCGGCGTTGTTGATCGCGGCGTTTGGCGCTGCGGACGCCCATGCCCAAAAAAGAACCGCCCAAGGCGATAGCGTTTATGCCGCTGAAGACAGGAACAACCAAGAGTTCCTTCACGTCTGGCCGGAGATGCCGGCGGACGCCAATTTGCCGGAATCCAATTTTCGAGTGCAGGGCGATGATCCCAACCAATTGATGAATCAGCCGCTGCCGAGCCTGGAATTGCAGCGCTTTGCCAACGATCCTGCCGACCTCAAGGACAAGCTCGTACTGATCGAGTTTTGGCACACTTCCAGCGCTCAGTGCCGCGGTGTCGTAGATCGGCTGAATGAGATTCATCAAGACTTTGGCGAAGACCTGGCCGTGCTGGCCATCAGCCCGGAAGCGTCCGCCACCGTTGCGCGATTCGCCGGCAACCGCATTCAATACTCCTTAGGTGTGGACAGCAAAATCCGCATGCAGGAACATGTCGCCGTCAAAAAGCTGCCGCATGTGATTGTTGTCGACAAGTACGGCTATGTTCGCTGGCAGGGTTTCCCCGGCTTGCGAAACCACAACCTGACGGACGATGTTATCCGCAGCTTGATTGAGACATATTCCGGCAAGATCGGCGATTAGGATTCGGCATCGCTTGAACGGTGCTTTGGGCGATGATGCAAATCGGTTGCCAGCCACTCCCGTCATTCCCGCGCAGGCGGGAATCCAGCGCGCACCGTTGTTCTCTGGTTTCCCGCCCGAGCTGCAATGACAGAAGTTAGATAACTTCCGCGTTGCAACTGCCACACGAAACAAGTTTGACAAAGTGCTTGCTCAAACCGATCTCGCGCTGTGGGTTGCCGTCCTTGTCGTTGTGATCGCCGTCTCCATATTGTTCTTCGCCAAACGCGCCAAAGGCGATCTCTCCATCGTCATCAACAACGGTGACGTCCGCTTCTCCGGCGCCATTCCACAAGCCAAACAAGCCACCATTCGTCACTTCCTGATGGACGAAATGCACGTCGACACGCGCGTCACCATCCGCGGTCGCCGCGTTCCACAAGGCTGGCGGTTCGCTATTGACGGCCAAATCCCGCTTGGCGATCAGCAACGCATCCGCAATTTCCTGCTGATGACGCTGTAGCCGGAAGTCAGGGCTTGCGAACCCCACAGCCACGGCGATATTTTCACCAGTAGCCAATTCATCGCCGCCGCGAAGCCCTTCGCCTTTTCTCTTTGAGCAATGCCATGACCAAGCGTGTCTTCAACTTCTCCGCCGGCCCTGCCGTTCTGCCTGTCCAAGTTCTGGAAGAAGCCCAGCGCGATCTCCTGTCCCTGCCTGGCGTTGGCATTTCGCCGCTGGAGATCAGTCACCGCTCCAAGTGGTTTGGCGGAGTACTGGAAGAAGCCAGCGCGAATGTCCGCAAGCTGTACAACATCCCCGATGGCTACAGCATCCTGTTCCTGCAAGGAGGATCACGGCTGCAGTTCTCCATGGTGCCGATGAATCTGTTGCGCGGGACCGGCAAGCCGGCCGATTACCTCGTCACCGGATCGTGGAGCAGCAAGGCGTTGCCGGAAGCCAGGCTCGAAGGCGAAGTCAACGTTGCCTACGACGGCAAGCCGGACAACTTCTGCAGCGTGCCCACAAGCGATGATCTCAAGCTTTCCGCGGACGCGGCCTATCTCTATTACACTTCGAACGAGACCATCCAGGGCGTGCAGTTCCAAAGCGAGCCCGGCGATGGCTCCGCGCCGCTGGTGTGCGATGCTTCCAGCGATATCCTCTCGCGGCCGCTGGACATCACCAAGTACGGCATCCTCTACGCCTGCGCTCAAAAGAACATGGGCCCTGCCGGCGTCACCATGGTCATCATTCGTGATGACGTAATGAACGCCGCGCCGGACGGCCTGCACTCGATGTTGGATTATCGCGTGCATGCGAAGGACAACTCGCTGGCAAACACCACGCCGGTGTTTGCCGTCTACATCAGCATGCTCGTCACGCGGTGGTTGCTGAATGACATCGGCGGCCTGGACAAGATGCAGGCACAAAACGAAGCCAAATCCGCGATGCTCTACGACGTGCTCGACGCGCACCCCGACTTGTTTATCGGTCACGCGGAGCAAGCTTGCCGCTCGCGAATGAATGTGACTTTCCGCCTGCCGGATGATGAGACGACGCAAAAGTTCCTCGCCGGCGCGGCCGAGCAAGACCTCTGCGAACTCAAAGGCCATCGCTCCGTCGGCGGCATTCGTGCCTCCATCTACAACGCCATGCCCACAGAAGGTGTCGAAAAACTCCGCGACTTCATGCTGGAGTTCGCCAAGCGTGGGTAACAGCTAACCTGCTTGCAAAATGACGCGGACGATAGACACGTTTATTGCTTGTCCGCGGTGTCCGCTTGATCATCTTGCACGATGATGACAATCTCGGCCGACAGCGTCATCATTCTGGCAGTCCCGGAAATGTTATGCACATAGCGGCGATAAATGCCCGGCTTTGTGCTCGCATCGATGCTGACATTGACCGCGCAGAACGTTGAGAGTCGGCGCGTGATTGCGTTGTCCGTTTCGTCAGCGACGTATTCCAAACCGTGCAGTTGTCCGGCGATCCGCTGCCTGTGATCGGCGTTCATGGTGAGCACGATTCCATCGCGCTCATGGCGGGGCCCGTCGTCGCCCTGGCTTGCGATCTCCTTCGGGACACGGTCATTGGATAGATAGAAAACCGGAACGCGGCCGGTCCCTTTCGCCCAGCCAAGGGACACAGTCAATTCTTCACCGGGAGCCAGCATCAAAATCGTCGCGGGTACCTTGTCCGCCTCGACGAGTCGTTGTTGCGTTTGCGGCAAGGGCTCGGAAGTCAGTGCCTCGCCTTGCGTCCACGCCGAACGCCATCAACACGGTAAGTCCCAACAGCAGTCCGATGGCGCTGTGTTTCACTGCCAACATGTTTTCCTCCCAGCAAAGTCGAACTACAACGAACGAAGGCAAGGTCACGAGCGATTGCAGATGCTATGACCAAAAAAAACGTTCCACCTGGCTCACTGACCACGTAGCGTAGACCATCTTAATCCGTCGCGGCAACGCCAATGCATCCAACAAATGGGCAGCCCAGTTTGCTCGCCAAACTAGGCGCTGCAAGAGGCCGAAGAACATCATCCGTCAACGCCAACGGTCACTTGGTCGTTGCGCTCAACTCCCCGTCGGCGGAATCTCAAACGGGTAACGGGTAGCCCAGTTTGCTCGTCAAACTGGGCACAGCAAGAGGCAGAAGGATATCATCCGTCAACGCCAAAAAGCCACTTGGTCGTTGCGCTCAATTTCCCGGCCTGCGGAGTCGCATTCCCTGCGCGCGCAAACGGGTGGTCATACCAATGGAATTTCCCCCCTTATCACCCCCACCGAGCGCCCCCTGGAATACGGAAATCCATTCCGTGGGCGGATGCAATATGCGATTGGGGGATCGCTCCGTCCCAGCGAGATCCAAGTTTTTTTGCAAACGCGCCTTGCCCAGTGCGCAGCTTTCGTGGGAATTTGCTCGTTCGCTCTTTGGCAATCGAACCCAAACTTTGAAACGCTCTGTGCGTGCTGGGCCACGGCCTGGACTCTCGCCACATGGCGACGCGATTTGTTGCGCGTTGAATTGAATATTCTCGCGAGTTTTTCGGCGGCTACATCGCTGACATGGCAAGCTGCTTCAGGCCGTTGAGGACGTAGAGCACAGAGTCCAGCGGCACATCGCGCCAGGCTTTGGACTTGTGGCGGAGGACAGAAAGCTTCAGCATCTCAACAGCTTCGGCCATATCGACCGGCAACTCCGGCATGTCCTCAAACGGAGGCGGGGCGGTCACTTCTCCGCGCTGTGCGGCGATTTCCATCTCGTCGTCGGCTTCGGTCCCGCCTGTTCTTCGCTCGGCGTCGGACCGGGGCGAGCTTTCTTCGCCGAAGTCCGGCCCTTCGTCCAGATTGGGACCGATGATGTCTGCCAGGAACTCTTCGGCGGCGCTGGGGGCAGCGCTTTCACCGCCAGCCGCATCTTCGTCAAACTCCGCAGCTGGCTCATCCTCAGCCATGTCTTTCTTCTTGCCGCCGGTTGCTTCCAATCGTTGCTCGCGCATCTTCTGCACGGACCAGCCGCTGTGCACCGCGCCTTCGAGCCACATCTCGGCATCGTGCCAATCGAGGGCCGCTTGAAAGTGGCTCCAATACAAACCTGAGTATGAGTCGCGATCTTCCTGGAACTTGACGAAGACTCTGCGAAGACGACCGGCATGTTGACCGCTGACTCCGCCCACGCGGCGGCTCC
Organism: uncultured Planctomycetales bacterium; assembly: GCA_937982665.1. Taxonomy (GTDB): domain Bacteria; phylum Planctomycetota; class Planctomycetia; order Pirellulales; family S012-138; genus CALJLD01. The sequence continues at coordinate 63,653 of CALJLD010000075.1, forward strand.
AGGCTTCGTCCGAGTAGTCAGCCGCGTCCGCACCGCTTTCGATCAGTGCTTCTCGCCACTGGTGAATGATCTTCCCCTTCTCCCAGTTGGTAACACTGATGAGATGAGCCCAACGCTGCTCGTACGAGGAACTCGCCTGATCCACGCTGGCTTGATCTGTTGATTGCTGATCGACCGCACTCATTTCGGACCTCAAAATCTGCACTTCCGTTCTTGGGAGTTCCCGGCAATGGGGAAAAGATCAACGCCACCTGCACGCTAGCGCGAGCATGGCCGCTGCGCCGCAGCCCGCATGGTCACCTCTGCGCTCATCCACCGCCGTGCAAGCCTGGCGATTGCCAGTTAGGATTCGCGCAACTCATGAGGGTGACGTGCAACATGCCCACGCCAGCGTGGAGATGGCGTCAAGCAAACGGCGCGGTGGCTGGCAGGCGAACGCCTCTCGGCCAAGCGTGCCATCTGCTGAGGGGAGATTGTCTCATGCCGTGGCTAGTGTTCGGAGCGGAAAAGCGCGAATTGAATGCTGACAGGTCGGCTACGGCCGGGAACTTGCTTTCAGCCCAGTGGATTTTCAAGAAAAGCGCGGAGATTGCGGGGGCAGCCCTTGGGGAAAAGTTGTTGGCTGTATGTTGGTAAAGGTGTGAGCAACCGCGGCTTGTGCGTGAAGATTTTTGACACGGAGGCGGAATTGAAGCGGATTGGGGTTGCTTTGTAGTTTTGCACTTTCGGCCAACGGGACGTGCCAGCACACGTCCAACACGGCGAAGCCTTCATCTTGACCCGTTTCCGTGAATTGGTCTAAGTTTTGGCACGCCAATCGCAATGCCGTGCGGCGCTGCTGCGGCTCGAATTCCTGAAGACCCATTGCAGGAGTTCGCTTGCCGCGACCAGATTGGGGTGCGTAGCTTTTGCCGCGCATCCGCGATTTCGGAATGAATCGACCCATGACTCGCCGCGACAAGATGTTGCGGCCGGCCGCCCGCAAACGGCCAACAGGGAGGGAACCCAACGCTATGCTGACCATGCCGCTTCCCGGCATGTTCTGGACGCTGTTTGCGATCCAGGCCGCCGGTTTGTCGCTTGCCCTAATCACCCGCATGAGCGAAGGCACTCAGGTGCATCGCCTGCTGCAACCGCTGTTCTTCGTGTTCTACTTTGTTTCAGGAAGCTGTGCAGTCTTCTCCTTTTGGTGGGGAGCAACCACAGGCATCCTGCACGGCGTGGCATTGGCCGTGATGACCGTGGCCGCGATCTTTGATTCGCGATTGCCGCGACCGGATGCCGAGCCCATGTGGTAAGGCTGCGGAATTGTAAGGCTGCAGAATGCTCGAGCAATATTTGCGCTGCGGCGTGAACTCACGCGCTTGGCGAGATCATCTCGTAAATGCTCGCTTGTCCGTCCGCGATTTGTGTTGCGAGCGACCTTCGTTAGTTGTCTGCTCTTGAGCCTGAGGGCGTTTCGCGGATGATGAAGGAAACCCTTCGCACTCCGCATTCCCGGAAGAGTGTTCATGAGCGACGCCGCACAAGTCCCCGAGTTTGCCCCGGTCCTGGGCCGCGTGCCCAGCGGCATCTTTGTGCTGACCGCAAAGAGCGGCGAAGACGAGACCGGCATGTTGGCGAGTTGGGTGCAGCAGGCTGGTTTTGAACCGCCCATGGTCACCGTTGCGGTGAAGCTGGGACGGTACATCGGCGACTGGCTGGAACAAGGTGGCGACTTTGTGCTCAATCTGCTGCCGGAGAAGTCGCACTTGATGAAGCACTTTGGGCGAGGCTTTGAGCCGGGCGAGCCGGCGTTTACAGGCGTCAGTACGGACCGGATTGCCGAAAACGCTCCGCCGATATTGACCGACGCATTGGGCTATTTCGTTTGCCGTGGCAGCAAGGCAATCGATTCCGGCGACCATCGCATTTATCTTGCCGAAGTTATCGGCGGAAAAATGTTGGCCGATGAAAGGCCAGCGGTGCATATCCGCAAGAGCGGACTGCACTATTGATCAGAATTCTAGGTCAGAGTTCTTACGTCAGAGCGTTTGGCCGAAGGCAGAGATTGCGCAGCTTGGATTCCAGTTGCGCGCAGTGCCAAACTTGCACGCGTCGCACCTGCCGGCGCTCTAACATGGCTTCTTTGCTTGGCCGGCTTTCAAATAGCTTCGTGCGACGTAAGTTCAAACTCCCGTCGCCAACTTGTTCCGCTGCGGAAGCAAGCGAAAGCCACGCCGCCAAAGAGCACCGCGATGATGATGCCCCAACTCAAGGCCGTGCCTCGGTTGGCTTCGACACCGAACCAGGAAAAGCTCATCGCCGCAATCGCGGAGCCAATGAGGTAGGCCACGCTTGTGGCCGCCAACAGGCATCCGCCGATCCAGACCGTGCTCCAATCCGGCAGCGAGACAACCCAGGCGACATACAGCACATGCAACAGCAAACCCACCAGCGCGATGATCGCCCAAACTGGTGCGCTCATTAAGTTAATGTGCGGCAAGGCGGGCGCGGCAGCCAACAGCGAAACGCCGGCCACGGCCATGGCGAGCAGATACACCATTCGCACATGTCCTTGATCGGCCGCTTGTTCGCCTGATGCGGATTGCACGTAGATGCCAGAACCGATGGCTCCGGAAGGAAGGATCACAGTTGCTTCCGGGAAAGGGACAACATCCGCAGGCGCATTGGGAAAGGGGAGCGAAAATGCGACGGCGGGCTGAGCAGCAACTGAAGATGCCGCAGGCGCTGCAGTTTGCGGCGCGTTCCGCTTGTTGGCCTTACCCTTTGTGCCTTTTTCCTTGGTATGATCCTTGGCAGGCGGTTCTTTTGCCGGGGCGGGCGATTCGGTCTTCGCCTTGGCTTTGTTTGTTTTGCCTTTGGAGGGCTTGCTCTCTTTAGCAGGAGCAGCTTCCGCCACGGGTGCTGACGAGCTAGCGGTGGATGACTTCGCCGCTTTTGCAGCTGGCGGTGCCGCTTTGCTTTGCTGAGATTTCCCGGCTGGGGGCGGCTTGGGTTGAGGGCTATCGACCGGCACGGCCGCAACCGGGGGCGCGCTGGCTGGAGGAGTGCCTGCTGGTTGGGCCTCAACTGGTTGCGCCTGAACGGGAGGAGCCGCCTCGGCAGGCTTCGCGGCGATCGGTGGAGCTGCCACAGGGGGCGGTTCTATGTTGGGCTGCTGGGGCTGCTTCGCAGCGCCTTGCGCGGACGTTGGGTCGCTGGTTTCGAGCGTACTTTCGGCGGGCACCAGGATCTTGGCGTTGCAGGAAGGGCAGCGGACTTTGCGTCCGGCGAAGTCGTCCGGAACGGACAGCTTATGCCCGGCGGTACAGCGAAAGCGAATGGTCATCGCACGCAGAAGTGAGAAATTGAGGGGTTTTCTCCAGTCTCACGTGCGGCAGGAAGCTGGTCAAGCAAAGAAGTCCAGCACGCAGGCGATGAGCGTCTAAAAAGAAGCACTCGCTCTAGACTGAGCCTAACTCCCGGCCGCTGCAGCCGCGGCCGCTTGCTGCTGAGCGGCAATCATCGCCGCCGCTGCGGTGGTTCCGCTGTTGCCGTACAGAGACGTCAGCGAGGGGATGCCGTGCCCTTTGCCTTTGAGCGGATTGTCCCAAAGTTGCCCGCCATTGAGCGGATCAAGGCAATAGGTATAGCCCTGCACGGAACAGATCAAGCGATCGTTGTCGAGCAAGACGGCGACGTACGAACCTCGACCTTTGGGCGAATACCATTCCCAGACGATGTCGCCTGTTTCGCGATCCAGCGCGATCACCCGGGAATTGAAACCCAGGTAGACCAGGTCTTGAATGGTGTGGGTTGGTTGCGGCGGCAGTTGATTGGGGAAGTCTGACATGACGCAAACATTCTGCTGTAAACGAGCAAACGATTTGGCGCAAACAGCGGGCGGAAGTCGTTTGATTTGCGGTTGGGGTTACGGTGCAAGCAACAAGCGACCGGGGTTCTGCAAATAGTCCTTCACTTCGTTGAGGTAACGCGCGGCGGCCGCGCCGTCCACCAGACGGTGATCGTACGAAAGCGAAAGCGGCATCATCAAACGAATTTCAACTTCGTCATCGGCAACCACAACGGGCAGCTTCCGCGAACGACCCAACAACAAGATGGCCACTTCCGGGTGATTGATGATGGGCGTGGAATACGTTCCGCCAATCGCGCCCAGATTGCTGATGGTGAAGGTGCCGCCTTTGATGTCGTCCAGTGCGAATTTGCCATCGCGTACGGACTCGGCCATGTTGGCAAGTCCTCTGGCGATGTTGGGAATGCTCTGACGATCTGTTTCTCGCATGACCGGAACCACCAGTCCGCGCGGTGTATCGACCGCCACGCCGATATTGACGTAGTCTTTGTAGACAACCTGATTGTTGTCCAAGTCCAAAGACGCGTTGATCTCCGGATGCCGTCGCAATGCCAGAGCGCAGGCTTTGATCACAAACGGCATCATTGTCAGCTTGACGTCGCCGTAATCCGCGGAGCTGCTCTTGCGGATCAAATTCAACTCGGTGATGTCCGCGTCATCAAAGTTGGTGACATGCGGAATCACCGAAGCGCTTTGCGCCATGTTGCGGGCGATCGCCTGACGGATTCGCGACATGGGCGCGACCCGGACTGGGCCATAGCCATCTTCGCCGGCATCGCCTTCGATCTTTGTGATCGGCGGAGCTGAAGCGGACTTTGTTTGCGTGGGTGCCGCTTGCGAAGATGTTGCGCCGCCGCGGCTCATCAACTCGCGTACGGAGCGCTGCACATCTTCGCGCGTTATCCGACCACCTTCGCCAGAGCCGGACACTGTGTGCAAGTCCACGCCCAATTCACGGGCATAGCGGCGGGTGTCCGGGCCGGCCGGCGCGGGACCACGACCGTCGCCCAAATCGGACGATGGCGTTTGCTGGGACGTTTGCGGGGGTGCGGCCGTTGCTGTGCTACTTGGGGCCGATGGTGTTGGTGACGGGGCTCCATTGCCGGAAGCCGCGTGACTGGCTGCCGGCGCTGATTGTGTTTGCTGGGGAGCGGCCACTTCTTGTTTGGCTTCGGCCGGAGCCTGTTCTTTCGCAGGCGCGGCGGCCGGCGCACCACCACTAGAAGAGACGGTCAGGATCACGCCGCCGATGGCAATGGTATCCCCCTTCTTGACGTGAATCTTCTCGATGACTCCGGCGACTCCGGACGGGACCGGGATGACGGCCTTTTCCGTTTCCACTTCCAACACGTCCTGATCGACCGCAATGGTGTCGCCTTCGGAAACGAGCACGTCGACAACATCGCCTGACTCGATCCCGTCACCCAATTCCGGCAGTTTGAATTCCGTGGACATTGCTTCTTCTTGATTCAGTTCGATGCGGATTGCACCTTGCGTTGTTGATGAGCGAATGAAGGTGGGGTGCACCCACCCTACGATGGATGTTGAGGCGTGATGCGCGATTGCACTAACTGGTCAACGGGTTGGCCTTTGCGGGATCAATGTTGAGGTCTTTGATCGCTTTGGTCACGGTTTCTTTCTTAACCTGGCACGTTTTGTTCAGTTGATTCAGCGATGCAAGCACGACGCTTTCCGCGTCAACTTCAAAGAAGCGGCGGAGGTTCTCACGGATTTCGCTGCGGCCAAAGCCATCGGTTCCCAGTGCGTACAAACCGCCGGGGAGCCAAGGAGCAATCTGCTCCGGCACTTGCCGCACGTAATCGCTGGTGGCGATGAACGGACCGGGGACGCCTTCCACAACAGTCTCCAGGTAACTCTTGCGTGGCTTCTCGCCGGGGTTGAGCATGTTCCAGCGTCGGGCTTCGATGGCTTCGCGGCGAAGTTGGTGGTAGCTCGTCACGCTCCATACGTCGCTCGCCACGCCGTACTTATCGGCAAGAATGTGTTGGCCTTCCAAGGCCGACCGCAACAGCGCGCCGCTACCCAACAGTTGCACACGCGGGGCGTCCTTCTCGGTCTCGACGGAGTTCAGGCGGTACATGCCGCGGAGGATGCCTTCGCGAACTTCAGGCGATTCCGGCAGCGGCGGCTGGACGTAGCCTTCGTTCTCCAGGGTGATGTAATAGATCAGCGGTTGATCCTCGGCATACATTTTTTGCATGCCATCGAGGATGATCATTGTCGTTTCATAGGCATAAGCCGGATCGTAGCAGCGAACCGTGGGGAACGCGGAAGCAATCAAGTGGCTGTGGCCGTCTTGATGCTGCAAGCCTTCTCCGTTGAGCGTGGTGCGTCCGGCCGTGGCCCCCAGCATGAAGCCTTTGGTGCGGGCGTCGCATGCGGCCCAAACCAAATCTCCAATCCGCTGGAAGCCAAACATGGAGTAGTAGATGAAGAACGGAATCATGTTGATGCCGTGCGTGGAATACGAAGTTCCGGCGGCAATGAATGACGACATTGACCCGGCTTCCGTGATCCCCTCTTCCAGCAACTGACCGTTCTCGGCTTCCTTGTAGTACGCGATTTGTTGAGCATCGACCGGTTCATACAACTGCCCGGCGTGCGAATAGATGCCGACCTGACGGAAGAGGCCTTCCATGCCAAAGGTGCGGCTTTCGTCCGGCACAATCGGCACGATGTTCTTGCCGATCTTCTTGTCGCGGAGCAACTTGGTGAAGAAGCGGACAAAGCCCATGGTGGTGGACCATTCTTTGTCTTCGCTGCCAGCGAATGTTGCGTCGTCCGCGTAGTCTTCAAAGGTGGGAACTTCGATCTTGATCGATTCGCGTGGGCGCGACGGTACGGAGCCGCCCAGCTTCTCGCGGCGCTCGCGAAGGTATTTGATCTCCGCGCTGTCTTCTGCCGGTTTGTAGAACGGCGCTTCAGCGACATCCTCATCAGAAATGGGAATGCCAAACCGCGTGCGGAACTCACGCAGTTCATCATCATTGAGTTTCTTTTGCTGGTGTGTGATGTTGCGGCCTTCGCCGGCTTCGCCCAGGCCATAGCCTTTGATGGTCTTGGCGAGAATTACCGTGGGACGGTCCGATTCGACGGCGGCCTTAAAGGCGGCGTAAACCTTATCGGGATCGTGGCCGCCGCGGCGCAATCGCTCGATGGTGTCATCCGACATGTGGCTGACCATCTCGAGCAATTCCGGGTACTTGCCGAAGAAGTCCTCACGGATGAATGAGCCGGGGCTGACGACGTACTTTTGGTACTGACCGTCAACAACCTCTTCCATCCGCTTGACCAGGAGGCCACTTTCGTCGCTATCGAGCAGTTGGTCCCAATCGCCACCCCAGACAACTTTGATGACATTCCAGCCGGCTCCGCGGAAGATGCCTTCGAGCTCTTGAATGATCTTGCCGTTACCACGAACGGGGCCATCCAAGCGCTGCAAGTTGCAGTTGACCACAAAGATCAGGTTGTCGAGCTTCTCGCGCGAGGCCAACGTGATGGCGCCCAATGTCTCTGGCTCATCGGTCTCGCCATCGCCCAAGAACGCCCAAACGTGTTGGCCGCGGGTATCTTTGATACCCCGGTCCGTGAGGTACTTGTTGAAGCGGGCTTGATAGATCGCCATGATCGGCGCTAAACCCATGGAGACGGTGGGAAACTCCCAAAAGCCGGGCATCAACCAAGGGTGCGGATAGCTGGAAAGTCCGCCTTCTGGCGCGAGTTCCAAGCGGAAATTTTCCAGGTCTTGTTCAGTCAGCCGGCCTTCCAGAAACGCGCGAGCATAGACTCCCGGCGAGGCATGGCCTTGGAAGTAGATTTGATCGCCGGAGTAGTCGCCGTTGCGGCCGCGGAAGAAGTGGTTGAAGGCGACCTCATACAAAGTGGCCGCGGAAGCGTACGTAGAGATGTGCCCGCCAATGCCGCTGTGATTGCGGTTACCGCGAACGACCATCGCCATGGCGTTCCAGCGAATGAAGCTCTTGATGCGGCGCTCGATCTCGCGGTTGCCGGGATAGACTGGCTGGCGTTCTACCGGGATGGTGTTGATGTATGGCGTTGTGGGCGTGAACGGAACTTCGACGCCTTCTCGATGAGCGGTTTGCTTCAGGACGGAAAGCAGGAAGCGGACGCGGTCCGCGCCTTTGGATTCCAAAACGTACCGAAGGGACTCGACCCATTCGGCCGTTTCCTGCGGATCATAATCACCATCGAAGACGGATTTTGCTGGCGCCTCTGTCGACATGAATTCCCTCGAGTCCTGAGCGCAAAACGAACTACGGATTTGGGGGATGCGGAGACCGCTGCCGCCCAAACCATCTTATGAAATCTAAGCGGCTGGCAAACACGCCTGCCCCCCTGCCACCAGAAATGGCGTCACCAAGAAATGGTGATACCAGCCGATCAATCGTTCACGAATTGTGCTTCGCGAAATCTACCTAAAACACTTTGGGGCAATATCTTACCTCATTTTCGCAGCGGGCGATAGATTTCCGTCGCCGTGCCCAGGAACAGCTCCGCCGCATTTCCGACAGTTTCTGAAAGTGTTGGGTGGGGATGGATAGTTTCGGCAAGATCTCGGGTCGTGCAGCCCATTTCGATCGCCAGCGTGGCCTCGGAAATCAAGTCTCCGGCATTCATTCCGACGATCCCGACCCCCAGCACGCGATCGGTTTCGGGATCGACGATCATCTTGGTTGTGCCTTCGGTCCGTCCCAGCGAAAGGGCTCGACCGCTGGCCAACCACGGATAGCGATTGACCTCGACGGTGCGGCCTTGTTGTTTGGCCTCTTCTTCCGTGATGCCGGTCCAGGCGATTTCGGGATCGGTGAAGACAACGGCCGGAATGGCCATCTTGTCGAAAGCGGCGGGTTGGCCAAGCAGGGCCTCGGCGGCAACCTTGCCCTCGTGCGTGGCTTTGTGGGCGAGCATCGGTTCGCCGGCGGCATCGCCAATGACCAGCAACTTGGGATCAGCGGTCCGCATCTGATCGTCATGCTCGATGAAGCCACGCTCGGTGACTTTGACTTTTGTGTTTTCCAGACCGAGGTTGGCCGTGTTGGGTTTGCGGCCGATGGAAACCAGCACGCGATCATATTGTTCGCTGAACTCGCCGTCGCTGCCGGCCATTTTGACTTCGACCTTGTCGCCAGATTGTGCCAGGCTGAGGACCTTGGTCTCCAAGTAGATATTGCTGAGTATGCCTTTCTCGAGCCGTTTCTGCAGCGGGCGAACAAGATCTCGATCCGCGCCGGGCAACAGGCCTGGCGTGAGTTCCACGACGCTGACTTGCGTGCCTAACGAGGCATAGACGGTGGCCATTTCCAGACCGATGTAGCCGCCGCCGACAACCAGCATGGTCTCCGGCGCGTCTTTGAGTTCCAAAGCGCCCGTTGAGTCCATCACGCGGTCCGAGCCGATATCGAACGCGGGAATCTTGGTGGGCACGGAACCAGTCGCGATGATGCAGTGATCGAACGTGAGTTCGGTTTCGTCACTACCTTCCAGCTTCAATTTGCCGGAATCGACAAAAGTTCCACGCGCATTGATGACTTTGACTTTTCTTTGTTTGGCAAGTTGCGCCAGGCCGCCGGAGAGCGTGGAGATGACTTTCTCTTTGCGCTCGCGGAGTTTGTCGATAGTGATCTGCGGTTGGGCGAACTCGACGCCCCACTCATCCATTTCGTTAACTTCGGAAATGACTCGGGCAACATGCAGCAGCGCTTTGGAAGGGATACATCCACGCAACAGGCACGTCCCGCCCAGTCGGGATTCGGCTTCGACGAGTGTGACTTCCATTCCATGGTCCGCGGCCAAAAACGCGGCTGCGTATCCGCCGGGTCCGCCGCCAAGAACGACAAGTTGTGAATGCATGAGCGAGTCAGGTATTGAGTGATTGTGTAATAAGCCTGCCCCTCAAAAAATGGCGGGACAGAATGATGTTTGGCGTTTTTCTTAGCGCCGCAGGAGGTGAGAAATCCCCCACGCGGCGCGGCAGAGTGGCCATCTTAGCTGGCGAATTGCCATGCGCAAACACCCGCTGGCCAGCCGGAATCTTATAGCCCGGCAGATTAGAACATTAGGACGGTGGCGCTCTAATCAAACATTCCCGGTGGCAATTCCGTGATTTCACGGACAGCCACCCGATGAATCTTCGCCCAAGGAATCAGGTACAGCGTGTGAGTGTCATTCTGCTCCAAGACGGCAAACACCGCGTGCTGACCGTGCGAGAGCTCGTGAGCGTAGTGCTGCGGGGAGATGCGTTCATTATCGCCAAAGTAGACATCAACAATTGCGTCGCGCTGCGTACCATCCCACAAAGCCTCAAAGAGCGCAGTCATGGCGTGCGGAGAATCCGCGGGATTCGCAATCGAAGGGAAGACGGCACCTGGGACGTGAGAACCAAATGGCGAGTCGCCAGCTTCCAGCGATGACGGAGCATGAGGGTAGTGGCCAACCGAGCCGGAAGCAGCACTATCGCCTGGCGAAGAGTCGGCCGTCTCGTCGTTAGCGTCTGGGTCGAGCATGATGCCGTCAGCGATTGCGCTTTCCAGCGAAGCGTTCTCCAAAGCGTCCTTGCTCTCAGACGTTGCGGAATCTCCGTTGCTTGATTCCGATGCACCTTTGGAAGAAACACTGTTTGAAGTGCCTGTCGAAGTCGCAGTTTCCGTTTGCGCGGCTCCCGGCACGCGGACCGTTTTCTCGCAGGCGGGGCACTTGCCCAATTGTCCGGCCATCCGGGCGGGCACGCGAATGGCGTGACCAGCTGGGCACGTAAAGCCAATCACGGCTTCCGCTTTGCGCAGCTCTCCACCGCTCCCCTCAGTAAAGGGAACCTGAAACATCGCTTCGCAGGTTGGGCACTTGCCATAAGAACCTGCCTGAGTGGCAGTTGAACTCAGGCCGTGGCCATTGGGGCAAAGGAATCGGATCGTCATTTTCTCAGTCTGACGAAACTATCAGAAGGGAATTTGAGCCCACACTTCCAGTGTATCTTGCGAAGCGTATTTGGTGAATTTTCCTGCGAGGCGAATCTCGCGCAAATGTGCCGATGCGGGACAATCTCAGACTTTGCGGATTCGGTTTTTGACCGTGCGAGACTGGCCAGCTAACTTAACAGGCCAGCCAACTTAGTGGCGACCCACTGAATGACCCGCCTAACTGCTTCCACCCCTCTACCCGCCCGAGGCCCGCCGATGACTCCCCTGCGAAGAGCCCAGCATTACCTGATTCTATGCGCGATTGCCGCCGCCTGCCTGCCAGCGGCATCCGTTCAAGCCGAAGTTCGACTTCCGGCAATCTTCAGCGACAACATGGTCCTGCAGCGGGAGATGGAAATCCCCGTCTGGGGTTGGGCAGACGCCGGAGAAACGGTCACCATCACTTTGGGCGATCAAGAAGTTCAAGCGACAGCCAACGACAAAGGTGAGTTCTCCGCCAGGCTTGCGGCGATGGACGTCGGCGGTGGAAAACTGGAACTCAAAGTCGCCGGCTCGGCAAGTGAAGTCACTTGCTCCAACGTCTTGATCGGCGAGGTCTGGCTGGCGTCTGGCCAATCCAACATGGAATGGGCCGTGCAACGTGCGGACAACGCTGATGAAGAGATTGAGGCGGCCGATCATCCGGAAATTCGTTTGTTCCAAATTCCCCATGTTGTTTCCGGAACACCGCAGGATGATGTGAATGCCACTTGGAAGGAGTGCTCGCCGGAGACGATTCGCGGCTTCTCCGCGGTGGCCTATTACTTTGGCCGTGAATTGCATCGCGATCTCGCGTTGCCGATTGGGTTGATTGACAGTTCCTGGGGCGGCACGCGGATTGAGCCGTGGACTCCGCCGGAAGGCTTCGCCGGAATGACCCAACTCGAAGAAATCTCCAAGCGGATCACGGATGCCAACAAGCAATATGATGAGCTAGTCGCAGCCAACCCTGACGAAACGCCAGCCCATCCGTTGGCGGAAAACAACCGGCAGCCGACGGCACTCTACAACGGGATGATTCACGGGATTGTGCCGTACGGTATTCGTGGCGCTATTTGGTATCAGGGCGAATCCAATCGCGGTGATGCGATGAACTACTTCTACAAAATGGATGCGCTGATCTCCGGATGGCGAGAGATCTGGGACCAAGGCAATTTCCCGTTCTATTTCGTTCAGTTAGCGCCCTACAAGTATGGCGGCAGTGAGACCGCACTCCCGGAAATGTGGGAAGCTCAAACGGCCGCGCTGACAATTCCCAACACCGGCATGGCCGTGACTGTCGATATTGGCAACGTCAGCGATATTCACCCCACTAACAAACAAGAGGTTGGTCGCCGCCTGGCGCTTTGGGCTTTGGCGAATAACTACGGCAAGAGTCGCCTGATCTTTTCCGGACCGTCGTACACCGGCATGAGCACAACCGGCAACAAAGTGCGATTGCGGTTTGAACACGTCGGCGCAGGATTGACAACGAACGACGGCGAGGATCCCTCGCACTTTGAGATTGCAGGCGAAGATGGAGAATTCGTTCCGGCCCAAGCCAAGATTGTGGGCAATGCCGTGGAAGTTTGGGCGGATAGTGTCGCCGAACCCACGCAAGTCCGCTACGGATGGCATCAGGAAGCCGAACCGAACCTGATGAACAAAGACGGCCTGCCAGCTTCGCCCTTCCGCACAAACAAGCCGCGGATTGTGCGAGGTGATCGCCGCACGGGCAGATAGCCTTCGAATCTTGATGCGTAAGAGACAACGGTCCGGTGGATGCCGGGCGCCGTTGTCTTTTTGCCATTGGCCAATTACTCAAACGCCAAAGAACTCTTCCAACGCATCCTGCACGACGTCGACGTCAGGTTTTACGCCGGTCCAAAGCTCAAACGCAATGGCCGCTTGCTGCGCAAGCATGCCGACGCAGTCCAACGCCTGGCAGCCGTGTTCGACTGCTTCCAAAAGGAACCGCGTCTTTGTGGGACTGATGGCAATGTCCACCGCCAAGGTTACGCCTTCCATCGAATCAGCGGCGATCTCCAACCGTGAGTTGGGATCAAACTGGCCGATTGTTGTGGCATTGATGACCAGGTGCGTGCCGGCAGGGATATCGTACTCGTCAGTCCACTCGTAGTAGTTGGCGATGGCGCGACCGCTTGTGTTTTCCGGCTCCGCAGAAGGTGCGTCGGCGTCTGACTGTTGGGCGGTTTCAGCCGCGGCGGCCTCCGCTTGTTGCTGAGGTTCGACACTGCTGGTTTCCGTGGAAGGCGCTTCTTTGGATGCGGTCGAATCTTCGCTGGGAGCTGCTTCGCCTTCCGCAGCGCTTGCATCATCGGGTGCATCATCGGCCTTGCCGTGAGGCTGATCTTCCGTCGGCGCTTCTGCTATCGGGTCAGCGGATACTTCAGGCGGCTGGAAGTTCGCATTGAGCAATTCGACAAGCGCTTCACCCCGCTCGCGCGAGCGATTGACGATGGTGATACTGCCACAACCGGCCTTGGCCAATTCCACGGCGATTGCCCTGGCCGCGCCGCCAGCACCAAACAGTACTACGTTGCTGCTCTGCAGCTCGATGTGGCCATCAAGCGCTTGCAAGAAGCCTGGCCCTTCGGTGTTTTCGCCAACGAGTTTATCGTCTTCGCGTCGAATGCAGTTGACCGCCTGCGAGAGCGTGGCCGATTCGGCAAGTTCATCCAACAGCGGGACAACTTCGAGCTTGTGAGGCGTGGCGAGGTTAGCGCCGCGGAAGCGCATTGCTCTCATGCCGCTGATGGCCGCTTGCAGATCATCTGGACGAATGTCCAACGTCAGGTAGCGCCAGTCCAGGTCATGATGAGCGAACGCGCGCTCCATCATGAACTGCGAAGGGTTCCCGCCAGTCGGGTGGCCAAACGAAGCGCAAATCGGCTGTAGATGTTCGTCCATCGTCATGAAAAATTCATCGGGAGGGCAAGTCGCTCTTGCCGCCGTCCCTTTTGCTTCTTCTTAAAACTCAACGTGCTTTAGAAACTGAGCATTTGCCGCAGTTGCGTAAATCGCTCATCAATTTGTCTTCGATCAATCTGCTTCATCCGATCCAGACTGAAATCCTCAACATTGTAGCTGGCCACAACCGAGCCATAGGCCATGGCTTCTTTAAGCGTCTGCGGGTCGCTCTTCAGTTGCTCGGCCAGATAGCCCATCATTCCGCCGGCAAAACTGTCCCCGGCTCCGGTGGGATCAACAACCTGCGGCGTGGGATACGCTGGGAGAACGAAGCGTTGCTCACGACCAAAGAAGAGCGCGCCGTGTTCGCCTTTCTTGATGACAACAAACTTTGGCCCCAGGGCCAGGATGCGCTCGCCGGCGCGAATCACATTTTCATCATCAACCAGCAGCTTGGCTTCGCTGTCATTCAGGACCAGGCCGTCAACTTTCTGCAGCAGCTCTTTGAGTTCGTCATTCTGAATGTTGATCCACAGGTCCATCGTGTCGGCGACGACAAGTTCCGGATTGTCCACCTGACTCAAAACGTGCATTTGATTCTTCGGCGCGTCATTGCCCAAGTAAACAAATTTGGACGCGCGCTGTTCCGGGGAAAGTTCCGCTTGAAAACTCTCCAGTACGTTGAGATGCACATCCAGCGTCTCGCGGTCATTCATGTTGGGCAAGTACTTGCCGCTCCAGCGAAACGTCTTGCCGCCGGGGACGGTATGAATGCCTGACGTATCAATTCCCCTGGCTTGCAGAAACTGCGTATGTTCTTCCGGCCAATCTTCGCCCACTACGCCCACCATCTGCAGCTTTGTGAAGAAACTGGCCGCGTACGAAAAATGCACGGCCGAGCCACCCAGGATGTTTTCTCGGCGGTCTGTGGGGGTTTCGACGCTATCAAACGCAATTGAGCCAACAACAAGCAATGGCATGGGCGGGAACGCGCTTTCTTTGGAGTTTGTGAAGGGAGAGTTTGTCGGGGACGAATCTTTCGGCCACGAGTGGTCCGAGACAAAGCCGCCATTATCGGACACGCACGGCTGCCAGCAAGGGCGAGCTTGGGCGACCACCCTGGCAACGAGGCCGAACTCACCTTGCCACCACGGCGGAATTGCGGTATCAGCCGCACGTCTTCTTCCACAACTTCCATTTTCGCTTGGGCGTCTGCGCGCATGCATGCGCTTATGCGATCGTTTCTCTTTGCGGGTCGGACTATGCTGCGCGCATTGCTGGCGAAAGTCGCGTTGTTGGTTTGTGTGATCGTACTGTGTTTCAGCACGATACACCCAGCTGCCGCGCAATCTGGCAATCCTGCATCCAACGCTTCGTATCAAGCGATGGTCATCTCACAAAACGCCGAGGTTCGCAGTGGACCAGGCCGCGAGTATTACGCGACACAACCCATTGCCGCACGCGAGCAAGTCCAAGTGTTTGGCGCTCAAGCCGGTTGGCTGGCAATTCGTCCGCCGGAGGGGAGTTTCAGCTGGCTCCGCGCGGATGATTTGCGATTCCAACCTGCGGCTGATGCGAATTCGGGACTCTCGACGGCTTTGATCCGCGGCAGCGGCGTGATCTCGCAGATTGGTTCGCAGCTGACCGGAGATCGCGATGTTTGGCAGATTGAACTCAAGAAAGATGAGTTGGTTTATGTGTTAGGGCGTGACGCGGAAGACCCGGACTGGGTGAAGATCGCTCCGCCTGCTGGCGAGTTTCGTTGGATTCGCGAAACGGATGTTCGTCGCATGGATCCAAGCGACACCTACATGGAAGATCGCGAGGTACCGCGATCGGGCACTCGTGACCAGAACGTTACGCGAGGTACGAACAATTGGGCAGGTCGCACGGTTGCGCAACAACTGGAAGACATCAACCTGAAGCTCACAGATGCCGTGAGCTTTGCGGCAGGATCAGAAGAATTGCAGCAACTGTATGATCGGGCGGAAGACGCTTGGTCGCGAGCCACGGACCCGCAAGATCTGCAGGCGGCCAAGGAAATCGCCGGCCGGATTGAAACATTCTTGCTCCTCGCTCAGCGGCAGGAAAAATTGGGCCGGAACATTTCCGCAAGCAGTCGTTCCATTGCCACAAACGCGCCGACAATTCGTCCGAGCGAGCGCGGCAACGCCGGTGTCACCCAAATCGCAGGCAGAGACGCTGCGAACTCATCCCAAGATCCACCGACGCCCGGCGCGTCCGAACCGCGTTACGACGCGGCGGGAATCTTAACGCCAGTCAGTTCCGGCAATGCATCCGCGCCGCAATACGCGTTGTTGGACGAAGAAGGCAAGTTGAAGTTTTATCTCACGGCCGCGCCCGGGATGCGGCTGCAAGCATTCGAAGGGCACTATATCGGCGTGACGGGCAACCGCGGCTTTTCGCCTGAACTCAATGCCCGACATGTGACAGCACGTCAGGTGCATGCATTGGACACACCCATCCGCCGCGAGCTGCCGTAACGATTCAAACTCACCTGGACGAAAATCTGCCTGTCTGCGAGACTCCGTCACGCTTTCCCAAAAAGTCGAACCACTGCGTTTGCGCGCGGCTGTCGCCAAGGTACGAAGATGAACATCGAAAACATCGTTGTTTCCAATCACAAGTTGGAGTCAGACTCCGCCGCGTTGAGCGGAAGCTTTTGGCGACGGGCCTGCCTTGTGGTTTTGCTTTTGGCCATCGGCAATCTCTCCGGATGTTCCTGGTTCTTCCCGCAGGAACCTCAAAACCCAGAGACCGTGCAAGAGTTCATGAGGCAGCCACGCCCCGGTAACGGAATCATGGGCCGATAGCCGCGACAGCAACGAAACTCGTACGAGAGTCGCCACCAGGCAAAGATACTATGACGAATCTCATTCGCAGCCGCCGGTTTACTTTGGCCATCCTTCTTGGGTTGGCCTGTTTCTCTGGCTGCGCGAATGGTCTGACCGGTGGCCGGTCGATGTTTGCCACCGTGCCGGGCACAGGCGGAGACGCATCGGACGAAGAGATCATTGCCCGATCGAACAGAGATCCCTGGCAGCCAGGTTCCCCATTCACGGTGAACACCGGTCCGCAAGTCTCAGTGCGCTGATCCGAGATTGATTGGGAGCACCTTCATTTCTTGGGCCGTTTCTTTTTGGGGTGCTTGAGCCAGCCCTGCTCAATGTACCACTCCGCAGTCTGGTTGATCCGCTCTTGCAGAGATGCGCCCGGACGCCAATCCAGTTGCGAAGTAATCTTCACGGCGGAACACGACCACCCGCCGGCGCGCGCTTCGCGAATCTTATCGAAGTTGAGAATCTGCGGCTTGCGGCGAATCCGACCAGCCATTTCAGATCCGGCCGCGGCAACCCACGCCAACGCTATTGGCATGCGGAGCACTCGCACTCGATCTCTCGCTAGCCCCTGGCCGATGATGTCGCCAAGCTCAGAATACGTTGGTTGCTCTTCATGAGCCGCGTAATACCAGCCTTGCCCTTTGGCTTCGCTAGGGGAAGTGATTCGCTCTCCGCTGCGGCCCACGCAATGAACGGCCGTGGCCAGGTCCGCGGCATAAACAAGTGAGAAGCGGCCTCTGCCGGAACCGGCCACAACATGCAAGCCATGTTGGGCAATCGGCTTGAACATCTCGAACACATCGCGGTCGCCTTCGCCAAAGACTATGGGAGGGCGAACGACCGAGAGCGGCACTTTGTCCGCAAACTGTGCCGCGGCTTGTTCGGCCGCAAGCTTGCTCTTGCCGTATAAGGAAACTGGCTGCGGAGTATCTGTCTCATTCAATGCGCGATCTGACGGCGCAGGCCCGGCTGCCGCCAAAGAAGAAACGACAACCACCACCGGTGGCGATTCTCGTGCTGCCGCGGCTTCAAGCAGGTTATTCGTCCCGAGAACATTCACGCGATCAAAATCCGCCCGGCGAAATGCCTTCACCAGTCCCGCCAGGTGGTAGACAACATCCACACGCTCAAGTGCTGCCGGCAGCGATTTTGGGTCGGTCACGTCGGCCGTGACAAACTCAACGTCAAATTCTTCCAGGCGTTGCGTGTTTGACGTCGCCCGCCGCATGCAGACCACCTCGTCGCCCGCAGCGCGAAGAACTTTCGCCAGGTGAGGTCCGATGAAACCTGTCGCACCAGTGATCAGCACACGCGGCATAAGTGAGGATTGAAGTTTGCAGTGGAATTGTTGTGCGAATCGCGGCGAGTGAGATCATCGCGCTACACAGATCCTGGCCCGCGCTGAGCGTCAGCGATGTCGATGACTTCGACAACCGGCAGGATGAAGACCTTTCCATCACCCAAGCTGCCAGCAGCGCCCGTCCGCGCCACACCGCCAATTGCCTGCAGTGTCCGGTCGACAAAGTCATCATTGACGACGATGTGCAATTCCACGCGACGCAGCAAGTCTTTGGTGAACTCCTGCCCTCTGTAGTAATCTGCCACGCCGGAGCGATGTCGATACGCCTGAGCATCGCAGATGGTGAAATGATTGACCTCGGCGCGCTCCAGCGCCTGCCGCACGGCATCAAGTTTCGTTGGCTGAATGGTGGCGATGATAAGCTTCATAGCGGGCTTCCCGACCTCAAAGCGTAACCGCTATCGTCGCTTGCCGCGAAGCCTATTTGCCTGGAGAGTCAGCAAAAAACGTCGCGGATCAACGCGAATTGCCTGCTGGCACAATTGAACTTCCAGAGGGCTCGGCCTATCGTTGAGGTTGGAGGGCGGCTGGTAACCCGTAGCCAAGTCATCAGGCTGACCAACTCAAGCAGATGAAGTCCGCGACCGACTCCTGGCAAATTGGTGTCATGTGATCGTCGCGATTTGAGGTCCATATTCCATGTCAGCGGAGAGTTTCCGCGTTGCCGTCCATAGCGATGACTACTTCCCCAACATTGGCGGGGTGGCCACGCATGTGCACGAGTTGACTGCCGCGCTTGTCAACTTGGATGTTCGCGCTGCAGTCATCACCGGCAAGCCGCCAATTGCCGACAAACCGTCGCTCAAGTTCCGCAGCGAGCCCGGACCTCCCCCGGTGCTGCGGTTGTCGAAGCAACCTCCCATCTTCGCGCGATACTACGCGGCGGCATGCCGCAAAGCCATTCAAGAAGCTTTGGCCGCTGCGAATGATGAGCCGCTGATTTTTCACAGCCACTATCATCAACCATGGTGGGTTGATTCGAGTTGGCCACAAGTGTTTACCAACCACACTTCAATGTTCTTGCAGGAAGTGGGGTTGGGACGAACAGAGTATTGGCGGAAACGGCTTTCCGTTTTTGATGCTTTCATTGCTCCTAGCACGGAACTTGCCCAAGGCATGGTTGATCTGGGAGTGGCGGAAGATCGTGTCACGTACATCCCCAATGGCGTCGATGCGGAGAAGTTTCAGCCGAATGCCGAAGCCCGCGCGGCCGTTCGTCAACGTCTTGAGATTGCCGAAGACGCGATTGTATTGCTGAGCGCCCGGCGGATCGTGCCAAAGAACGGCGTCATCGATCTCGTCCACGCGTTGAGATACCTGGAGCCACAGGTCGATGCGTCCAAGCTGGCGAAAGTGGTGCTGGTCATCGCAGGCAATGAACCCAAGCCAATTTGCAGTTATCAGCCGGAAACCTTGGAATCTTTGAGACGGACAGATTTGGGCCGCAAAGCGCTCGTCCTGGGCGAAGTCCCCAATCATGACATGCCGGAGTTGTTCGCGGCGGCCGACATCTCCGTGCTGCCATCGCTCAAGGAAGCCACCAGCATCGCCGGGCTTGAGGCCATGGCCAGCGGCGTTCCATTGGTCGGCACCAAAGTTGGCGGAGTTCCCGACCTGATCACCGACGAGGAAGATGGACTGCTGGTCGATCACGGAAACTCCGTGGAATTGGCAGCGGCGCTGGCCAAAATGATCAACAATGACCAGCTGCGGCAAACCATGTCTCGCCGCGTTCGAGAAAAAGCGGCCACCCAGTTTTCCTGGGAGACGATCGCCAAACGAACAATGGATGTTTATCGGCAAGCCAGGGAATTGGCAGCCGAGAGAAATCAGAATCAATAGACCGAAGAATGTCGGAGTTCGTGAGAACGGATGCCATGAGAATTCTCGTCTTGTCAACGACACTGACCCGCCAGCGCGCCGGCACGGCACACGCCACCGTGGATATCGCCAACGGTCTGGCTCGTTTGACCCGTGCCAAGGTGACCGTGGCCGCCTACGAGTTGGATGAAGATTGGCTGGATGCCGCAGTTGACGTTATCAAATACGAACAAGCGCCCAGCCGAAAGTTCCTGTGGCGGTTGGAGGATGTGCTGGCCGTTGACCGTTGTTGCCGCAGCCTGGCAACTGCTGACTTGTCCGGATTCGACTTGTGCTATGTCAGGAACACGGCCGAGGCGCTTGCCTTTCATAGAATTCATCCTGACGTCCCGTTGTTGACGCATACCGGCGCAATCATCGCTGGCAAAGAACTGGCCGCCGAAGGCCACATGCGCTCCCGGTTCTTGTTGGCGGCAAACGCCGCTGGCCGCGACCATTGGGAGAAACAGTCCTACCGACAAATCAACTGGCGGCACATTGTCTCCACCAGGCTTGTCGCGCGGCAGCGCGAAAGCGAGTTCAAGTTGCCGCGAGATTTCTTCCATGTGTGCCCGTTGCCGGTGGATGAGGCCACGTTCAATCCCAGTTCAGTCTCGCACGATGTCCGGCAAGAGTTACAAATCCCGCCAGAGCAACCGGTGATTCTCACCGTCAGTCGATTGACCCGCTGGAAGAACATTGACGCCGTGCTCAGGGCAATCTCCCAACTGCCGGCTGAAGTATCGCCGTACTACCTCATTGTGGGGCAAGGCCGTGAACGAGAAACATTGGAACAGCTGGCAACGGAATTAGGCATAGAAAACCGCGTGCGGTTCCTGGGCCACCAGCCAAACACGGCGCCATATTATGCAGCAGCAGACGTCTTTGTCTTGCCGAGCTCGATTGAGTCCTTTGGCCTGGTTTATGCCGAGGCCATGCACATGGGCTTGCCTTGCATTGGGCTTGCTCACAACCCGCCCAAGTCCATTTCCGCTGCGAGCGATGTCATTCCCGATGGCGGCGGTTGCTGTGTCAAAGACGCCAACGAGTTGCGCGCAGCGATTGAGGAATACGTCACCAACCCGCAACTTTGCAAAACCCACGGCGCGGCCGCCCAAGCGCATGCTCGCGAGGAATACTCGGTTGCAAATTACATTTCGTTCCTGGCCAAGATTGTGGACGATGAGTTTGGCTTGCAGATCCCGTTGAAGTCCAGTTCGCCTGCTGACGCACCTGTCGCATCAACCTAGTGTTGCTGATACCTGCAGCATGAAGCTGTGTTTGTGGCAGCTTCCCTCAATGCCCTATCGATTGTTCAACCATCTCGTATGAATCTGGCTGTCATCACGCAAGGTTTCCCGTATCCGCTGACCAGCGGACGGTTGCGACAATATCATCTGCTTAAACACCTGCGGCAGCACCTTTCCACCAAGCTGATCTGCGCCAGCGATCAACCGCCGGACGAAGAAACGCGGGCCGCGCTGACCGAAATTGTTGACGAGTTCGTTCACATCGCCACAACCTTGCAGGACCACAACCGCAAGGCTGTCGATTCGGCCAAGCAGCAGTTGCATGATGAGTTGACCGCGGAATGTCGTGCGTTTGAAGCCGACGCGGTACTCAATGCCGGTCGCCTCCCATTGGCATGCCTGCCTGGGGATGACCGCCCCATGATTGTGGATTTTTGCGATGCCGAGTGGCTCAAGGTTTTGGAGCTGGCCAAACTGGCTCCGCTGCCGCAATCGCTGCGAATGCGTGTGCGCGCTATTCGTACGCGGCGCTATGAACGACGGCTCGCGCAACGCGCCGATCATGCGCTCTTTGCGGCGGAGCGTGATGCCGGCTATGTGCTGCAAGGTCTTTCCACCCCGCACACGGTGATCCCCAATGGCATCGACCTGGACTTCTGGAGTCGCCAGAGGGAGTCGTTGGGACAAGCTACCGTGTTGTACGCTGGCGCGTTCAGCTATCGCCCAAATATTGATGCGGCGCTTTTCCTGGCCAACGAGATCATACCGAAGATCCGCAAGTCCTGTCCGGAGGCTCGCCTGATCTTGGCCGGCCGAGATCCACCGCCGGAACTTCAGGCACTCGCAAGTGGATCGAATGTTGAAGTGACTGGGTTTGTTGAAGACATTCGCCCGTACTATGAGAAGGCGACTGTTTTCCTGGCGCCACTGCGCGTTGCCGGGGGGATTCAGAACAAACTCCTGGAAGCCATGGCTTTGGAAATCCCCGTTGTGACCACAAACAAAGGGGTTGCCGGGCTCGGCTTATCGACCGAGGAAGGAACCAACGCAAATCTGCACGTTTGCGATTCGGCCGAAGATCTGGCGAATGCCACGCTGGCCGTTTTGCGGTCCCAGGCGAAGACGCCGGAGTTGGCCAGCGAAAACCGCCGCCTGGTTACCGACAGGTTCAGCTGGACGACCGCGGCAAGCCAACTGGCGGAAATTGCCACAAAGTTGATTGCCGCGCGGCAATCGACTAGCGTTGGAGCAACAAGCTGATTACAAGTTGCTGGAATGGACTTTACCGCCTGTTGGAGAACATCAGGCGCTTCGCACCTCATACCCTCCGAGAACGATGAACATCTCCACTTGGATTATTGAGCGTAGTTCGCGATTCGCGATCGGAGTCGGCTGCACTTTGGCGGTATTGGCGCTGACATTGCCAACTCACGCTCAGGAATTCAAGCCGCTGTTTGATGGTGAGACGCTAAACGGCTGGTCCGGCGATACCGAATTGTGGAGCGTTCAAGAAGGAGCAATCGTCGGAAGCACGGAAGAGAAGCAGATTCGCAGGAACAGCTTTCTCATCGCTGATGGCGAATACGGAGACTTCACTCTCAAGCTCAAATTCAAACTGCGGAATCACAACTCCGGCGTGCAGTTTCGCAGCAAGCAATTGGATGACTTTGTCGTGCGCGGTTATCAGGCAGACATCGCGGAAAGTCGCTACACCGGCATTATCTATAGCGAAGGTACCGGCCGCGGGATTCTGGCCGACGTCGATCCCGAAAAGATCAACGAGTTCTACAAACTGGGCGAATGGAACGAATATGAAATCACCGCACGTGGAAATCAGCTCACACTCAAGCTGAATGGTCACGTGACCGTGGATTTTACCGATACCGATGAAGAAGCTGCCGCCAGCACCGGCGTGATTGCGCTGCAAGTTCACGCAGGCCCCAACATGCGGGTGGAATTCAAGGACATTGAAATCCAGGAACTCACGGCCGAGGACCGCAAGACGGCTGATGGCGACAAGCAATAAGGCGACGAGCAATAAGGTCGCGCTTCTACAGCTTCCAATTCGGATGTAGAAGCACCGTCCGCGGATAAGTCGTGCGTCCCGGACTTGGCGTGATGTGCAGCTTGATGCCTTCTTCCGGCAGCACGTGCTTGAGCAGTTGTCGTGCGGCGCTAGGGCTGGAAATCGGCTGCGAGCCAAACAGGTCGATCACTTCGCCTTCAACAATCCGACCAGCGGCGGGGCCAGCGGGATCGATGCCTGTCACCAACAAGCCGCTGACGTTGGGTGACATCTCCAGTTCGCGCGCCAGGTCGCCGTCCAGCGTAACGACCTTCAGGCCCAACTCGGCCAGCGTTTCTCCCACTTCGCTGGAAGCTGGACGGAATGATCCCAACTCGAAAGACTGGAGGCGGCTGCTCACCTGACGAGGTGGCTGCTGTTGTTGCTGCTGTTGCTGGTTGAACGCAGCCCTGTCTCCCACGCGAACGCGGATTTGGTACTCCTGTCCATCGCGGAAGATCACCACCGGCACTTCCTTATTGATAGGCGTCAAGCTGACCATGTTGACCAGGTGAATGTCATCCTCAACGGCGGTTCCGTCATAACTCAAGATGACATCGCCAACTTTCAATTGCGACGAGGCCGCCGGCGAATTAGGCGTAATGCCAGTGACGCGCGTGCCTGTCATCCGCGGCAATCCCAGTTGCTCGGCCATCGCGGCAGTGAATTGCGCATCCAGGTTGACACCCAGGAAAGCCCTGGCGACATACCCATGCTCAATCAACTGCTTGGCGATGACCATGGCCATGTTGATGGGAATGGTAAAACCAATTCCTTCACTGCCTCCAGAACTCGAGGCAATCGCTGTGTTCATGCCAATCACCTGGCACCGCAAGTTCAACAACGGACCACCGCTGTTGCCGGGATTGATTGCCGCGTCAGTTTGCAAGAAGTCTTGATAGCGGATCTCATCGCCGCCCAATTCCAGGTCACGGCGACCCTTAGCGCTGATAATGCCGAAGGTCACGCTGCGGCTCAGGCCGAAGGGGCTCCCCACCGCCAGCACAAACTCGCCGATCTCCAGATTGCTGCTATCGCCGATCTCGGCGGGAATCAATCGCTGAGCGGAAATCGCCATCACGGCAATGTCCGTTTCCGGGTCAGACCAAACTCGCGTGGGCACAATCTCGCGGCCATCGTGCAGACGAACAAGAATCCGCTCGCGAGCCGCGTCTCGGATCACGTGACGATTTGTCATCACATAGTGGCCGCCTCCTTCTGCGATGATGATTCCGCTGCCGGCTTCCTCAATCATTCGCGGCCGAGTTCCGCCGGTCATCTTCTTGGCTTCGATATGCACAATCGAAGGGCTGGCCAGCCGCACGACGGACTTCAAGATCGTGCCTTGCCGTTCCAGCAAAGCCACTTCGCCGGCGAGCGCCGCCAAATCCGCCTCGCGGTCATTCAGGGCTTGCCCTGTCTGCGCGGCCGCCGGCGGAAAGATGTCATCCAAAGAGGCCCCTAGCACGACGCCCACGGCTAGAAATCCTGTGAACAGCCAAACTCGGCGACGCTTGTTCATCGGGGAGAATCCTCTCTTGTGTTCTGCCCAGATCCCTCACGGCCGCCGCCGCAACCGTGACACACCTGCATCCAGCTGGCGTGTTTCCACAATTGCGGTTTCACTTGCGTTGCCGCGAGACATCCTCGCTTGTCAATTGTCCGCGCGCAAAACCGGCCGCGGCACTTCTTGGTGACACGGCCGGAGTTGCTTGATTTGTATTTAGGAGACGTCCATTTCGATGTCATTGATCGAAATATCGCTGTCGTCCCCGGAGCTGTCCAAAATACGGCTCCAGTCGGTATTCATGCCAACTTCTTCGCCAGCGGCTTCCGCCTCGCGTTGGCACTCAATGCACAGCGTGGCGTAAGGCAACGCGTTCAAACGCGCCATCGGAATGCTGCGTGTGCAACGCTCGCACTTGCCAAACTCGCCGGCACGAATCCTTTCCAGCGCGTATTCAATGCTGGCCAACTCGCGGCTTTCTACTTCCGCCAGCTGAGAGCTGATTTCGTTCTCTGAGGAATCCAAGGCAGCATCGACAATATCGCCAGGGGTTTGACCCTTGCCGGATGTCAGGCTACCCAAGTCGTCCGCGAGCGCTTTACGCAAAGCGTCACGACGCTTGATGAGGATGTCCTTCATGTTTTGGATGGAGTCTTTTCTTGCCATGGTGCAAACCCCGGAGTTCCGAATGTCATTGCCCGCATGTTGTTGCGTGTAAATCGCCGCTTTGGGCCCTGCTTCATCGGAAAGTTCGTATTGCCTCGTCCAGTCCGAGATCGATGCTCAACCGTCATCCGCAGAGCGGTCGGAGAAATCGACAACCCAACTATAGTACGCCGCAAAGGCCTGGGAGTTTCGCGCTTCGCCGAAACGCGCGATCTCTCGACAAACGACACCTTCACAGCGCCGCAAACGATTTCCTTGCAGTGAGTTACGTAGACACTTTAATCACAACACTCTGCCCGGATTTTCGCCGTGGAAGATCGCGGACACTTGGTGGTTTGCAAACACCACCGGCAAGCCCGCACAGGCAAAGTCATTTGCTTTCGGATAATCGACATAACCGTCAAAGATATGCAGCCGAATTCTGGAATTCCGCCCAACCTGCAAGCTCGCTGCGGCAATTTGTTGCTGCAAAAAACCGTGCAAGCTATATGCCTGACGAAGGTTTGCGCCCGGAACGACGGGAATTGCGGCGGGCGTTCCGCAAGCGCAACCACGGATATTCCAGCATTTTGCAACCCCAGTAGCTTGGATTGACTCATGGCGGGAACAACCATTGAAACGGAATCGCCGCAGGCGGAAACCGCGATCGAACAGAACTTCCTCGTGCTGCAGCGCTCCGAGGCCCCGGCCACGGTCCAGCTCTCACGCGCACGTGTCAGCATCGGTAGCGACCCCGATTGCGATCTGCGATTGCTCGATCCGGCTGTCGCCCGGATGCATGCATTGATTGTGGTCGGACAGTCCAAGACCGTGATCCGCGGATTGGCCGAAGGCATCATGCTCAACGGCGCTCCCCTCACCGAGGCGGAAATCCAGCCAGGCGACATGCTTCGCGTTGGCGATTCACAGGTCATCTTCCTCAGCCAGGATCAGCAGCAGGCGGAAGACCAAATCACGCAAAACTTGGAATCCGCGGCTGCCGACTGGAGCGCGTTCGAATCCAGATTCGAGCAGACTTGCCAGTCGATCGAGACCCGCTTTGACACCCTGCAAGAACTCGTCGAGACCGTCCAATCGGACGGAGCTTCCACGGCCAGCCAGCTGCACGCGGCCGAGTCGCAATTGCTCGGTCAAGCTCAACGCAGTGACGCCATCCTCAAAAGACTCTCCGGCATTGAGTCCAAGATGTCGCAGTTTGTCGCCGCGGCCGGCAACCGGTTCCGCGACATCGCTGCCAAGGAACTTCAGATCGTCCAAACCCAAGCGGATGTCGCCCAAGAAGTTGAGCGGCTGAACCGCCAATTTGAACAACAGGCAGCGCAGGACAATTCCAGCGAAGTTGTCGAACAACTGCGGCAAGAGCTGCAGCAGTCCCGGACAGAACTGGAAGCTCAGAACGCGGAACTCCGCGAACAATTCTCGGCCCGGATGACCGCCGCCGAGGAACGCCTCCCCAATGCGGACGAAATGTCCACGCGGATTGAGGAAGAATTCAACCGTGCCCGGGACGAACAAGACCGGCTGCACGCGGTCATCGCCAAGATGGAATCCCAAAACCAAGGCGATCAAGAAACCCAGGAACAAATCCAAGCCTTGGCCGAGTCAGTCGCCGCACTCCAGGCGAAAACAACGCCGGAACTCAATGATCTTCTGCAACGTCTGGATCGAGTCGTGGATCGCCAGGACGAGTCGGCCCAAGCTGTGGCCAGCGTCCGCGAAGCATTCGACTCCTTGCAAGCGGAGATCGCGCAGGACAAACACGAAATCCAAGCCAGGTTCGCCGAGTTGAACTTGGCCATAGCGGAAGCCAGCAATGCGCCGGCAACTCAACAACCGCAAGCTGGCCAGTCGGAAGACTTCGCCACGGACGAACCTTCGTTCGCGGACACCGCCGACTTCAATCCAACGACGAACGAACCAGAAGCGACCAACGAACCGCAAGCAAGCAACGAACCGCAGACGACCACCGAGCTGGAAACCGAGCAAGCTGAAGCATCAGCGTTTGACGGACTGCAGTTCGACGTGCCCGGCGACTCCGACGTCAGCGCGGACGACGAGACCGCAACTTTCGGCGAAGCGACCGGATACGAAGAAGCCTCGTACGAAGCCGCTAGCGAAGAAACCACTGACAATACCGAGAACACGGAAAGCATCGCCGACGAATCAACGATTGACTTTCAACCGGGACAAGCCCCTGAAGCAAGCTTCCAGGACGAGTTCGCGGATGATGACGGATTGAAGTTGAACTTCCACGCGGAGCCGGCACAAGGATTTGCGCCTGAGGACAACTTTGCTCCGGAAGAAGGTGCCGCACAAGCGACAGAATTCGCCGCCTTTGGACAGAACTTCGGTTCCGACGAAGCGACCAATCTTCAGCAAGACGAAACATTCGACGCGTTCAATGCAACGGCCGAGAATTCTGCGCCCGAGGACACAGCGCCTGGTAACACTTCGCAAGCGCCTCCCTTTGCCATCGATCTCGCCGAGCAAGGAAACATCCCCGAGCAAGCCAATTTCCCCGGGCAAGACAATATCGCCGAGCACGACAACCCACAAAGCGCGTTCGCTGCTGACAGCCTGCAATTCGGTGGCGAGCAAACTCATGACGACGCATCCTCGCATGCAGTCGAAGAGAGCCAGGGCGACTTTGGCACAAGCTCGCTGAACGACATCCTGAACAAGTACGCGCCCGCCGACGAAGAGGAGACCCTCAACTCCCCTTTTGACGCTGCCGCCCCGTTTGACAATGAGGGCGAGTACGCAGACACACCCATTGCCCACAGCGATTTCCAGGAAGACGCTTCCGATGCGGGTTCCGCCTTCGCCACGCAACAATTCCAACAGGCTCCAGAACAAGCTTTTCCTGAGCAAGGCTTCGAAGAGCAAAGTTTTGATGAGCAGGGTTTTGAAGAGCAGGGCCAGGCATCAGGCGGCGACGAAGAAACGTCCATCGAAGACTACATGGCTCAGCTCATGAACCGCGTCCGCGGCATGGCTGATGACAACGAGCGCAAACTCGCGCCCACACCTGCCGTTGTCGAAACTCCCAAGCGGGAGTCGCCGCAAATGGCTTCGCTGAACGATGTTGCTCAGCCGGAAAACGAAACGACCGCGGAACCGGAACAACCCAAGGCTCCGCGCGAACGTGTCGCCCCGCCGGAACAATCTTCGCTGGCGGCAATGCGAGACCTGGCCAACATGAGCACTCGCGGCGCATTGGCCACTCACACCCGCAACCAGAAGATCAACTCCGTGCAACTCAAGTTGATCGCCGCCGTCGCTTCGTTGGTCGGATCGTTGGTCTTGCTGTGGTTCTCGCACACCAGCGGAGACACGTTTGCCTATGTCGGTTCCGTGGGCAGCATGCTCGTGGCAATCTACTTTGGCGTGCGATACCTGATGCTCACCGGTCAACTCTTCGAAGGCGGCGGCAAGAACAAGAAAGCCGCGGCAGAAGCCCCGCCGGAACAGGAAACGCCCTCCGCCGAGTAAACAACTCTCCCATCTGGGCGAAACTCCAAGGGCGACCACTCGATGGTCGCCCTTTTTGTTTGTGGGCATCTTGATTGCTTACGAATGGTCGTTCGGCGATCAACGTCATTCCCCTGGAGACGGGAATCCAGTCAGTTGCATGTCACTTGTCGACATGAATTCAAGTTGGGGATGTGTCGATTGCATTCGTTGTTGTTTCACCCGGCGTCATGCCGCGCCATAGACTGGATTCCCGTCTGCACGGGAATGACGGAAGGCGCGCTTTGCCACAAGAGCTGTTCTTGTGGGTGCCACTGGCAAGCGAAGTCTGCCAGTGATTCTTGCGTTGAACGACCATCTCAAAAGCTCGTTCCTCCTGCGTTCCAATATGATTTCTGGTACTCAATCTCGCTGGCGCCGAGCGGTTCGTTCTTCGCGATCTGAAGTGGAGGAAACACTGGCAGACTTCGCTTGCCAGCGGCACCCGGCGGGCCACCAAGTGATTGTTGGTTCACCCGACAAACGTTCAACACAACGCATTCATGGTCACCCATGCTGCGCGATGTGACCATGCCACCCAGCTGTTGTTTCACCCGGCGTAATGGCGCTCCATTGACTGGATTCCCGTCTGGACGGGAATGACGGGGGCGCGCATCTGCCGCAAAAACTGTTCATTCGCAAAGAGCAATTTCGAGGCCGATGGTAGAGATGTTTTTCCGCGCGCAAATTTTCGCGCTCGCGCGCGGCGTTACTTTTCGCGCGAAAAGAATCTCCGCCAGCATTTCCGGCTGCCAACTCTCCAAATCGCCTGCAATCCTGGGTGTAACCCCGGCAAAAACGCCCG
>CALJLD010000076.1 GCA_937982665.1 uncultured Planctomycetales bacterium
GCGCGCAGACCCGTGGGCATACCCCTGGAAGGTCCTACTTTGTACTCCCGACGACGGACCCCCTGCATCTTCAAATTTGCGCCGCGGTAGACTGGCGGAGTTCGGCCCGACAGCCGGATTCCGGCCAATGGGCCGCTGAAAAAATTCTCAAAACGCGCCTTGGGCACTGAGCAGCTTTCGTCCTAGATTGCGAATCTGCCTGGCGACCATTCCCAAACCAAGCGAAACACCGAAGCGAGCGGCCAAGCAAACAGGCCAACCTGGCACAATGCCGAAGGAGAAAGCCAGCGAAGTCCATGTAGAGCGTGACTCAACCAGCAGACACAACAAGCAAATTGCGAATGCCACACCGCGGAGATCCACGGATTCCGCGCTGACGATCAACTCGCAAACCGGTTAGAATCTGGGCGCGATTGAGACACCAAAACAAAGATGCAAAACAGAAAGTTCACGCGCCGCAATTCACGCGGCCGCTTGCCATGACGAGGAACTCCATGCGTAGTTTGGAAGGAAAAAAGGGGCCCAAAGTGAATCGCAGCATGACAGACCCAATCACAACTTTTGCCGAGAGGACGTTTCTCGGAGCATTGCCGATTGCTTTCAGAGCGGCTTCGTGCGGATTCATGGCGTCGCTGGTGCTTGGCATCCCATTCACGTCGATCGCCGCGGCGGAGATCCCGGATTCCGCGGTCAAGTCCGCCGAAGAATCCATCACGGACGATGAACTCAAGGATCACGCTGCCTATCTGTCCAACGATTCCTTTGAAGGCCGCGAGGCCGGCACCCGAGGAGGCCAGGCAGCAGGCGGATACATCGTCCAGGAACTCTCAGCGCTGGACTTGAAGCCCGCCGGCGATGGCG
Organism: uncultured Planctomycetales bacterium; assembly: GCA_937982665.1. Classification (GTDB taxonomy): domain Bacteria; phylum Planctomycetota; class Planctomycetia; order Pirellulales; family S012-138; genus CALJLD01. The sequence continues at coordinate 862 of CALJLD010000076.1, forward strand.
GTTATTACCAGAGTTGGGGCAATCAATACCGCAACATTCTGGCACTTTGGGAAGGGAGTGATCCCCAACTCAAACGAGAGTTGATCGTCGTGGGCGCTCACTATGACCACGTTGGCTATGGCACGGCCACAAACAGCTTTGGCCCACTGGGATACATTCACAACGGCGCGGATGACAACGCCAGCGGCACAGCCGCGCTGCTGGAACTTGCCGAAGCCTGCGCCGAGATGGAAGACCGCCCCAAGCGCTCGGTTTTGTTTGCGTGGTGGGATGCCGAAGAGAAGGGCCTGCTGGGTTCCAAACACTGGCTCGCCAACCGCACGCTGCGAGAGTATCGCGTGGTCTTCGACCTGAACATGGACATGGTTGGCCGAATGAAAGACAAGCGACTGGAGGTTTCCGGTGTTCGCACCGCGCCTGGCTTGCGCGAGTTCATTGCCCGCAACATGGACGACATCGACGCGAACATTGCGTACGACTGGGAAATTCGCGAGGACAGCGACCATTGGCCGTTCTTCAACGCGCGCGTGCCGTTCATCATGCTGCACACAGGGCTGCACGAAAACTATCACCGACCCAGCGACGACTCTGGCCTGTTGAATATCGAAGGCATGCGAGAAACAACCCACCTGGCGTTGCGATTGATTGTGGATGCCGCGGATCGTCCGCAGGCGTTTGCTTATCGCGCGGCGTCCCGTCGCGAAGGCGAATCACATGAGCGCAATGAACGCGTTGCCCCGGACCCGCCGCCCAGCCGACTCGGCATTCGCTGGAATGCGGCTAGCGAAGCGAATGGACTGGTGCTCTCGCAGGTTGTTGTGGGCTCCGCCGCGCATCAGGCAGGTTTGGTTATTGGCGACCGGCTGACAGCTTTCAATGGCGAGAAGATCGACGATGGCGATGTCTTTCGCGCTTGGATCATGGCCAGCGAGCCCAACGTTCAATTGAACTATCTCCGAAACGGGACCGAGCAAGTGGCCAATCTGCAGTTGGGCGGCTATCCGGTTCGCCTGGGAATCTCTTGGAAGGAAGACGATGCCGAGCCCGGCTGCGTCAAGCTTAGCCAAGTGGTGGAGAACTCACCCGCCGCCGCCGCCGGCCTGGCCTTGGCGGACCGCGTGCTTTCTGTTGGTGGCGAACGTTTCGCCAACACGACGGAGTTCCGCGAATTGCTGGAACGATCCGGCGAGACGATTACGTTGGAAATGGAGCGGGCCGGCACGATTTGGACGGCTGATTTGAAGATGCCGAATGTTCCGGCGCTCGCGGACCAATGAACGGGACTGAAGAGATTTTGAGCCGCCAGGTTGATACCATCCGCGGCCATCTCTTGATTCGTCTGCTCCAATCGCCTGCTGAGTTGCCAGCCAGTCTCGGCAGTTCTTTGCACGGAAGTGCCGTTTTGCCCCAAAACGCGCACTTCCCTCACGACCTTAACCTACACTTCCGCAAGCCGTGATCAGCGAGATCGCGCATTGGGAAAGGGAAAGAAACCAGAGCTTGCACGTACGGGGAATTGCCAACGATGTCGACTTCGACTTTGGCCGAAACCAACAGCGGAAATCGCGACTTGCCTTTGTTGGTGGCGATTGCCTTTCTGATTGGACTCTATGCGTTGGCCGTGATCTTTGGTTGGCCGGTGCTTTCCATTGGAGCCCATCACGAAGGTGGCGAAGCCGCCCACGCTCATGCACCGCCGATCTATACGGTGACTCCGTTTGTCGCCTTGCTGTTGGCGATCGCCGTGTTGCCACTGATTCCGCGGACGCATCATTGGTGGGAAAGCAACGCCAATCGCTTTCGTGTCGCCGCGGTGCTGGCTGTGTTCACATTGGCCTGGTACTTCTTCGCCCGCGGCACTCACGGAACTTTGACGGTCCTGCAACACGCGCTTGTCGCGGAGTACGTCCCGTTCATTGTGCTGCTGTTCAGCCTTTACACCATCAGTGGCGGCATACGGATTGAATGCGATTTGAAAGCGCGGCCGATTGTTAACACCGCGTTTCTGGCAGTCGGCGGCTCGCTGGCCAGCTTCATCGGCACGACAGGAGCAGCCATGCTCTTGATTCGTCCGCTGCTGGACACCAATTCCGAACGAAAACATGTGACCCACACCGTCGTCTTCTTCATCTTCGTCGTCTGCAACTGCGGCGGTCTCCTGTTGCCCATCGGCGATCCGCCGTTGTTCCTGGGCTACTTGAAGGGCGTCGATTTCTTCTGGACGATGAAGTTGTTCCCGCAATGGATGTTTGTCAACGGAGCTTTGCTCGGCGTCTATTACTTGTGGGATCGTTTCTTCTGCTACCGCAAAGAAACGGCTGAAGACATCCTTCGCGACGAGACTCGCGTTCGCCCAATTCGCGCCAGCGGCTGGCAGCTCAACGGCGCACTGCTGTTGGGCGTTGTTGGGGCCGTGGCACTGCTTGATCCCAGCAAGCCCATCCCCGGAACGCACTGGCATCCGCTGCCATTCATGCGAGAGATGGTGATGCTCGCGCTTGTTGGCGCTTCGCTCTACTTTGGTTCGCGGGAAGTCCGCACAAAGAACAAATTCAACTACGGCGCAATCATTGAAGTGGCCGCGTTGTTCTTCGGAATCTTCATCTGCATGCAGCCGGCATTGGAGATTCTGAAAGAGAACGGCGCGTCCTTGGGCATTTCCACGCCCATGCACTTCTTCTGGATCACCGGCGGCTTGTCCTCGGTCTTGGATAACGCACCCACTTACATGGTGTTCTTCCAAACCGCCGAGACCATGTCATCCGGCGCATCGGCGAGTACCGGTGGCGTGGCGGCAAGCCTGTTGGCGGCCATCAGCCTCGGTGCGGTCTTCATGGGAGCGATGACTTACATCGGCAACGGTCCCAACTTCATGGTCGCCGCGATTGCCAACAAGTCTGGCGTCAAGATGCCCAGCTTCTTTGGCTACATGGTTTACAGTTGCCTGGTGCTCTTGCCGATTCTGGCGGTCGCCAGCTGGCTGTTCCTGTAGGGACAAAGCCGAACCAACGAGCAAACAATCGAAACCTCCGATTCCGAATACACCTGGCACGGAACAGGGACGAGGGAGAAGCGACGGCGCGGTTTGACCGCGTCGTCGCTTGGTTTTTTGGTAGCGGGCACTCTCAGTTACTCGTCCAGAAACCAATCAAGAATTCTTCCGAACATCGCGCGCAACTCCGTCGGAGGGCCGGGTTCGGCGTCGGCTGGTCGGTAACTGTGACCGCCGCCTTCAATTCTGGCTTCGGTCACATCGCGATCATGAACGCGCAGAGTCGCGATCAACAAGTCATGGCCATCGACGTGCTCAGAAGTATCTGCTGTTCCCTGCGCGGCGAAGACTTTCGCCTTGCCCTTAAGCAGTTCTTCACTGACGCTTGACTTAAGGAAAGATGACCAACGTCGATGCGGATGCCCCAGCCAGAAATCTTCGATGCTATCGGGACTCTCCAAGACGCGTTGCCATCCTTGGTATATGGCGTCACGACGTTTGAGCGCGTCGCCAGGCTTGTCGCCTTCGCGCGGTTCCATTGCCAACTGCGCGAGGCTGAACAGTTGCGTTGCCCCGCCGCCGGATAGCACGGCCGCGTGCGTGACTTCCGGCAGAACGGCCGAGACACGCGCGGCGACGATCGCACCTTCGGAGTGCCCCAAGCACAGAGTGCGATCAGCTTGGATGTCCGGCATCGTCCAGGCCGCACGCACGGCCGCAGCATTGGCTTCGCCCCAACGCTGTAAAGTGTGCTCGCGCAGAAACTCTTCTGAACCTTCCAAGGCCGATCCAGGACGTCCCGGCGCGAAGAGGAACTCAACGCCGGGCTTCTCAACGATCATCACGCGAGCGCGGCCCTTCGCTTCGCTAAGTAACAGACCTTGCAGGCCGCTACTTGTCCTTTCGCCGAACTTCATGAATGCGGATTGGCATCCAGAGCCGCCGATGACCAGCACCAGCGGAAGTTTGGCTGCCACAGCATCATCGCTAGCGGGAATTGGCGCAACCGAAAGATAGAACGTGATCTCACGACCGAAGCTGTCGTCCGTCACGAATCGGTCAAACGCAATGCCAAGTTCTTCCGCAGTGGCAACTTTCTCGAAGCGAGGCGATGGCTGACCTGTTACCGCGGAGTCTTGCGCCGCGACGGGTGCCGCAATCATCGCTGCTGCTAATGCCAGCATGCAAACTGCAACCGCGCGACGGAGAGTGTCTGTCTTCATGGTGTTTCTTCAACGCTCTATGCAATTGTTCCCTTGGCTGTTGATCCGGCTGGCGGGATTCCAGCCTGTGGCTGATCTTCCGCGCCTCGCGCGAATTTGCGATACTTCGCCGCGATTTTTCCATCAACGATATTTGCGGACCGGTGCGACGAAGCGCCATGCATTCAATCAGCTTAATCCTTCCAATACGCAGCCTGGACGCGGCCAGTTTTTCTCCGTTGGCCCGATTTGTGCGCGAATTTGTCGAAGGACTGAACGCAGATACCCACGCTGGCGATCGCTCGCAAAGCCTGCGTGTTGCGGACGAGCCGCGGCGGGCGGGCATTCGTTGCGAAGTCCTTGTGCCCGCGGCGCGAATTAGTCGCATCAAGCAAAGCCCCGATGCTCCCTACAGCTTTCGCCAATGGCGCGTGACCAACTGGCGATTGGAAGACGCCTTGCAACAAGCGATTGCCGAAGCGGAGGCGCCTGTTGTTGCCTGTTGCTCTCCCAGCACACTGCCGGATGCTGAGCGATTCAGCGAAATGTGCACGCGGCTCGCCAGGGCTGACTTTGTCGCGGGGCGGCGGCGCACGTCGGCAGCCAGTAAGCTGCTAATGACGGCCACGCAGTTGCCTCGCCGAGCCGTGATGGGCGTGCAACGCCGTGACCCGGACTTTTTGTGTTGGGTGGCTTTGCGAGAAGCCGTCGCCGATTTGCGTTGGCGACCGGGTGGTCATCGTTACCTTGCCGAAATGGTGGCAGCGCGGGGATTCCGCGTCGCCGAGTTCCGCGTGACCGATCAGCCGGCGTTCATTCCACCTGTGCTTTCGCCGCCGCATCGTGTGGTACGAAACTTGTTGGCCGCTTGGAAGCTGGGACGCAAAACGGAGCAGGCCAACGCGGAGCGA
>CALJLD010000077.1 GCA_937982665.1 uncultured Planctomycetales bacterium
AACCAGACAGGCTCGCCGCGTTCGCGAATCTTGGCGATCTCCGCGTCGAGTTGGCTTTGCAGATTGCTTTTCCACAGCCAGTACCCGCCCCAACTGCCAAGGACCAGCACGGCCACAAAGCCTAAGAAGAGCGTGAGCGCACCCGGCCGCCATTTCTTCTGCGGGAGTGGGCGTTCGCTCGAAGACTCGCCGCGCTCGTCGGCATCGGGCTTCGCCACAGCGGCATCATCAGAATTGCGGGCCATGGCTGCATTTTGTGCCGAAGTCGTTCGCCGTGGCAACTATTTATGGGAACTCTTCGCAAGCAGCACTTTGCCCAAAGCGAACCTGCACTCGGCTGTCCTCTTCATAACGGTGCCCATCGGCCGCCTGGTCATCAATGCCGTTAGGTCCCACATCATAAATCTCAAAGCCTGGCCGCAGATCACCTTCATTGGTGCCGACACCATCGCCAAAGACACGATAGACCAGCGGCTGTTGCGAAAGCAGCCCCGGCTCGACCGCAGGCAGCCCATCGTCGACAACTTCCGTCAATGATTGAGGCACGGAGCCTTGCGTGCGGAAGTGCCGTGCAACGCGCAAAGCGAATCGCGCGTTGATCAGTAACTGCCGGTGCGCCAGCAAGATTGCCCGGAATCGGGGTAGTCCTGGCAGCATGTCATACTTATCGGCGATCGGCCCAACTGCGTGGTCCGACATATACTGATCTTCCAACGCTTCCATTTGCACATTCGCCTGCTCGCCAACTTCGTCAACCAACTCCGCAAAGCCATCCATTGCCTGTAACAACAAGATCTGCTCTTTGATGCGCAGCGCTTCAAACTGGAAGAAAGCCCATTCGTCCATTTCGTCCGGCTCGAAAGAACTGCCAAAGTTCAGACCGACCGCCTCTTGCAGGAACTCAGGCGTTGTGTTGGACAACGTTGTGAAAGCGCTCGCCCTTTCGGCGGCGACAATATGCCGTCCACGTGTTGTTGCTTCCAGACTGGCCAACACTTCGTCGAGTGACTGGAATGACTCCTCACTGATTGGCCCAGCCGCCAACGTGCGGCACAACTCCGCAATCGCGTCGCGTTCGATCTGCATCCGCAGATGTTGCGAAACCACGAAAAATTCCCCGCGCAAACCGTGCGACAAGCGGAGCGTGTCATGAGCAACGGCCGCCGCCTGGTCCAATTCGCCATCGTGTCGAGCGAGGGCGGCTTCCGCGAGCAGCAAATCCCGAAAGGTCGCCGCCGCATCCATTTCGCCCAGAATCGTCCACCAAGGCTGCGGAGTAGTGTAATCGTATTCCACCCGAATGACTGGCTTGGCGATCGCCGCGCGGACGGCTTGCAACAAGTCTTGATTCTCATCAAGCATCGCCTGGACTTCATCGCGTTGGCCAGGCGTCAAACTCGCGAAGCCGTCATACTCGCGATGGCTCTCAAAAAAGAGCCGCGTCGCCGGGTAATTGTCGTTGGTTGCCGGCTTCCGCTGTTCCCACAATTGCAGCGCCATTCGAAACTCGGCCAGGCCGTTTTCTTCCGCGGAAATCGGCTCCGGTTCCAAATCGGCAAACCACACCGGCTCGCCCTGTGTCCGCATGTCGGCGATTCTTGCAACCAGTTGGTTTGACAGACTGACCTTCCAGATCGCGTATCCGCCCCATGCGGCAAACACAATCAACAGCAGCGCGACCAGGAAATAGGTGACGCAGCCAGGCCGCCATTGCTTCTTGGGGAGCGGGGCTTGCTCCGGCTGATCGCCTGCCGAATCTTCAAGCGGGCTGTGCTTTGGCTGTTCGCTCACGGTTGCGCGCCCTTAAGGTATTCGCGCGGAATCGTCTTTGACGTACATCAAGAACTGGTGAAGCGGCGATTGCCACTTCATTCTTACCCGTCAACACTCGCTGCGTCATCAGGTTCCGGCGCGGTTTGGCTGGCGTCGCGGTCGCGGACTTCAAAGCCGGAGTTCTGCTCTTGCTCATCGTCGGTGCCGCCATCGTCGGTCATGTTTTCGCCAATGTCATAAATGGCAAATCCGGTTTCCTGTCCGTCGGTTAGCAATCGGCGATAGACCAGCGGCTGACCGGAAAGCAAGCCTGGCGACAGCGACGGCAGCGACTCATCCAGCACTTCGTCCAAAGATGCGGGAAGTTGTCCATGCATGTCACGGTAGCGGGCAACTCTCAGGCCCAGCCGGGCATTGATGATGTGTTGGCGTGTGATGAGTCCGCGGCGACGGACACTAGCGAAATTGCCACCCATCGAAGCGACGACATGCCAACTGCCCAAGGAGTCGATCTTTGCTTGCAACCTGTCCATTTGTTGTGCGGCATCTTCGCCCGGCACATCAATGATCTCGGCGATTTCTCGCGAAGTCTCCAGCAAGCGGATCTGATCGCGCATTTGCAACGCTTCCAACTGCCGATATGCGCCAACTTGGAACTCCGTCCACAAATCATCCGCCTGCGCGATGCTGTCCAGGTCGTCCGGCACACTGAGTGACGTCGTCATGAACATCGCACGCTCGCCAAGGATCGCGGACTTGAGCCGCACGTTCGATTCAAACTCTTGGAGAATCTCATCCAGTTCGCGAGTTTGTGCATCATCCAGCTTGGTGACGTCGAGAAGCTGTTCCAGCCCTCGGATCCCGTTGTCGACATTGCTGATGCGTAAAATGTTTGCCACCATCAGTTGCTCATCGGCAAACACGCGACCGAGCCGAAGCTTGTTGCGAGCGACGGTGAACGCTTCGTCATACAAGCCATCGTGCAGCGCAACGGCAAGCTCTGCCGACAACAGATTGTTGAAGTCCCGCGACTGCTGATGCATCGGCAAGAGGATGTGTGTCGGCCGCGACGTGTCCCAATCGTATTCCAGTTGGATGGCGGGATACTCCAGCGCTTGCGCCAACGATTGACGCATTGCGGCTGTTTCAACCAGGACTTCGCGGATGAGTTCGTAGTCCGCTGCGGTCAACTCGTAGAAATTGTCGAAGAATTGCCTGCGACCGGAAGCGGTTCCGCCCCGTAGCAGATATTGGTAGATCGGTGTTGCTTGTGAGTCATTGACAAAATGAACGCGCGCTTGTCGCCACTTAGTCGTCATCATGGCGTTCGCGGACTCGAACAATTCCCGCCCATTTTGCGCATCCGAAATCGGTTCGGGCTCCAGGTCACGGAACCAGACCGGCTCGCCCTTGGCATAGGCCGTGCTGATGGCGGCGTTGAGTTCGCTCTCCACGCCGGATTTCCAAATGGCGTAAGCGATGAACAGGCCCAGGCCCATCACCAGCAAGAAGCCGAAAGCGAATTGCCAAGCGCTGGGCCGCCATTTCTGCTTGGGCAATTGAACGTCAGCTTCTTTTGGGGCCGGTTGAGCGGCATCCGGCAATTTGCTGCTTGCCTTGCCTCGGCTGGATTCTGATTGTTCGCCCATGGCAGTACCAAGGAGGCCAAGGGATGCGACAATGCGCAGCTAGCAGCGCACAGGTGGGGTTGGTCAATACCGACAAAGCACCAAAGGGCGAGCAGCGCCCAAGCATCCAATATAACATACCAGTGGGCTCGACTGGATTCGAACCAGCACGAGGTATAACCCTCACCAGGCCCTCAACCTGGCGCGTCTGCCAATTCCGCCACGAGCCCGGCAGTGCAGTCTTGATGAGTCTATGTCATTTGACCAACCCGTCAAGCGGAGGGTTCGCGCGTTTGTCGCACGTTTCCAGGGGCTTTCTGGAAACCTCTAGGGTTGCAGCTTGGGGGCAGCCCGGGGTCATTCCGCTGGACCGTGTCTGGCTTTGCACCATCCATGGTTGCGCAACGCGGGAATGAGCTCCCAATGCCCGAAGGCATGCAAGCACGAGTTTGCGCAGGCTCTGTATCTGTCGCAATCCAAGGTGGACGGAGCTTCCGCTTCAGACGATAAAGCAATAGGAAAAATGCCCGAAACGTGACTTGGCAACAAGGTGGTGCAGCGGCTCTGCGAGGGCACTTGCAACACCTCGCCCCAGGCCTATAATTGCGCGACACAGATCGCAAGTTCGTACGAGATGCGGATTTCGCACGAGTTGTTGTCTGGAGAAGCGGGTGTAGCTCAGTTGGCAGAGCACAACGTTGCCAACGTTGTTGTCGTGG
>CALJLD010000078.1 GCA_937982665.1 uncultured Planctomycetales bacterium
GCCTGACAAAACGCGGACCAACCGTCGATCCCTTCTCGTCCGTCTTCGTTTTCAGATTGCCAATCGGCGATCAACTCGAGTGATCGGCTCACCTCGTCGCCTGTCGGCTGCCGGCCAAGCGTTAACTTGTAGGCGAGAACAACTCGGTCCTCATCTTTCATCGTTCCGCCTTCAGCCTTTAACAACCGTTGCGCCATGAACTGTGATTGCTCGATCACCAGCGGGCTGTTCATCAAGAACAAAGCTTGTGTAGGCACCGATGGCGTTTCTCGTTTTCCAATGACGAGATCCGGTGGAGGAAAGTTGAACGCGGCGAACAAATCGGGCAACATGCCGCGGATCACCGGTAGATACATCGCTCGGTGTCGCGCTCGTGCCATCGCGTCCAGGTCCTGAGCGGTTGTGTGGTAACAGAGTTGTTGCCAACGATCGGGTGCGGTTCGCTCCAAAGTTCCGGCAGCGGCAAGTATTGCGTCTCGCAACGACTCAGCATCACGACGGCGAGGGCTATGCCGCCACACGAGCGCATTGTCAGGATCGACTCTCATCGCCTGAGAATTCTCAACTGAACTCAGTTGATACGTGCGGCTCAAGACGATCTCACGAATCAACGACTTCACCGAACGGCTCTCGTGAAGCCGTGTGGCGAGCATTTCCAGCAGTGCGGGATGCGAAGGCGTTTCACCAAGCGCGCCGAAGTTATCTACCGTGCGAACAATGCCGCGCCCAAAAAGATGATGCCAAACGCGATTGGCCATCACGCGGTATGTGAGTGGATGCGAACTGACGAGCTTGCCAAATTGCAATCGTCCACTTTCATCTTCACCGATTTTCAGCGGCTCGGTCGTCAAGACTTGCAAAGCGCCCCGCGGCACCTCGTCGCCCAGATTGTCTTCGTTGCCGCGAATCTGAATCCGCGTGTTGACGAACTTACGTTTGAATCCGGTCTCTTCAACGGCGATTGCCAGTGCGACTTCCGGAATGCCTTCCGAACGCATCTTCTTCAGGGATGCCTGGGCCTTTTCAATGTCCGCTGCCGCTTGCTGGGCCTTCTGTCGTTCGTTGCCTTCGAGTTGATTGATGTTCTCTTCGATGCTCTGAAGCGGATCGAATTGCAGCCCTTTCTTGCCGAGAAGTTCGTCAATGCGTGCTCGGCTCTTGTTAATCGTTCCGTTGTGCGTTGAAAGTCCGCGAATGTAGTCCTGATACTTCTTGATATCCGATTTGTCGAGCTTCGCCAGATGGCGTGAACGCGACACGTGAGAGTTTTGATCTTTAGGGACCGAATTGAAAAGGATGCCTGCCAACGCATAGAAGTCGCGCGTGGGCACGGGATCAAACTTGTGGTCGTGACATCTTGCACAGCCAATTGCGATTCCAAGGAACCCACGGCCGATTACGTCCGTTTGCTCGGCGATCACTTCCATGCGTGTACCGGCATCAGGTTTCATGCCCAGCGCGAGCAGGCCAGTCGCGACCACTTGATGTTGTTGTTCCTGTTCCGATTCGGCCGGTAGCAAGTCACCAGCGATCTGTTCGAGCACAAATTGATTGAACGGTTCGTCATTGTTAAAGGCATCAATCACATAGTCGCGGTACTTCAGCGCATCAGGCCAAAGTGCGTTTTGTTTCGGCGCGCCGTTATTCTCGGCGTAGCGAGCTACGTCCAGCCAATGCCTGCCCCACCGCTCGCCGAAATGTGGTGAATCGAGGAGTTGATCGACCAGCGACTCGGTCGCAGCCTGCCGATTTGTGGTTGCCGATTTGATGAACGCGGCGATTTCTTCCGGCGTGGGCGGCAATCCGATCAAATCGAAATACAAACGACGCACGAGAGTGGTTGGATCGGCATCATCTACCGGCCGCAAACCGTTCTGCTGAAGAGTTTCAAACACGAAATGGTCAATATCAGTCCGCGGCCAATTGTCGCTGACGTTAGGGGGCGCCGTTGGTTGCAGCGGACGAAACGACCAGAACTTCCGACCGGCTTCGATATCAATGAGATCTTTCTTCAGCACGGATCTTCCGTCGCGTGGATCGGGCGCTCCCATTTCGACCCATTTGACAAAGTCTTCGATTACCTGATTTGGCAGCTTGCCCTTGGGCGGCATCTCGAATGACTCGTGGCGAATGGCGGCCAACAACAGGCTCGCTTCGACGTTCTTCGGAACGACGGCCGGTCCACTCTCCCCGCCCTTGCGAATGCCCATCTGTGTATCGAGGAGCAACTCGCCCTTGAGCTTGCCTGCCTCTTGCGCTTTGGCCGAGTGGCAACCGTAACACTTCTCAACGAGCACAGGACGGATTCTCGACTCGAAGAAATCAGTGCCCTGATCGGCACTGCCTTGCGAGGCAAAGCAAAAAATCGCAGCGATTGTAAGACGGGCACTCCTGCCCGTCGCGGCGTGGACGGGCAAGAGTGCCCGTCTTACATAATTCATAGTATCACTCATGCAATCACTTCCTGAATGACGCGGCAACGTGAATCGAGCTTCTTGCCTTGGAATTCGAGCTTGGTGTGATCCAGTCCGGCGAGCCAGAGGATAGTTGAATGAAAGTCACGCATGTGAACGGTGTCTTCGACGGCTGACGAACTCTTGTCGTCAGATGCGCCGTGAACGTGACCACCTTTGACGCCGCCGCCGGCCAGCCACCAGGTAAACGAATTGGGGTTGTGGTTGAGGTGGCCGCTGTCGCCGCGTCCCATCTCGCCGCCCCAAACGATGAGCGTTTGATCGAACAAACCGCGTTCTTTCAAATCTTGAATCAAGCCGGTTAACGGCAAGTCGCACGACTGGCACAGCGTTGGGATGCCTTCGATACTTTGTTTGTACGTGTGCGTATCCCATGCGCCGTTGAGGCCTCCGCTTTTCATGGGAGTGTTCGATGCGGGGATCGTGATGAATCGCACGCCGCGTTCGACCAGTCGGCGAGCCAACAGGCACTTTGCGCCAGTTGTGCGGGTCTCCTTGGCGTCCAGGCCGTATCGCTTGCGAATCGTCTTGTCGGCTGATTCCTTGCTTACATCGAACGCTTCAGGCGCGGCCGTTTGCATTCGAAATGCGGTGTCGAATACTTCGTTGCGAGCGACCAAGTCCGCTGGACGTAGACGCCGTTCGGCATGCCGCCCGTTCACCTGTTTGAGTGCTTCGAGCCACTGAGCCTGCTGCGACCCGTAGAACGATTTCACGTTCGGGATAGGGTCGGTCATGTCGTTGACAACCAAAGCCTGCAATTGGCTGGGAAGTCCGCCGGCGGTTAGAACTCCATCGCCACCGCGTAACCGGCCGCCGTTGCCGAGCCAATCGTCACCTGGCAGCTTTCCTTTGACGCAGACGTGGCCTGGCAACGCAGGATTGCCCGTGCCCAGCCCATACAAAACCCACGCGCCGATACTGGCTCCCAGATCGTTTGAACCGCGGAACATGTAGTTGCCCGCGGCGCCATGAGAAGCCTTCGCACCGTAGCCGCCGCGAATCAGACAGAGGTCGTCGGCAACTGTCTGCAAGTTCGGGAAAAGGTCGCAAATCTCGATGCCCGACTGACCTGACTTCGTGAACTTAAAGGGATGCAGCTTTTCGTCTTCCACATATGACGGCGGATCGAAAGTGTGCGCTTGCGACGGGCCGCCTTGGCAGTAGTAGAAGATGACGGATTTGACCTTACCGTCATGGTGCAACCGCGACTTGTCGGGAACATCGTCTCCTTCATCGGCCCAACCTGTCGCGACGGATCCCAAACCGCCGGCCCCAACGAAGCTCGTCGCAGCGGAGAGTCGCAGCAACATGTCTCGCCGAGACACCGGTTGGTTCATCTCTCGCATGAACATCTGGTCGCCTCCGTTTATTGGGTGTTCGTTCTAATCCAAGTAAATGAATTCGTTGCTGCACAACATCAAGTGAATCAACGCTTGCATTGGGGTCGACTCTGACGTCTGAGCATCTCGCTGGCTCTTCAAAAAACGATTCGCAAAGTCGTGGTCCGCCGAAGTCGCCGGCCGACCAAACATGTGCAAGTAAAGTCGGTCCATGTACTTCTTGTCTATCGTGTTTTCAACTCGCACTTGCTTCGTGATCGCGTCGCATAGTGGCCGGACTACGTCTCCGTTCATCAACAGGAGGGACTGAGTCGGCACCAAGGAAGCTCGCCGAACGTCGAGCAACTGATTGGGATTGGGCGCATCATGCTGCTTCACGATTTCAGAGATGGCGTCGGTCAGCGAAAGCCTGATCTTCGTCCGTTGACCCGTCCCGCGGTTCAACCGAAAACCGATGACCAGATCGCCCCGTGGAACGGTCGTTTCATCGGGAGATGACGGACGGCCAAATGCCACGGCCGTCAACGTGTTTTCAATCGCCTCAGCATCCAGTCGGTGCATCGTCTGCGAGGAAACTAGCCGGTTTTCTGGATCGAGCCGAATCCGCGATGCGTCACGCAGTGATCCTTGCTGATAAGCATCTGTCAGCACGATTTCCCTAATCAGTTTTTTGACCGACCAGCCTTGCTCGATAAATCGAGTCGCCAGATAGTCGATCAAATCCGGATGCAAAGGCTGATCACCATCCCGTCCCAAATCCATCGGCGTATGACATAGTGGCTTACCCAGCAGATGTTGCCAGACTCGGTTCACTGCCGTGCGCGCCAGCAGGGCTTGCTGCCGCGAACCGGTTTCGGATAGCCATCGAGCTAGTTCCAATCGCCCGCTGCCGGTCGTCTGATCGCCAATCGGAGTCTGGTTGTCTCCAGAGAATAGAACCGGAAAACGCCGCGGAATCACGGGGCCAGGATCGACCACATCGCCACGCACATACAACACGCTATCTTCGATGAGGCGCGCAGTAGGACGGGCACTCTTGCCCGTCCCGAGTCGCTTGAGACGGGCAGGAGTGCCCGTCCCGAGTTGCTTGAGACCGGCAGGAGTGCCCGTCCTACTCGTGCGGATCCCACCTTCAGAGCGCACCAACAGCATCGGCTGACGCGCGATCGCCCCCAGCTCTTCGATGTCCTTTTCCAGTTTGACGATATGTGCTACTTCGGGCGCATCCTTGGCGTATCCACCATAGTCCCGGAAGTTAATGACGCGGCGTTTCTCCGCCTTGGACTTCTCGATGAGACGTTTGATTTCAGCCAAACCTTCCAGGCTGGTCGCCAAACTCTCAATGCCACTCAGCTTTGGCTGGAGTTGTCCGATCGTGCGTTCGAGGTCGCGTTGGTCAAGCTTGGTGGAGGGCTGCCGACCCGCCTCTTTCTTGGTCGCGAGAGACTTGCGAAAACGATTCGCACTCGCGGTCTCTGCCTCGGCACGCTTGCTATCGCCGTTTGCGCGTGCTTCAGCGGCCATGTGTTCGGCCAGCTTCGCCGAGGTTTCCAGGTACCACAACTGCCCCTGGAAGACGTACTCATCGAAGAACTCCTGCGATCGGTCTTCGAACTTCCGACCTTTCGTCAGTTCCGCGCGTGCTTTGCTCAACTCGGCCCTAAGAGCGCTTGCCCGTTTCTTTTGCTCAGCCGATTCGCGGAAATACCGTGCAATGTCGGCGCGGCTGCGTGCTCCCTGCGGAACCTGTTCAATCCATGAACTGCGAAAGATGCCCAGTAGCGCATAGTAATCCTGTTGCGAAAACGGATCGGTCTTGTGGTCGTGACAGCGGCTGCATTCAAAGCTGACGCCAAGCAGAGACCGGCCGAAGAACTCGATGCTTTCGTCCAGTTTGTCCATCAGCACAAAGGGTTCCTTCGAGATGTCGATCACTGTTCTCGGTCCCCACAGCGGCACGGTGGCAGCCAAAGCCTGTTCTTCGGAGAACTCATCACCGTCGGGCGAAGGCATCAGATCTCCGGCCAGGTGGACTTGAGCGAACCAGTCGTAGGGCCGGTCGCGATTGAAACAGTCGGTAACCCAATCCTCGTACCGGTCGTAATCAAACTCAATCCTTCCCGTTTTCGGTTGTGGCGGATTGGCTCCCAGCCGCGTGTAGTCCAACCAGTGCCGTCCCCAACGCTTGCCAAAATGCGGGCTCTCCAACAACCGATCCACAACCTTGGCCAAAGCGTCGCGCGAATCGTCACTCACAAACTCTTCGATCTCTTTGGCGGTCGGTGGGTAGCCGATCAGGTCGTAGGTCACTCGCCTCAACAACGTGTGCTTACCAGCCGACGGCAAAAAAGTTAGTCCCGCTTCCTCTAGCTCGGCCAAAAGAATTGCATCAATGGGAGCTGTAGGACGGGCACTCTTGCCCGTCTCTTTGCCGGCGACGGGCAGGAGTGCCCGTCCTACATTCGCGAGCGGTCGAAACGCCCAGTGATCGCGATCTTTATCCGTGACTTTAAAGATGCGTGTGCGCGTTAGTACCGCGTTTTCCTTGGGCCAAGGCAATCCCATGCGAATCCACGTTCCAAAGGAGGTAATCTCGTCGTCTGTCAGACGGGGGGCCTTCAAGGGCATCTTCAGCTCGCCCTCGTGACGGATCGCCTTTAGCAGCAGACTGGTATCGGGACGATCCAACGAGACCGCCGGACCGCGCGAGCCGCCCTTAAGAACTCCGCTGCGCGAAGTGAGGTCGAGATCGCTCTCTGGCTGGACACCCGCATGGCACTTGAGGCAGCGGTTGTGAAGCACCGGCCGAATCTCTTTTTCAAAGAAAGCTTCGTCCTCACGCGAGAACTCCACGCTATCGTCTTTCGCACCTGCGGCAATCCACTGACGAAGCAGATGAACTTCGCCTTGCGACAAAGGCTTTGCTTCCTTAGGCATTACGGGCTTTTGCTTCCCGATGACGAGTTGCACAAGAGGGCTCTTGTCCGGCCGTCCAGGCAAAATGCTCGGCCCCAACTCCTTTCCGCCGCGCAACATGGCCGCCATCGAAGTCACATCGAGCCCACCCTCGCGGTCATCCGGCTTATGGCACTCGAAACAGTGCTTGTTCAGGATAGGAACGATGTCCTTTTCGTAGCTGACGGATGCAGCTTCCTCCAAGTCGATCCGAAACAACGAGACAGGTTTGGCAGCGAATGCGACATGCCCTGGCATCGAAAGGACGAGGATCAAACACAATTTGCGTGTCAATCCTAATTCACTTAAGAAGCTTTGTTGATCGCACATGTTTGAGAGTCTCTGTAGGACGGGCACTCTTGCCCGTCATCTATTTCGCGACGGGCACTCTTGCCCGTCATCT
>CALJLD010000079.1 GCA_937982665.1 uncultured Planctomycetales bacterium
GCGTTCATCACGTATCAAGTTTCAAGTTGGCTAATGGCATAGCTTAATGTCGTAGAACCTACCCTTCGCCATGCCCCAGTACCTGCAAATCGCCGTCGTAGTCGCCTGCGTCCTCGTGGCGATCACGTATCTTCTGCTGCGTGCCGCGCGATTTGTCCGCAGCTTGCGAAGCGACGCCCTCCCTTGCAGTGGCTGCATTGGGAATTGCTCAACCCAAACCCAGCAGTCCAAGCAACTGGTCGTGCTGAAGAGTCAGTTCGATCAAGCAAGTTAGCTTGAACGGCTGAAGTGAGTCAGCCACACATACCCTTGGCTGCCGGTTCGTCCGGATGTGCCAATTCTCCGGCGCATGACGGATCTCTGCGAAATCTCCCGCCCTGGCGCTTTCGTGTGACCTAGAGTTGCTTAGTCACTTCGACGAATTACCGCGACAAGTCCACGGCTCATCGTGATCCGGCGGACCTGCCGAGGATTATTTCTCAGCGCAGAGACAAGTCGCCCGTCCCGATCTGGACGGCAGAAATTGAGTTCTGGCGATTGTTAGACCCGCAATTGTCAGATGACTGCCAACGAATGCCCTCAGGCGAGAAACCGCACTCCGGTGCTTTTTTCGGCTGCGATCTACCTTCGTTGGCAGCAGATTCGAGGTCGAGGAACAAATCCTCATGCGTTGTGAACAACTCGCCGGACGTATTGAAACTCTGCAACCAGGCGCGGCGCCGCGTGATGTCGCCCGCCTGTGTTTGTTGCTTGCCAATACTGTTTCCTCGCTGGATGAATTGGCCGGCGACGAACAACTCTGCGCAGCTTGGCGCGATATGGCTATCCGTCTGCAAGGGGCCACAGACCAGCACGAAGCCATGACCGAAGAGCTCGAAGCGCTCACAAAGACCGAAGTTGAGGACTTGCAGCCTGAGCAGATCTCGGTGCTCATCCGTGCCATCAAAGTGCAAAGCCAAATCCTGCAGATGTACGTTGGCTCCAGCAAGGTCGCGGTGAAATAGAGCCCGCACTTGCCAACGCGCTTAGCCTCGCCCCAACATCTTCCGCAGCTGTTTCCACGTGCGGGTGTTAGCCACGTCATTGCGCGTAAGCCCCGCTCTGCGCGCCTGAAGGATGCCATACTGCATCACTTCCAGCCGCTTAGTGCTGTGGGCGTCGGTCGAGATCACAATTGGGATGCCGTGATCTTTGGCGCCCATGCAGGCGACGTCATTCAAATCCAGGCGTGCCGGATTTGAGTTCAGCTCGAGCATCTTGTTGTTCTCTTTGGCCGCTTTGTAAACAACGTCCAAGTCCACGTCATAGGCATCACGACGGTTGATGATCCGGCCTGTGGGGTGAGCGATCGCGCAAACGTACGGGTTCTCAAGAGCCTCGACAATCCGTCTGGTGATTTGCGCGCGTGGCTGGCTTTGCCCATAGTGAATGCTCGCGATGACCCAGTCGGCTTCCTTGAGAAACTCGTCTTCGATGTCCAGGCCGCCTTTTTCCAGGATGTCCACCTCAACGCCTTTGAGCACGTCAAAGCCATCCAACGTTGCGTTGAGTGCGTCAATTGTCGCCCACTGCTGCAACAACCGCTTGCCGTCCAGGCCGTTGGCCATGGTCACGCGTTTGGAATGGTCCGTAATGGCGATGTACTTTAGCCCGCGCTGTTGCGCAGCTTCGACCATCTCCTCCAAGGTGTTCTTGCCGTCGGTCTCCGTCGTGTGCATGTGCAGATCGCCGCGAATGTCACGTAATTCGATCAGTTCCGGAAGATCATCCGCGTCCGCCCACTCGAACTCGCGACGGGCTTCGCGCAGTTCCGGCGGCATCGTAGGTAAGTTCATGGCGTCGTAGATTTCCTCTTCGGTTCGTCCGCCAAGATACTCTTCGTCCCGATAGATCCCCCATTCGTTGATCTTCAGCCCTCGGGCTTTCGCGCGACCGCGAAGAATCACGTTGTGCTGTTTGCTGCCGGTGAAATATTGCAGCGCCGCGCCAAACGACTCCTCGGGCACAACTCGCAAATCAACCTGAAGGCCACTGTCCAAGCGAATCGACATCTTGGTTTCGCCGCGCACCAGCACTTCGGCCATATCCGGGAAGACGCTGAAATGGTCCATCACGGCTTCATGGTCCGTCGCGTCAACCAGGATATCCAAATCGCCAATTGTCTCTTTGCCGCGACGATAGCTGCCGGCCACATCACATTGCTTGACGGCGGAACACGCCCGCATGTGGGCCAACATTTCTTGCGCATAGACATCGGCCTCGGACCAGTAGATGCGCTTCTCTGCCGTATCCGCAAATGGCAAACCTCTGAGAATGAGTTCCTCCGTTTTTGCGCCAAAGCCTTTCAACTCGCGCACTCGCTGTTCATCGCAGGCTTCGCGAAGCATTTCCAGAGAGTTGATGCCGAGTTCCTTGTGCAGCACGGCGGCCTTCTTGGGTCCCAGGCCAGGGATGCGCAACATCGCCAGCACATTCGCATCCACGGCTTCGCACAATTCTTGATGTTGCTCAAGCTTGCCGGTATCCAGCAGCGTTGTGATCTTCTCGGCCAGGTCCTTGCCAATCCCCTCAATGGCGGTGAACTTGCCGCCTTCGTCGCGGTATTGCGCCAAAGACTCGCCAAAGTCCTTCACGGTTCGCGACGCGTTGCGATACGCCCGCACGCGGAAGGAGTTGGCGCCTTGGAAGTCGAGAATGTCAGCCATCTCTTCAAAGATGGCGGCGATTTGTTGATTGGTCATCATTGAGGGCAGAAGGCGGTATTTCGCGACTTAAGCACTCAATTTTCCTTCGTCGCAATCACGTTGTCCAGGCTTAGCGCTCGCGGTAAGAGTGAAGTGGCGTGCGACGATCGGCTCATTGCTTAGCGCAGCAAAAAGCCTGGCCGACCACGAAGTCACAATCAATGACTGTCGTAGTTGCCAGGCTGAAGTGAGATTTCTTGCTGCTGTCAGCAAATCCGCCTCAACGAGCGATCAAGCCATTTGCTCCCGCGGGAACATCAGAGACCGTTGCGGCGTGGGACAAGTTTCCGTTGAGGCTGTTGACGGAGAATCCCATGATTTCCTGAGTGCCGCTGTTGAGAACATACAAGAATCGCCCGCGAGTCGTGAGGTCAACGTCGATTGGCCCGCTGCCTGCGCCTGTTTCAGCCGAAACCCCATTCCCCAAAAGCGACAGAGCGCCGGAGAAGGGATTGATGAAGTAACCGGAGATATTTCCGCTGGCAGTGTTTGTGGTGTAAGCAAAACGACCATTGCGCGTGATTTCGATCCAGCAAGCCGCGGATTGAAAATCCGGAACCGAAGCACTGATTGTCTGAAGTGCCCCGTTGCCTTGCAGGCTGTATGAGGAAGCAGCGCTCGCCCCAGCTGCGCCACCAAACGCTTCAGAAACCACCAAAGTCCCGTTGTGGTTGAAGTCGAAACCAAACGGCGTTACGCCATTGGACGCCTGCACAAGCGGACCTTGGGCGATGCCGTCTCCATCGATCTGGTAAGTATCGATCACGTTCGTCGCTTTCTCCGTGACGACCAAATGGTCTCCGCTTGGACTGAATTGAATTTGCGCAGGCGCGGTTGTCGCGGCACCGCTGAGTGGTCGGCTGGAATCAGCTAATGGCACAAGATCGCCAAAGAGACTCAATTCAAAGCCCTGAATGTTCCCGGCACCAGCACCGTTGAGAACATAGACAGAGCGATTGTGAATCGTAACGCTGACAGGCGTCTGACCGCCGCTGGGCTCCACATCGGTCAGATACAACTCGCCCAAGAAGCCCACTAGAAAAACGGACACGGTGTTGTCGCCAGCGTTCACAACCAACAGCCAGCGGCCGTTTTCGCTTAGCGTCATACCACCTTGATTGCCCAGTCCGCCGCCTAATCCGGTACCACCCGTTGCGGTATTGCCAACAGCGATCAGTGAGCCTTGCGGAAGCCGCAGGTAGGCTTGTACTTCATTCCCGTTGGTGTCATTGGTCGCCGTGTAGACGGAGCCAAAATCAAAAAACTGATCAAAGATCTGAGCACGTGCGGTGTTGCTAGCGATGGCGCACAGCGCGAGCAACGCGACTGGAACGTAAATCATCCGGCGAAAACGACTCATGAAACTCTCCGTAATCAGAGGCGATGAATGCGCGCAGCACTCGTGCGAATACTCGCGCGCGAAAAGCCATCTTTCTTAGCGATGGCAACGAGAAGTTAGTCGCACGAGATCGACAACGATTACAGTGAAGTTGGCAGTTACGTGCTGTATCGCAATTTTCAGGCGAGGGCGACGCGGCGCGAGAATCTGCAGCACGGATGTGCGCGCATTGTGATCAGCGCGTGTCCTGCGAAGAAGCGTTCGCAGCCGTGAAAGTTAGAATTGGCGCAAAGATGCGCGCCGCCCCGAGAGCAACTCAACCGTTGAGATTCTTCAACCGCTGCTTGAACTCGTCGCTCAGCTTCGCCTCGCTCACACCATCCAGCTCGTTTCGGGCGTATTGCTCCGTGATCTTTCGGATAAACGCCATTTGTCGTTTGAATTGTCGGCAAGACCAACACAGACATTGATGGATGCGCACCGCAGCTGACTCGGTCCAAGTGAGTCGTCGGTCAAGGGATTCGGAGGAGAGCATCCGCACTTGCTCGCACCGTGGAGACAGGATCAAGCAGATTTTCTCGACGAGCGAACGCATGAGAATCAGTCCTTGCAAAACCAGTTTGTATTCAGACAATCCCGCAAAGCCTTCCGGGCGCGATAAACTCGCACAGCCAGGTTCTTGTTGGAAATTGCCAGCATCTCACAGATTTCATTAGGGTCACATTCATCCAGTTCTCGTAGTTGAAATGCCAGACGAAGGTTGTCCGGCAACTTATGCAGGCAGGATTGCAATGCGGCGAGAAACTCCCGATTCTCGATCGTCTTTTCAGGTCGCGTATCCCACTTTTGTCGACGCGTGAGCCGCGGCTGCTGTCCATCCTTTTGATCCGGCGCTTGCTGTGCCACCAACTTTTGCGTTCGCAGTTTACGGCGATAGTGATCGACAATTTTTCTCTGCAAAATGGAAATCAGCCAGGTTTGAATCTTCGCTTCGTGTTGAAACTCGTTGTACGTTCGGAGTGCACCAAGGAACGTCTCCTGCAATAAGTCTTCCGCGACATGTTCATCTCCCACTCGCGCAAGCGCAAAGCGATAGAGTGAATCTCCGTATTCATCAACCCATGACTCCAAGTAGCCCGACAGGCTCTCGGTGTCCTTTGAGTGCTTTTTGCGTTTGACGACAGTCGACATCAATCTCGCTGGCGATTCATGTTTTGCGGCCCCACTTTGCGACGATAACTCGCCCACGATGGTAATTAGTCGCACGTCGAGCCGGTAGATAACACGAATTCTCGAAGGATTTCTCAAAAAAGCGAAGCCATCGTGAGTCGGCTAAGTTCCCCTCATCAAGAGCTTATTTAGCGCCGCGCCCGTCTTGGAGTTCTCACATGCGGCCAACTCTTCCGGCGTACCGGTGGCGACAATTTGCCCGCCTTCGTTCGCGGCGCCTGGCCCCAAGTCAATAATGTAATCGGCGAATTGCATGAGTTGCATGCTGTGTTCAATCACAATCAATGAATGCCCTTCGGCCAGGAGCGCCTCAAGACAATCGACCAATCGCACAACATCCGCAAAGTGCAGCCCCGTAGTTGGCTCATCCAACAGGAACAACGTGCGATGCCGCGCTGCGCCGGCCAGGAACGACGCCAACTTCAAGCGACCGGCCTCGCCGCCGGAAAGCGTGTTGGCAGGCTGTCCCAACGGAACGTAGCCCAACCCAACATCAATCAGCTTCTTGAGCTTGGCCTGCAACTTTGTGTAGCCGCGAAAAAAGCCGAACGCTTCGCGAACCGGCATTTCCAACACTTCGGCGATGTTCCGCTGGCGATACTTAACGTCCAGCACTTCTGGCCGGAATCTTTTGCCGCCGCACGCTTCGCAACGCATGTAGACATCGCCGAGAAACTGCATGTCCACTTGCAGAAAACCGCCGCCCTGGCAGGTGTCACAGCGTCCGCCTGCGGTATTGAAGCTGAATTGCCCCGCCTTGTAGTTGCGGGTGCGCGCGTCGACCGTCTCGGCAAAGATGCGGCGGATTTCGTCAAACGCTTTGACGTACGTTGCGGGGTTAGAGCGCGGTGATCGCGCCATGCCCGATTGATCCACCAAAACGCAATCGTTAATCCCGCCCACACCGAGGATCTCGTCGCACGTGGAGATTGCGCCGGGTGTATTGGCCAATCTTGCCTGCAGCGCGGGATAAAGCGTGTCTTGCACCAGGGTGC
Organism: uncultured Planctomycetales bacterium; assembly: GCA_937982665.1. Lineage (GTDB taxonomy): Bacteria > Planctomycetota > Planctomycetia > Pirellulales > S012-138 > CALJLD01. Next base: position 6,309 of record CALJLD010000079.1, read on the forward strand.
TTTTGCCGGACCCGCTGACGCCGGTCACCACGCAAAACACGCCTAACGGAAACCGCACATCGAGATTCCGCAGATTGTGTTTGCGTGCACCGCGAAGCTCAATCCAACCTCGGTTGGTTGGCCGACGCTCTTGCGAAGGCCTGACATTCCGCCGCCCAGACAGATAATCGCCGGTCAGCACGCCCTTGCTGGCTTCTAATTCCGCAGGCGTCCCTTCAAATGTGACCTTCCCGCCGCGGTCGCCTGCCTCGGGGCCAATCTCCACAACGTGATCGGCCGCGCGGATGAAGTCTTCTTCGTGTTCCACCACCACAACGGTATTCCCACGATCACGCAGTCCTGCAATGGCCGTGATCAGCCTTTGCGTATCCACGGGGTGCAGGCCAATTGTGGGTTCGTCGAACACATACAACACGTTCACCAGGCTTGAGCCCAGCGCGGAGGTCAACGCCGTGCGTTGGGCTTCGCCACCGGAGAGCGTCCGCATAGCGCGATTGAGCGCGAGATAATCCAATCCCACCAGAGAGAGAAACCGCAATCGGGCCATCAATTGAGCCAACGGAGTCTTGGCAATCACAGCATCTTCGTCCGCCAACTGCACATTGGCAAAGAACGCGCTGGCATCGCGAACCGTCATTGCGGCAACATCCGCAATTGACTTGCCGTCTATCGTGATCGCCAACACGTCCGGTCGGAAACGCTGTCCGGAACACGTCGTACAGGTGCTGTAGCTGCGAAAGCGATTTTGAAACGCGCGAATGTGCGGCTTGTAGCGGCGGCGATCCAGCCAGGCAAAGAAGCCGTCCAATCCGCCAAAGTCACGCTCTGGCACGCCATGTTGAATGAGTGACAGCGAGCGATCATCGAGCTTGGCGTAGGGGATTTCCGTCGGGATGTCGAACTCGTCCGCCAAAGCCAGCAACTCGTCAAGCTCATGCTTGTATGCCGGCTTGGTCCAGGGAACAATCGCCCCGTCCCGCAAACTCTTGCCGCGGTCCGGCACAACTTTCGCCATGTCCACTTCCAACGTATCGCCAAATCCCTCGCAGGCGGGACACGCGCCCAACGGATGATTGAAGCTGAAGAGCCGCGGCTCGCGCTCAGGCAATTGATGGCCGCAATTGGCACAGTCATTTCCCCGCGCGAATCGCCAAACTTCCCAACCCCGTCCATCAACTCTCACCAACTGTGTGCCACTGCTGGCTTGTCCAGCAGTGAATTGATCGTCGGCCTCGCTTACACCCAAACCCTCACCACCATCCTCCACCAACACAACACACGGCCCTTCGTCCCGGCGAAAGGCCGTCTCCAACGAATCACGCAGCCGGCGTTGTTCCACACGGCCCATCGCAACACGATCAACAATGACGACCGGTTGACCCAAGCTCTTGTTGTTGGCAACTTCTTCTTCAGCGTCATTGCCTTCGGCGGCTTTCGTCAACTCCGCCAGTTGATCGACAACACTCTTCGCCGGACCGTCAATGCTGACCGTTTCGCCCCCCGCGATCACTCTCAAGAAGCCGTCCCCCTTCAACATGGCGATGGTCGAACCAATCTCTTGTTTCGTCTCTCCCAGCGGACAGGCAAAACCAATCATCGCCTTGCGCCCGTCGGACAAAGACATCATCCTTGCACAAACGGTCTCAGGGTTTTCCTGTGTCGCCGGCGTGCCACATTGCGAGCAATGAACGTCCCCCACCCTGGCGAACAACAGGCGGAGGAAATCATGGACTTCGGTCGTGGTGGCAACGGTCGAACGATTGGACCTGGCGGCAGCGTGCTGAGCGACAGCAATGGAAGCGGGGATGCCTTCGATGCGGTCCGCGGCCGGCTTCTCAAACACATCCAGAAACTGCCGGGCGTACGAAGACAGCGTTTCGACGTATCGCCGCTGCCCTTCCGCGTAAAGTGTCTCGAACGCCAGACTACTTTTTCCGGAACCAGAGAGTCCGCAAAACACGATCAACCGGCCCCGCGGCAGGTCCAGATCGATGTGCTTGAGATTGTGCACGGCCACGCCCCGCAACGTAATCTGTTGCGGCGGAAGGCTTTGGCGCGGTGTTGAAGCCAGCGAAGACAAAACTCGGGAATTGTGACCGTGCGAGAAAGGGAATTGCCAACAGGTTGGCCGCCTGTCACTTCAGGCGCGGCCTCCTATAATCTCACAAATGGATATCAAAACGCAATTCGCCGGCGATGAGCAATTTACCCGCCTTTGCCGTGGCGACGACGAAGTGGATCTCATTGGCCTGCTGCTGGAGCTTGCCGCCGACGCCCAGCCGGAGCTAAATCAACAAGCCGAGCGGATGGCGATCTACGAGCTTTCGCTCGAATTTCGCGAGCTATTGCGGCCGATTATCGAGCGGCTCTATGCGCATCGCCCGGCTTTGTGCGCGGCGTTTGATTCGCATCAGCCGTGCGAGATCCCGTTGGCCGATGATGATGAAGCACGTCCACTGCTGGCTGCCGCGAGTGCTGTCTTTCGTCATGAGTTGGGTTTTGTTGGCGATGATGAAGACTACTATCAGCCGGCAAACAGCTACCTGCCGCAGGTCCTCAAGCGGCGAAAAGGTATCCCCATCACGCTGTCGCTGTTGTTTCGCGAGTTGGCCGCGCGCAGCGGCTTGCCGATGTATGGCGTCTGCACGCCGGGTCACTTTGTCTTGGGTTACCCAACAGAGGAACCGCTCTACGTCGACGCGTACAGCGGCGGTGTGCTTTCGCAACCAAAGATGCGCTCCAAGATTGAACAAGTCACCGGCGAGCCATTCTGGTCTGACGATGTGTTCTTGCCGGCGCCGCATGTGGCGATTGCTGCGCGAGTGCTCCGCAACTTGAAGGGCGCCTATGCCCGCGCTGAGGATTGGCGGCAAGCGCTGGTGGTTCAACGCCGGCTCGCGGCGCTCTTGCCGGAACTCGCGGAAGAACAGCGCGATTTGGGATTGCTGCTGGTGCGCGAAGGTCACGCCTGGCCCGCTTTGGAAATCCTTGAGCCGTATGTTCAGCAACGGCCGGAAGAAGCTCAAGCGCTGGAACCGTTTGTTCGCGCCGCGCGGCGAATGTCCGTGCAGTGGAATTAGTATCGATAAACTTGCGGTACCGACTTCTCACAAGTCCGGGGTCGTCAATGCTCGATAGATGAGCCAACCGATAACTCCGGCAAGGAAGATTGACGCCAAGAGCGCAAGAAAAGCTGGGATACCCAACAGGACATCCGCCAGCTTGGTCTCCAACTCATCTTCGGCCGATCGAGTGCTCGGCGCTTCGTAGGGGTTGTCATTGCTCATCAATCGCGTCCATCAACGGCATCCATCAGCCTAGATACCAAATCGCGGCAAGCGCTGTTACCAGCACAAGAAAAAACAAAGCGACATACACTCGTTCGACGAGTTGCAGATTCGCGTGCGGCTCTCCCTCGCATTTCTCGTTCGGCGCTTGATACGGATTGGGATTGCTCATTGAAGCATTCTACCCAATCGGTCTGCAGCAAAATTAGTAACATCGATCAAGCCCGGAAAAAACTCGCTCAATTTGGTGACTCTTGATCGGGCGCGCGGTCCCATGGCGCTGCCCTGGCGAGACCTGCTTATCATCCCCAACGTGCGCCCCCTGGAAAACCGAAATTCGCCCTGTGGGACGATGGGTTATTGCGCGCCCCCTACTTTCAACCGCATGGAAAAAATTTCGCGAAACTACCCTTGCTCACTGCGCAGCTTTCATTGGAAATTGCCATCACGGTCTTTGGCAATTGACTGAGACTTTTTGGACGCGGCTACGCGGCTCGCGTTGTTGGCGGCGCTTTGCGCAACGCGCTCTAATCCAGCAGTGTTTGCAAGTGAGCGGCGACAGACTCCGCGAGCATTTGCGGGTTGTAGCCACCTTCCAACACGCTGACGATCTTGCCGTCGCAATGATCGTCGGCAAGGTCGCGAACGGTTTGCGTCATCGTAATGAAGTCTTCAACCTCCAACCCAAGCGATCCAACCGGGTCCGCGGCATGGGCGTCAAAACCTGCTGAGACGAGGATCAGCTGCGGCTTGATTTGCGCGGCGAATTCTTCCAACTCTCCACCAAAGCGAGCGAGGATTTCCTGACGAGACGTGCCAAAGCGGATCGGCAGGTTGTGGGTTGTTCCCTTGCCGGCCTCGGCGCCCGTTTCATCGCGGCGGCCGGTTCCGGGATAGAACGGAAAACGATGAGCGGAGAAAAACGCGACGTTCGGATCATGCCAGAAGATATCTTGCGTACCGTTGCCGTGATGAACGTCCCAATCGACAATCAACACGCGTTCGAGTCCAAGTTCGCGCACAGCCAAAGCCGCGCCGACGGCGATGTTGCCAAACAAACAATAGCCCATCGCGCGGTCAGGCGACGCATGGTGCCCCGGAGGGCGGACGAGACAAAGTGCTCGCGTGTGACGGCCGTTGATGACTTGCTGGACGGCATCCACAACGGCCCCGGCAGCAAGCGCCGCGACATCGAACGAATGCGGAGAAACAACCGTATCCGCATCCAGGCGTTGCGTGCCTGCGGCAATCGCGTCACGAATTGCGGCGGGATACTTGTCTGCATGGACCAAAGCCAGTTGTGCGTCGGTCGCCGCGGACCACTTGGGCAATTCGCAGCGCTCCGGCAATCGCTCTTCGGCCAATTTGGCGGAAATCGCCTGCAAACGGTCAGCGCATTCCGGATGTTGGCCTGTTTCGTGTTTCAGAAACTCATCGCTGGTGTAAAGGAGCATGGCAAGCGTCAACAATCCGTTCAGGCGAAGGAGGCAATTGCCAGCCAGTTTGCCATACGCGGGGCCGTTTGCCAGCGGCAAAAGTCGCTAAGCCACCTCGAGTGCCGCCTGCAAATGGGGAAGGAAAAATGGCCGTGAAGCTGGATGATTGGCCACCAGAGTTTGTTATGCTGGGACGTCATTCGAAGATGCGAGACCTCGTGTGCGCGAGTTACTCGCAGAGCGGGAACAAGAGGCAGCGATCGGCATCATGGTTCGCTTTTTGAAGCTCTTCTCCGGGTTGTTCACAAACAACCCCGTCTTACAGCGCGAGCTTGTGTTGAACCTCCGCATGAAGCGGGCGTTTGTCACCTTGGCCGCGTTCCTGCTGCTGTTGGGGGCGATGGTCTACGCAGCATGGCCGAACCATGATGAAGTGGACATGATCAACACCGAGGCCTCGCAACGGCTGGTGGATCTGTTCTTCCTCGGACAGTACATCCTGACGTCGCTGATGGCGCCCACGTTTGCCGCCGGAGCCATCACGGGAGAGAAAGAACGCAAGTCCTACGAGATGTTGCTGGCCAGTCCGTTGCGGCCAACGGCGATTGTGATTGGGAAGTTGCTGTCTTCCCTGGCCCACTTGGGCTTGTTGATCTTTTCCTCGCTGCCGATTGTGATGCTTTGCCTTCCGCTGGGAGGTGTGAACTTTTACGAAGTGCTGGCCGTCTATCTTTCAATCATCCTGGCGACCACGACGTTTGGATTGATCAGCCTGTGGTGCAGCAGCTTTTTCAGCCGTACCGCGTCTTCACTGGTTGTTTCTTATCTGATCATTTTGCCGCTGGCGTTGGTGGGATTGCTCGTCTGGCGAGCTCTCGATTTTGGAGCGACCGCCGGTCTGCGATTGATTATCGCCGGCGGATTGCTGCCCATCATTTGTGGCCTGGCTTGGATCGGATTGATCTCGGTCATTAGCGCTCGCTTGCTTCATCCGCCGGATGTCGGCAGCGAAGGCAAGGAAGTGATTGATGAAGAGCAAGAGCAGAACAAGGCCGTTGGACTTGTGATTCGCCGCGATCAGTTTCCGGACAAGCTCTTCGCGCCGCCCAAGCGGACTGGCTTGTTGGAGGACGGAGCCAATCCGGTCTACGACAAAGAGATGAGGGCGGAGATCTTCGCGCAAGGCACGCTCATGCTGCGCGTTGTGATTCAAGTCAGCATGTTCCTGGCCATCCCCATCATGGCGTGGTGCCTCTACTTGCGGCCCGGCTTGGCGCCTTGGTATGTAGCCTATGTGGTATTGTTCAACATCATGGTTGGGCCGGTCTTTTCCGCAAGCAGTGTCACCAGCGAACGCGAACGCGAGACGCTGGACTTGTTGCTCACAACGTTGATCACGCCGATCCAAATCTTGATGGGCAAGCTGATCTCAGGGCTCCGCGTTTCCAGCGTGCTGACGAGTTTCCTGCTTTGGCCGCTGTTGCTGGCGTGCGTCATGGTTGGGGACCTGCGCAACAATATCCTCGTGATGTTGGCGTACATTGCGATTGTGTTGATGACGTGTCTGACCACGGCGAATGTGGCTTTGTTCACTTCTGTTATCTCCAAGAAGTCGTCCTTCTCGCTGATCTTTTCTTACGTAGTGATTGCCGTTCTGTTTATCGCCCCACTTGGCGTTGAGCGGTTCGTCAATACTTTCTTTCCCGGCGAAGCGATCGCCGTGCAGGTCCAGAATCAGGCTTACTTGAGCCCCATCTCAACGGCCTTTGCTTTGCCGCTGACAGTGGACGCGGCTGCGGATGCGATTGGCGGCACAGGGCTGCCAGGGCGACCTTCGGATGAACTCATCGCCTATGGTTGGCTACAGTTTGGCTTGTTCCTGATTGTGTATACTGTGGTTAATATCGGGTTGGTGGGGATGATGGCCTGGCTGTTCAACACGCGTTGGCGAGTCGCCTATTGAGCGTCGCCGTCGTTTGTGGCTAGTCGCATTGCACGGGTCGTCTTGCACGGATACTTGAGGAGGATTACGCCATGAGTTGGCTGTATGAGCAAACATGGCCGACGATTGCCATCAGCGGATGTATCGCCGCGTTGGCCATCACGCTCTTCTTTCAATCCAGGCGTCCGGCTTATTTGTTGGGCATTTTGGCTGCCGGCGGGGTCTTGGCACTCGGGCTGTGGATTGAAGCGGCCGTTGTGACCGAGAACGAAGAGATTGAAGAATCGCTCAACGCAGTTGCCGAAGCGATCGAAGCCGGCGACTTGGACACCGTGTTGAGCTACATCGCGCCGGAGTCTTATCAGCTTCGCGCCGAGGCACGACTCTTCAGCCTTCAGCAGAGCATCAGCTCCGTCAAAGTCACAGTCCAGCGAGTGGACATCACTCGTTCTTCCAGCCCAATCAGGGCTCGCGTGAGGATTTCCGGGACCGTCAAAGGGAAGGATGTGGCATCCAACAACCCAAAACGAACGCCGGACAAGCTGCGCGAAGAATTCGTCTACATGGGCCGACTGGAACTTTGGATGTACAAGGAAGGCGATCGTTGGCTGATTGAACGGCACGAAAAGTTCCGGGAATAACTCGCCTGACCGCATTCCCGGTTTTCCCCGGCCCGCGTACAATTCGGCCTTGGATCATTTGTCGAGTTTTTCTGAAGTCCCCAAGAGTTTCTTGAAGATGGCAACTGCTGCTGAACTGCGCGAAACCGCTGACGAGATCCGCACGCGGATTACTCAACTGCGAGACTCTCTTTGACTGCGACAGCAAGCAGCAGCAAATCGCCGAGTTGGAAAAGCAAATGTCCCAGCCAGGCTTTTGGGATGACCAAGAGTCCGCTCAGGAGACAATTGCCACGCTCAAACAGCTGACGGCCATCGTCAAGCCAGTCAAAGAGCTCACCGCAAGCGTTGGCGATCTTGGCGCCATGTTGGAAATGGCGGAAGAGGATGACGGATTTGCCGCTGAGGTCGAGTCCGAACTCGCCAGCTTGCGCACAAAGCTGGATGATCTCGAACTCAAGGCTCTGCTTTCCGGTCCTCACGACCCAGGCAACGCGATCGTCTCGATCAATGCTCGCGATGGTGGGACAGACGCCAATGATTGGGCGGAGATGCTGCTACGCATGTATACCGCTTGGGCTCAAAAGAATGACTACAAGGTTGAGTTGCTTGACCGACAAGACAACTTGGAAGCCGGAATCAATAGCGCGGTGATTGCGGTCCGTGGTCCCTACGCTTACGGATACTTGCGAGGTGAGACAGGCATCCACCGGCTCGTGCGGATCAGTCCTTTCAACGCGGACGGCAAACGTCAGACAAGCTTCTCGGCCGTGGATGTTTCGCCGGAAGTGTCTGACGCCGTCGAGATCGACATCAAGGACCAGGACGTTCGCGAAGACACGTACTCGGCCAGCGGACCAGGCGGCCAGCACGTCAACAAGACCGCCAGCGCGGTGCGCTTGACTCACTTGCCCACAAACATTGTCGTTCAATGCCAGAACGAGCGCAGTCAGCACAAGAATCGCGCGGCCGCCTACAAGATGTTGCGGTCCCGCCTGGCCAGGCTTGAAGAAGAAAAGCGCGAGGCCGAACAAGCAGCCAAGTATGATCAGCAAGCCAGGACCGGTTTTGGCGCGCAGATTCGCAATTACTTCCTGCACCCGGACCAACGGGTCAAAGACGCCCGAACCGGCTACTTGGAGCACAACTTTCAAGACGTGCTCGACGGCGGGATTGATGGTTTCCTGGATTCCGTCCTGCGATGGCGAGTTGGCAAGGAGTAGATTCCCACTCATTAGGAATCAGCTTCTTGGCGATTGCCATTGGATTTTTGGCTGTAGCGCATTTGGACGCCGCGCTACTTCTTAGAGAATGCTTTGGATCGTCACCCCGGCACAGCTACAATGAGTTCGCGCTCACAAGCCGTTTGCCGGTTGTGAAGGCATGCGCCAATCAAATGGCCTCTTTCTCACATGGGGGTTTGCATGCGGATTCGCTGTCCAAACTGCCAGGCCGCGATGCAGACGCTCCCGGAAGACGGTGGTGACGGCAACTTCACTTGCCAGGCCTGCGGCAGCGAAATCAGTCTTGCGGACGAGACAACTGCGGCTGATACATCGCAGCCGCGCATGCTGGGCCACTTCCAATTGGTGCGCCAGGTCGGTCGCGGGGCGTATGGCAGTGTCTGGATGGCGTTCGACAACGAGTTGCAGCGCACCGTTGCCATTAAGACTCCTCGCAAAGGGGAACTCACGACGGCAGAGACCGAACAGTTCCTGCGCGAAGCCAGAGCCGCGGCGCAGCTCAACCATCCCAACATTGTGGCTGTGCACGAAATTGGCCGCCTTGATGAGCAGGTCTACATTGTCAGCGATTTTGTGCACGGCGCAACTCTGGCCGAATCCTTGGCTGTCGAGCAACCGGATGCTCGCGAAGCCGCCGAGTTGACGCGAAAGTTGGCGGATGCGTTGCATCACGCCCATTCGGCCGGAGTCGTGCATCGCGATTTCAAGCCAGGCAACGTGATGTTGGACGAGCATGGTGTGCCGCACATCATGGACTTCGGCCTTGCCAAGCGCGAAATCGGCGATGCCACAATGACCGTCGAAGGCAAGATTCTCGGCACGCCGAATTACATGTCACCGGAAAGCGCGCGAGGAGAAGGTCATCGCGCCGATCGACGGACAGACATCTATTCGTTGGGTGTTGTCCTTTACCAACTGCTCACCGGCGAGTTGCCGTTTCGTGGCAGCCCGCAAATGCTGATCTTGCAAATCCTGCGAGACGAGCCACCCCCGCCGCGCAGACTGAATGCTCAGATCCCGCGTGATCTTGAGGTGATTTGTCTGCGCTGCCTGCAGAAACACCCCGATCGACGGTATCAAACCGCGCAAGAGGTGGCCGAGGATCTCGAGCGCTTCCTGGAAGGCAAACCGATTCGCGCGCGGCCAGTTGGTCGAATCGAACGGCTGATCCGTTGGACAAAGCGAAATCCTGGCATCGCCTCCTTGGCGGCAACCGTGCTCCTGCTGCTATCGGTTGTTGCGGTGGGGTCGACTGTCGCGGCGTTCTGGATTCAGGAGAAGAAAGAAGAAGCCGTTACGAGCCTGGATCGGGCGCTGGCTGCCGTGGATACCATGCTCAGCGAAGTGGCTTCCGACCGTTTGGTCGGCTCGCCATATATGGAACCGGTTCGCAAGCGGCTCCTGGAAGAAGCGCTCGCTTTTTACGAAGAGTTTCTCTCGGACAATCAAGATGACCCTCGGCTGCGTCGCGCGGTTGCGCGAGCGCAGATGCGCGTAGGCACAATCTACATGTGGTTGGGCGATTTCGATCAAGCCATCCATATGCTTGAGGAATCCGAGGCGTCGTCTGCCGAACTCGTGCAAGATTATCCCGGCGATACGGCACTGCAGCGCGAACTCGCGAGAGCAAGTTATTGGCGGGGGCGTGTTCATGCCTATCTGAGCGACGCATCACTCGCGGAGGAAGCCTTTGATAAAGCTTTGCAAATTCAGGAGCGAATCGCCCAGAACGAGGACGCACCACGCAGTTTGCGTTACGAGTATTGCGATACCTTGCAGATGCTGGGCAAGCTGTTAATTCCAATACGCATGGACGAAGCGGAACAGCGGTTGCGGACTGCGTCGGAGATTTCCACGGAGTTGCTTGCCAGTGACGAAACCAACATTGAGTTTCGCTGGCAGCGCGCGGTCATTCTTCACAACCTGGGCCTGGCCGCATCGGATCGTGGAGATTGGGCTTCTACGGAGCAGCACTACCTGGGATCCTTAAAGATCTGGCGCGAGATTCATGCACAAGAGCCGCTACCGGGCGCAATCAGCGGCTTGGCCAAAGTCTTGTCTGACTTGGGCGTTTACTACTATTACGCTACGGATTTGGTCAAGTCCGAGAACCATTACAAGGAAGCACTGAACCTGGCTGAGAGTCTTGCCCAAAACTTCCCAGCCGTACCCGAGTATCAGAGCCACTTGGCGGTCTCCCACGGAAATCTCGCCTGGCTCTACACAAACACGGATCGGGATGAACAGGCAATCCAGCAGTTCTTGCGCGCAGTTGAAATCGTTGACGCATTGGCGACAAGGTATCCCGAAGTCGACGAATATGCATCGCGGCTGGCGAACATTCAAAACAACCTGGGCATTCAATATTCGTCAAGCAATCAACCGGAGTTGGCAACTCAGCACTACCGCCAGGCCCTGTCTGTCCGAGAGTCACTGCTCGCCAATCATCCGGACAATGTTGATTTCAAGAGCCAGGTCGCGGCAACCTTGCACAACATCGCCTGGATTCAACGCCAGGCCGAGAATGATTTCGTTGCCGCCGAAGAGAGTCTGACCCGTGCATGTCGGCTGCAACAAGAGGCTGTTGATGCCAGTCCAGAGAAGTCCAGCTACCGTCAATTCCTCCGTAATCACTTGCATAGCCGAGGCATTGTTCGTAGGCGGTTGAAGAACTACGTGGGCGCTCTGGCCGATTTGGGTGCGGCAAGCTCTTATGCGGACGCACTTGTCGAGGAGATGACCGACAAGCGCGCAAATCGCAACAACCAAATTGAGATCCGCCGCTTGTTGATTTGGTTGTTGGCCAATTGCCCAGAATCGTCGCTTCGTGATCCTGAACGGGGCGCGGAGCTTGCCGAGGAAACGTTGCCGCTGACGAACGACAAAGCTCAACTATGGCTGCTGCACGCTCTCTGCGAGTACCGTCGCGAAAACTGGGAAAGCACCAAGGAACTGCTTTCAAAAGCGGCCGAAGCTCGCGGCGAAGCCAACGCTTATGATTGGGTGATTCTGGCCATGACCCATTGGCAGCAAAACCAGAAAGACACTGCGCGCAACCTGCTGGACGATGCCAAAACATGGCGAACGGAGACCAACCTGAATGACGCCAACTTTGAGGACCTGCTGGACGAAGCCGAGAATCTGATCGCGATTGCGGATACCGGCGGTGGCGGCCAGCATCCAGAAGATTGAGACACACCTTTTCAGCCGAGTGCCGGATTCGCAATTGGCCGCCTGGCAGGTGAGAGCCTCACATTGACGTTGGCGGGTGTCGAACCTTCTCCTCTGAGCAGGAAGGGGCGAAGCGGGAAACGGGAGGCCGTGGCCCTTTGGCGTTTTTGCCTTCGCCGATAGGCCGCCAGCCGCCTCCGCCAGTCGATTTCGGCCCGAAAGCGTTCGGCGGTCGCTAAGAGCCGCGTCTTGCTAGCAATGCGGCATTCTCGGCATTTCTGCCCATTTCTCGGGATATCTGCCGCGATTTCGTCCAAATCCGCCGGTCGGTGTCCGGTTTCGGCAGATTTTCAGGATTGTCACGTAACGCCGAGAGCCAAAGCCCGCTTGGCACCCCAGTGAGGGAAACCAAATCACCTACAAAACACACGAAGCCACAAGGAAAAAGACAATGTCCATCAACACGAAAATCACTGCTGGCATCTTGGCTCTGGCCGTCATCGCTGGCGTTTCCGTCCAAGCTCAAGCCCAATGCCACTCCGGCCGACCAGTCATTCACCGGCCAGTTCGCCATGCCCGCGTGCATGCGGCTCCATTTGTTCAAATCAAGCTCGGCATCAAAGGCAACATGTGCCACGAAGGCCTGCAACTGGTCTTTGTCGAGCCAGGCTCCTACGCTCACCAACTTGGTTTGCTGCCCGGCGACATCATTTTCGCCGTCAACCGCATTCGAATTCGCTGTGCCGACGATTACTTCAAAGGCCTCAACGCGGCTGCCTTCATTGATCGCGGCTTGTTGAAGATGGGCGTCATGCGTCCAAGTCCAATCGGACAACTGCAAACCGCCGTCATCAAAGCGGCTTTGCATCCGGAAATGATTGGCCCAACCGGCATCGTCGCCGCGGCCCCAATCCAAGGTGCTGTTCCTGGTCAACCAATCGCTGGTGCTCCTGTTCAAGGTTTCCAAGGCCAACCCGGTCAGCAGATACCTGGTCAGCAGCTTCCCGGTCAACAAATCCCCGGTCAGCAGCTTCCTGGTCAACAGTTGCCTCCCGCCGCCGGTCAACAGATTCCTGGTCAGCAATTCCAAGGTCAACAAGTTCCCGGCCAACAGCTTCCTGGTCAGCAAATCCCTGGTCAGCAGCTTCCTGGTCAACAACTGCCGCCGGCTGCCGGTCAACAAGTTCCTGGTCAACAAGTTCCTGGTCAGCAGTTCCAAGGTCAAGCTGGTCAGCAACTGCCGCCGGGCCAGGCGTTCCCGGGACAGCAAGCTCAAGGACAACCCGGTCAACAACTGCCGCCGGGACAGCAACTTCCGCCCGCCGCTGGTCAACAGCAACAGGGTCAAAACGTTCAAGGTTTCTCCGTCAGTCCTCAACTGCTTGGTCGTGCTGGCTAAGCACAACCGGCTGATGTGACAAACACGTTACAAATCTCTCCCTCCCTAGACCGGCAACGGCCACCGCAAATTTCGCGGTGGCCGTTGTTTTTTGTTACACGCTGACAGAGTCGTGCGGATTAAGGCGGCGACGAATTGAACGCAGCAGGGAACTCTTCGCGAGGTCCTTTCGTCATATCCATAGAACCGCTTATTGCACACAAATCCGCTGTCCAGGGTTGAACACCCTGGCCGACTTTGGAGCTTCCCATGCGTCGAACCTACTTGCCGGACAGTTTCGCCATTCTGCTTGCTCTCACTCTCTTAACAGCAGGCGTTGTTGCCCACGGCGAAACGCCACAATCCAGCCAGGACGGCGCAAAGCAGGAACTCACAAACGCGGTCGCGAACGACGAAGACTCAGCCCAACAGCAGACTCAGCGCATCCAGATGGCCATTCTGCTGGATACCAGCAACAGCATGGATGGGCTGATCAATCAAGCCCGCGGACAACTCTGGAAGATCGTGAACGAGTTTGCCACGGCCAAGGGCCCCAACGGGCAACTGCCTGATTTTGAAGTCGCCGTCTTCGAATACGGCAACAACTCGTTGGATGAAGCCGGCGGACATCTTCGCATGGTCACGCCATTCACGGACGATCTCGATCTCGTTTCTCGTGACTTGTTCAACTTGACCACAAACGGCGGCCAAGAATATTGCGGCCACGTACTGCAATCCGCGCTGGCCAAGTTGGAGTGGAGTCCATCTGACGATGATCTGAAGCTGGTGTTCATCGCCGGCAACGAACCCTTTACGCAAGGTACCGTTGATCCCTACGAAATGGCGCAACAAGCGATTCAGCGCGGCATCACGGTCAACACCATCTTCTGCGGAGCCCAGGCCGAAGGCATCAACACCGGTTGGCAAAAAGGCGCAGTCCTGGCCGATGGTTCATTCATCAACATTGATCAAAACGCGGCCGCCGTGGCAATCGAAACTCCGCAAGACAAGCGGCTTGCCGAACTGAGCGAGAAGATCAACACAACGTATGTCTTCTTCGGCACGGACGACGAACGCCGAGAGCGCAAGAGCTTGCAGCAAGGTCAGGATCAGGCGGCACGTCGCGGCGGACGTGGAGTTGCGGCCTCGCGTGCCACCGCCAAGGCTGGTCGTCTCTATCGCGCTCAAGATTTTGATCTCGCATCCGCCGTCAAGAGCGGAGACATCAAGTTGGAAGACATCAAACCGGATATGCTGCCGGAAGAGCTCCGAGACAAGTCGCAAGAAGAGATCGCCAAGTATCTGGAAGAGAAATTGGCCGAACGCGCCAAGATCCAAGAGGAAATCGCCAAGCTGTCCGTGGAGCGAGAGAAGTTCATCGCGGAAGCTTCTGCCGCCAACGGCGACGCTGACGGCGACACGCTGCAATCCGCGGTGCTGAAAGCTGTTCACGATCAAGCGGCGCGCAAGAACATCAACTTTGACAAGCAAAACCAAGGTTCCGGCGGAAACGACTCTGGCAAGAAGTAGTCAAACTCCGCGCGATTGCTCGTGTCTTCACGAATGTCTGTGTAACGCGATAGCGACCGCCAACGTCAATCATGGGGCAGTCTGAAGTCGCGCAGCTAAAAGCGCTGAGCCGTTTAGAACTCGCAAACTCATCCGCGTATCCGTCAATTGAGATACGCGACAAAACAACAGTTCGCAGAGGAAGAGACAATGAATCGCAAGACAGTCGCATGCCCGTTGGCGTTGGCAATCGTCATCGCGCTGATTGGTGGAACCGGCGGCACGCTCGCCTGCTTTATGCGTTCCCCGCAACCCGTGCAGGTCTGGTTGGACCACATTGAGGTGGAGATCAACAATCAGGTCGCCCGAAAGACCTACAACTGCACGTTCAAGAATCCGAATCCGGTCGTCGTTACCGGCGCCACGTGCTACATGGAGCTTGAACCCGGCGCGCACGTTGAAGACATGCGCGTTGAAGTTGATGGTAAGGAGATGGTCGCCGAGATCCTTGACGTCGATAAGGCCAAAGGTGTCTTCAATGACATGGTCGCTAAAGGGGGTTCGCCGGCGCTTTTGGAATACTACGGCAACCAACTCATCCAAACGCAAATTCCGCGGATTGCGGCCAACGGAACAGTCAACGTCAAGCTGACGTATACCACAGTCCTGGATAACCGTGATGGACTAGTACGACTGCAAGTGCTGAACACCAACCCCAAGGCGTCCATGCAGAAGCTGCAAAGCGCCAGCGTCAAAGTCAGCGTCACCTCGGAAACGCCCATCAAGAACGTCTACTCGCCCACGCACCCGATCGAAATCGATCACGAGCCGACTGACTGCGACGTTCGCGTCAATTGGAGCCAGGAAGACTATCTGCCCACTCATCCTTTCGTGCTGTATTACCAGCTCGCCGAATCCAAGTTCGGCGCGCAAATCCTCGCCCATCGCGAGAACGGTGACGACGGGCACTTCCTGCTGATGCTTTCGCCCACCATGGGCGATGGCGCGGATGCCGTGACCGAGGACCAAATCCTGCCCAAGGACATTGTGTTTTGCGTTGATCGCTCCGGCTCCATGCGAGAAGGCAGCAAGATGGAGCAGGCCAAGGCCGCGCTCCGCTATTGCGTGCAAAACCTGCGACCGGAAGATCGCTTCAACATTGTGGACTTCAGCACAGGCGTTCACGCGTTCCAGGACACCAGCCTGGCTCCCGTCAACAAGGACACGCTCACCAAGGCCGCTCGATACATTGAGAACTTCGCCCCAGGCGGAGGCACCGCCATCCACGATGCCCTTACGCAATCGCTGGATTTCCTCAATGAGGACGGGCGACTCAAGATGATCCTCTTCGCCACCGACGGCATGCCCACCATCGGCGAAAGCGACGCTGACAAGATTCTCGCCAGCATTGATCGTGCGAATGAAGAGGACGTGCGAATCTTCGTCTTTGGCGAAGGCTACGACGTCAACACCAAGCTGCTGGACTTTCTGGCCATCAACCATCGCGGCGAAGCCGACTACATCCTCCCGGAGGAAGATATCGCCGAGAAGATCAGCCGTTTCTATGACCGCGTTGGCTCGCCGGTCATGACGGATCTGGAGATCAACATTGACGGCGTTGGCGCGACGGATGTTTATCCTCGCAAGGTCAAAGACGTCTTCCGCGGCGAACAAGTGTTGGTCTTCGGCAAGTATCGTGGTGTGGGCAAACACACGGTGGAATTGACCGGAGTTGTTGGTGGGGAGCGAAAGTCCTTCACCTACGATTTGGAATTCCCCGAGTCCACTGATGAAAAGCACAGTTTTGTGCCAAGGCTTTGGGCCGGACAGAAGGTTGATGCACTCATCAGCGAAGCGCGCGCGGCTGGCGCCAATCCGCCGCAAGAGTTGATTGATGACATCGTCTATCTCGCCACGCGATACGGGATTGTCACGCCGTACACCAGTTTCCTGATGGCGGATGACCTTGTCGCCGGTAATGGACAGCCGGGCATCCCGTTGCCTGCCATGCGGGGGGGAGCATTCCGACAAGACTTGCAGCTCAAGCTGGCTGATATGGATAACGCCGGAGCTGGTGGCGGCGGTGGAAGTTTTGGTGGAGGCGGGCAGGGCGGAGCCGTGACAGCATCAAAGAATTCCGCGGAGGATAAACGCGGCATGCAACAAAGTGGTGGCGCTTCATCGTTTTACGGTCGCGCCGAGCGTGAAATGCGCAAGTACGGCAAAGAAGGATCCGCCTTGACCGCCGTCCGCTACATCGGTTCGCGAACATTTTATCGTGCGGCCGAGCGCTGGTACGAAAGCGAATTCGATCCGGAACAGGCAAAAGAGATTGAGAAGGTTGACGTTCGTTCGCAAAAGTACTTTGACTTGCTCGGCGAACATACGGAAATCGCCAAGTTCCTGGCCTTGGGCAACGTCACACTCAAAGTTGGCGACGCCTGGTACGAGATTGTTGAAACACCCGCCAAATAGTTTGACAAGGGTTTTTGACGGAAGTTAAGAACTTTCACGGTTGGCCATTCCAAAGTGGGGATGGCCAATCGTTTTTGGCAAGAATCGCGAGACTTTGCCGCATTGCCGCGGACCGAATGCCAGATCAATGTGCCTTCCCAACCGCCGGCGCGTTATAACGGAACGAGCAAGAAATCCACGTTTCGCGGCAACAAGAACGTAAGTCTTGCTGGCATCATCAGGCTGCAAACAAGCCTGCGACCGACCAACATTTACCCACATCCCAAAGCTGGGGTCCGCACGGTGAGCAATCACAAGATCAGGCGATTCGGCGATGCTGCCGACTCAGCTCAGCGAACTCTCACAACGGTTGGCGCGCTGCTGAGTGTGTTTCTGTTGTTGATTTGCGGAACGCTGGCGGCCGCGCCTCAAGTTCCCATGCAGCAGTTCGCCCAACAAACGCAGCAGCAGGCCAGGCCGCTGGTGGTGCAGCAGCCATTGGGCCGCGCTCAACTTCGAATATCGCCCGGCGGAGTTGTGCAAAGCGGCGGTCTGGCTTTTCCGCAAGACCGCACCACGCTGCGGAACTTGCGCTTGGCTCAACAGATGGTTGAAGAGAAGAACTACACGGACGCGGCCGCGCTCCTGGGCTCCATTCTGGCGCGAGAAGAAGACTTCTTCTTCCAACCGGACGAAGGCGAAGAAACCCACACCAGCATCAAGGCGGAAGTTCGCCGGATGATTGGCGAACTGCCACCCGAAGGCCGCGAAGCGTTCCGCTTGCGGTTTGGAGAAGAAGCCGCGTCCATGCTAAAATCGGCCATTGAGAAGTCTGACATTGATGGCTTTATGAAAGTAGCCAGCGCGTACTTTCATACGGAAGCTGGCTATGACGCGGCGTACCTTTTGGGTCAGTACCGTTTGGATCACGGTCAGCCGCTGGCCGCAGGCTTGGCATTCCAACAACTCACTTCGCTTCCGCCTGCGGACCGCAGCAAATATGAGCCCGGCTTGTCTTTGCAGGCTGCCATGGCCTGGTCACAAGCTGGCATGACGGATGACGCATTGGCCGCGCTCAACCAGTTGCGACAAGAACGCCCCAACGCGGTGATCGATCTTGGTGGGCAGAGCATTCCCCTGCCAGGTGACGAGAATCAGCTGGCGGCCTGGTTGGCGAATGTCGCACCGGTCGCCATGCGCACAATCACGGCAAAGAACCAATGGACGATGTTCGGCGGTGACGCGGCCCGCAATGCGCAAGCTTCAGGCGGAATGCCAATTCTCAACACGCAATGGGAAGCGCACGCGGCGAACAATGTCACTCTGATCGAAACGTTGCTCGCGCAACTTCAAAGAAGCAACGCCCAATCCGAGAAGCCCAAGCTGCCGACATCGCATCCAATTTGCGTCAACGGCACCTATATCTTCCGCAGCCCTGTGGAGTTGATCGCGGTTGACGCGTACACCGGCAAGCGATTGTGGAATGGTTTGCAAGATAAGAAGATGTTTGATCTGCTCAACGCTCTGGACGGTTCCAGCTCAAGCAGTCCTCTCGTCAATAACAACAGCAACAATCCCAACGAACCCGGACGGGTTCTCCGGGAAACTCTCATTCAGCGCACCTGGGGAGATCTGACCCACGGCACACTTTCTTCCGATGGACGCAATGTTTATTGCGTGGAACAGCTGCCAGTTGGGGGCCAAGATATTGAGCAACTCGCCAGAGCAGGCGTCTGGATCAACAATCCGTTTGAAGTGCCTGGCACGCTGCCTGCCGCCAACAATCGTTTGCGAGCCTATGGGCTTTCCAACCAGGGCAAGCTCATGCGGGAATGGCCGTCAGGGATTGAGGATGATCCATTGGAGGGAGCATTCTTCCTTGGGCCGCCGCTGCCGCTGGGCGATACGCTTTATGTGCTGGCGGAATTGGGCGGTAAGCAAAACAACGGCAGCCTGGTGCTTGTGGCACTTGATCCGCACGCGGAGCAGGAACAGTCCGTGCTTTGGGTGCAGACGCTTGGTGTCGCTGAGCAAAACCTGCTCCAGAACCCAATGCGCCGCTCCGGCGGCTTCACGCCATCTTTCTCCGAAGGCGTGTTGGTCTGCCCCACTGGCAACGGAGCCATCGTCGGATTCGATCTGATGTCGCGCTCGCTGCTTTGGGGATACTCTTATCCACAAACTCAATATCGCGGCAACCAGAACATTCGTGTCTTGCGTGGACGGAATATCCTGATCAATGGAATGCCTCCGCAGACCGCCGAAAATGGCTGGGCGGACAACAGCGTCACCATTGTGGATGGCAAGGTCATCTGCGGACCGCAAGATTCCAATCAATTGCACTGCATTGATTTGCTTTCCGGCAAGCCAGCCTGGGGCGAGAAGGCAATCGAGCGCGATGATGATCGGTTTGTGGCCGGTGTTGTTGATGGCACCATGCTGCTTGTTGGCATGCGCGGCGTTCGGGCTGTTGATGTCAACAGTGGCGATGTTCTCTGGACCCACCAGCTCCCGGACCAGCGCTTTCCGGCCGGCCGCGGATTTTTCCATGGGGATCAATATCATCTACCCATGTCCGTAAATGACTTGACGGGCGAAGTCAGCGGCGAAATCGCGATCATCGATCTCACACGTCAAACATTGTCCGTGCCGGATGAACAGCAGAACCGCACCACCCACGTGGCGCTTGGCAACTTGATTTGCTACGAAGGCGCCGTCTTCTCGCAAAATGCTCTCGGGGCCCAACGTTATGACCGCTACGAAGACTTGATGCGACGTGTCGCGGCTCAGCTGGAAGCCAACCCTCGCGATGTCTCCGCTTTGCTGCAACAAGCGGCACTGTGGTTGCACGATGGTCGCTTTGCTGAAGCGATTGAGAAACTGCGCCTCGCGCACGAAATCGCCGGGACCGAGCAAACACGTTCTCGCCTGCTGTCCGCGCTGCTGGATGGTTTGGCGACCGATTACGCGAGCTATCGCGAAGATCTCGACCTCATCAACCAGTTAGTCCAGACCAGCGAAGAGCGAGCCCGCCTGTATCGCACGCTCGGGCATCAGTTCGAACTCGATGGAGACTTTGTCGCGGCGTTTGAGAAGTACCTGGAGCTTTCCAAGGTTGATCCGCGCAATGTGTCGCTGCATTCGCTTTCCATGGAGTGGCTCGTCCGTCCCGATCGTTGGCTGCAAGGCCGCGTCGCGCAGCTGTATCAGCAGGCTTCCGCTGAACAGCGCGCTCAAATCGATGCCGCTCTGACCGAACATCTGGCCTATCGCGAAGAAGAAACGGCCGCCGATCTGCGCCGTTTGTTGGACTATTTCGGCAATCTGCCCGAGGCCGATCCGCTACGTCAGCGCCTTGCCATGCAGATCTTGGCGCAAACGAAGCCAAACTTCCTGGAAGCGGAATCATTGCTGCACAGACTCCAGCATTCGCAAGATGCAGAACTCGTCCACTGGTCAACCGCTACGCTGGCCGATGTGTACTCGCAAGTCTATGTGACCTATGCCGCGCGTCCGTATCTCGATCGCCTCGCCACGGACTACGCCGATGTCATTGTCCGTGATGGGCAAACCGGATCGGCGGTCGCCGCCCAGTTGATTGATGAGAACGAAATCCCGCAGCTGTTGGAACTGCAAGTTCCGCAAGGCAAAGTCACCGTTCAAAAGCGTCCCTCGCCGGAAGTTCCTCGCTCATATGCTGTGCCGGTGGTGGAAGCCCGCGGTTCTGTGATCGAATCGATGAAGTTCTGGATTGAGAATGAACAAAAAATCCAGGGCCGCACTGAAGAAGGCAGGCTGCTGTGGGAAACGCAACTCAGCGAAGACAGCGTCTTGCTGCGAATGAGCCAAGGTGGGCAGAGAATGGGAGCATCGCAACATGTGGTTGTTGTATGGACAGGCAATCACCTGATTGGGATTGATGCCCTGGGCGATGACGATGGCGGCAACGGCCGTGAAATCCTCTGGATTCAGCCCTTGGTCGCCAAGGCAGGCGAGATTGTGAATCCGCGATTCCAGGTACAGTGCGATGCCGTTGGCACGCCTTGGGGTGAGCAACGCGTTGTCTATTCCACGGCGTCATCTCAACAGCTCGGCGCGCGGCCTGTCATTTTTGGCAATCAAGTCGTGACATTCCGGCACGGCGAGTTGGTTGCGTTTGATGCACTAACAGGAGCGGAACTTTGGGTGCGACGTGGTCTCCCTGCCGACACCGACATCTTCGGCGATGATCAGTTTGTCTACGTGGCGACGGGCGAGAACCTGTCCGCCCGCACGTTTGATGCGGTCACTGGCGAAGAACTTCCCGGTGTCTCCGTACCGCCGCGAAGTAATCGGATTGCCTATCAAGGTCGTCACATCGTTCAATGGAAATCCAATGGCGCCAGTGTGGAAGTGGCCTTGTTTGACCCCGCTTCAGGGCAAACCTCCTGGTCGCACAAGTTTCCTCGCCGCGCGAAGTTCCGCTTGCTTGAGCAAACCAACGAAATGCTCACGCTCGATGAAGACGGCACCTTGCAGATCATTGCCATGGATGGTGGCGAGTTGCAACTGACGGCCCGCGTTCCCTCGGTTCCCAAAGGTTTCCTCTTCTCGGCTTTCGCGGACAAAGATCGCCTTTACGTGGGCGTCTCTGACGAGAACCGCCCCCAGGACGGGATTTGGACGGCTCCGCCTGCTCTGACTCCCGTGCAACGCAAAGATACCGGCGTGATCTTTGGCCAACTCATGGCGTTGGATCGCAAGACCAGCAAGCTGCTATGGGAGCATCGAGTCCAAGGCTTTGCCATAGTGGCGGACCAGCCGACAAGTGGTCAGGAGTTGGTCTTGGTCGGCGAATGGGGCAACCAACGCAATCGCAACAACAGCAACTGGGGCAGAACCGGCATTTCCATCTTGGATAAACGTGACGGATCAATCCTTTTCCGTGACGTTGAAGATTTCTACGCGCAAGCGGTCAGCTTGAAGGTCACAAAGATCCTTTCCAGCAATCGCATGCGGATCGAACCTTCCAGCAGCGGCAACCGGATGTCTGCTTACACTTTGAATTGGACGGATGAGCCTGCTGAGATCGATCCTGAATTGAACCTGATCTTGCTACCCGGCGATGATGATTGACGCCGCTGCTTTACTTCCAGAATTTCCAACTCTTCTTCTTTTTCGGACGATTCCCATCGACCATTTCATTGAGTTTCGCCAAGGCCTCGTCCATCGTCTGTGAGCTGGCGTTGCGGTCGGGAACCACCAGCGGATAGAGCGTCATCTTGTCGAATTCAATTTTGCCTTCGTGAGCATCCATTGCGTTGAGGATGACGTGCGATTCCGCGTTGTACAGGCAGATGTCCTGAACTTCCTCCTTGGAAAGGCTGTCATACATCTGGGCGAAAATCGCGCGGCCGCGCGAATAGGCAGGCAGAGACAACAGCGGCACGTCAAGTTCAACCCGTCCATCGCCTCGGGCACGAATGATCGTGCTGGGATAGTTCATCCCTCGCGGTTCAAAGAACATTCGCCCAAATGCGATCGTCGAATGCGATTCGACATCGTGCACGAGGTCCACGTCAAACCCTTCACGGACCATTGCTTCCATGAGTTTGTCAACGTCGTCGAACTTTGAGTAATTGCGGATGAAGTGCTCAATCGTGCGATCAAGCTCCGCACGGCGTTGGATCTCGGTCGAATTGCGGGGCAACTCAAACACAGCGTAGCGAATGAAGTATCCGAAATCCGGACCTTGCAGTTGCGTTGGCCAATCCGGGTCCACATGCATCACCTCGTGTCCGTCGATTTCCAGTTTCCGCAGCCAACCGTTTTCGCCCTTTGACTCAATCGTCGCCTTGGCGAGATGAACTCTTCGCGGCGCGGCTGACTCAATCGACCAACGGAACCAAGGCATGCCGTCGTCAAAGCTGGCCGAGATGTCTGCGTCTTCGATATTTCTGCCGAAAGATGGCCCAACGTACGCGCGAACGTTCTGCAAACCGTAGTCTCCCGGGGCATAGCCGGCTTCAATGTCGCCGTCCGCAACGCCAGCCTGGCAAGTCATGCAAACCGGCTTGTTGTCCAGAAAGGACTTGATGGGCCCAGCCACACCGCTCATCCACAAGACCGCCACCTGGCCCAAAGCCGCTTCAAGTTCATCCGCCAGCCCAAACACGCACGCATCCAGGGTTTCGTCGTCGTATTCGTGCAAAGTCGCCAACAAATGCCCGTGAACAGCCAGCGGCGTGCCCTCGTTGTTGCATTCAATATTCGCGCGTAGCGTCACTCGCCCGTCAAAGAGCTGCAACTCTTCCTCTTCCAGCTTGGTCCAACCATCGAGATCGCCTCCATGACTGGAGATGGCCTCTTCAATCAGTTCCAGAACCCGGCGTTCATTCGACATGACATCTCCGTTCCGCAGTTTCGTTGGCAGCGGTCATATTTTGGCAGTTGCGCAACCCGTCGGCGAGCGGTTATCCTAACAACAGCTGGTTTTGGTTGTGAGATTCGGGCAGCGTTTCCAGCCCGCAAATGCCCAGCCCAGCGAGAATTCGCTCTCCGCAAGTTCCCTTCAACCGTGCCTGTCGATAAGTCATCCAAACGCGTGCAGAAAATGTTCGGCGAGATCGCCGGGCGTTATGACTTTCTCAAT
The DNA here is from genome assembly GCA_937982665.1 of uncultured Planctomycetales bacterium. GTDB lineage: Bacteria > Planctomycetota > Planctomycetia > Pirellulales > S012-138 > CALJLD01. The sequence continues at coordinate 29,981 of CALJLD010000079.1, forward strand.
CGGCTGTTGTCGTTGGGGGTCGATCAATATTGGCGCTGGCGGACGTCACGCCGCGTCAAGACGTCTGGCACGGCGCCAGTGCTTGATCTGTGCGCGGGAACCGGCGATCTGGCATTTGCGTTCGCTAAAAGAGCAGGCAAGCAAACGCCAATCATCGCGGCTGATTTCTGTCCTAAGATGCTGGCCATTGGCGAAGCCAAGCGCGACAAGCGGCAACTCGCCCAGGTGCAGTTCGTTCAAGCGGACGCGCAGGACTTGCCCTTCCCGGACGATATGTTCCAAGTGGTGACCGTGGCATTTGGGCTGCGAAATGTTGCCGACACCAACCAAGGGCTGCGCGAGATGACGCGCGTCTGCCAGCCGGGCGGACACGTGGCCGTGCTGGAGTTTTCTCACCCGCGCTGGCAACCCTTCAAGGCCGTCTACGGCTGGTACTTTCGCAGCGTGCTACCGCGGATTGGGCAACTGCTTTCCCGCAACCGATCAGAAGCTTACGTCTATCTGCCCAAGAGTGTCGGCGAATTCCCCGAAGGCGAAGCTCTGGCCGAGCGCATGCGCGCCGCCGGACTCAGCAATGTCGAAATCCGTCCGCTGACGTTCGGC
>CALJLD010000080.1 GCA_937982665.1 uncultured Planctomycetales bacterium
TTCACCGGCGCCAAATAAGTCACCTCGCGACAGCAAGTCCGGTAACTCATCCAAATCCAAATAGGCCATGAACAGGCGGTTTTGGAATTGATGAGTCACAGGCTTGTCGCGGCGATGGGTGACTCGCCCTTCGTACAAGCAACTGTGCATGCTTCCAGACCAATTCCAAAGTGATGTGCCACGGCCAGCGCACTGCGGGCGCCGTCCTCGTGAAATCCGTATCCCCAATACGCGCCGCAGTAGTGCGTTTGGTTTTGCCCGCTGATTTCGTTGATGCGCTGCTGCGCGGAGATTGAGCGCAACGAAAAGGCTGGGTGTCGATATGTGAATTGGCGGATGATTCTCGCCGGATCGATTTCCGCCGTCGCATTCAAGGTCAGCAAGATTGGCCGCGGTGACTGATGACCTTGCAATCGCGAGAGGTCGTAGGTCACGCTAGCCGTTTGTTCCTGCTCTCTTGGGATGTGATAGTTCCAACTCGCCCAGGCGCGGCGCCGCCTTGGCAACATCCGCTCATCGGTGTGCAGCACGCATTCGTTGGCTTGATAAGGAAACGCGGTGAGGAGGTCGTGCTCAGCGTCGCTCGCGTCCGCCAACATTCGCAGACAGTCATCGGAATGTGCCGCAAACACGACGTGATCGAAAATCTCGGTGCCGTGTTCTCGACTTGAAACCAGCACGGAGTTGCTCGTGCGTTCCACACGCTCGACCGGACATGCATACCTGATGCAGTTCTGTAATGGTTCCAGCAACGTCTGCACGTACTTCCGCGATCCGCCGATGATGGTCCGCCATTGAGGTCGGTTGCGGACTTGCATCAGGCCATGATTGGCAAAGAACCCAATCATGAACGCGGCGGGGAAATCGAGAATTGCCACCGGCTTGCTCGACCAGATTGCCGCAGCCATGGGGACCAGGTATTGCCGCACAAACCACGAGCCAACCCGGCAGCGCTCGAGAAACTCACCGACCGTTTCCCGCGAATCAAAGTTGCCGGCTGCGGCGGCAGCATTTCCCTCTCGATTGAAGCGCGCGATGTCGGCGAGCATCCGCAAGAACTTCGGTCGGACCATATTTCGACGCTGCGCGAAAAGGCCGTTCAACGAACTTCCCTGATACTCCAAGCCAGTTTGCGCACAACTCACAGAGAAGCTCATGTCGCTGTCGCGCGAGGGGACTTCGAGCAATTCCAACAGTCGCCAGAAGTTTGGATACGTGCGGCGATTGAACACCATGAAGCCGGTGTCCACCGCGAACGTCTCACCTTCCAAACTCACATCAACAGTGTGGGCATGTCCGCCAGGACGCGGTTCCGCTTCAAAGACCGTCACGGCATGGCGCGTCTCTAGCAGCCGTGCTGCCAGACTGCCGCTGATGCCAGTGCCGATGACTGCGATGCGCATGAACCAGATAGCGATGAAAGGAAAACGAAGCCGTCGCTGGAAAGAAAAGCACTTAGGCCGGATTTCGCTTAGGCGGCAGTGGGAAGAAGGCGCTGGTCCGCTGCACGTATTCCTCGTAGCCGGTAATGCGTGTTCGCAGAGAACTCTCCAACAGATGCACGCCGGACACACGAATCAGCAGAAAGGACATCAATAGCGGGCCCAGAATGGTCCACCACCATGACGCCGCATCGAATCCAACCAGGAAGAACGCCCACCAGACGAGAAAATCGCCAAAGTAGTTGGGGTGACGCGTGTAACGCCACAGACCGCGGTTCATGACTTGCCCACGGTTTTGAGGGTTGGCTTTGAACCGGGCCAGTTGAAAGTCGCCGACGGACTCAAATAGCAAGCCAATCAACCAGAGTCCGACGCCAACGGTCGCCCACGCTGACCATCCCGTAGCGCGAAAACTCCCAATCTGGACAGGCCAAGAAATCAGCCAGGCTAGTACTCCCTGCAGCAGAAACACAGTCACCAGACTACGCAACGCGAATCGTTCGCCGTGCTTCTCACGCATTGCGGCATAGCGGTAGTCCTCAGGCTTACCCAAGTTCCGCCAAGACAGATAGGTTGAGAGCCGTACTCCCCAAATTGAGACGAGTGCGACGAGCACAAGAGCCCTAGGACCGGAGGCATCGCCCAGGCCCCACGAAATCCAGGCGATGACAACAAAGCCAGCGCCCCAGAATAAATCGGCAATTCCGGCGTCCCGGCGAATCAAGCTGAGCACCCACGCCGAAGTGAAGAGTGCACAACTGGCACCGAACGTGATCAGCAGTAGCTGACAGAGTTCCATGAATCAACGTCAAATGCGGTGAGAAGAATGAACTTGATCGAACTCGCGGAAACAGGTCTGCTGCCAGATTGGCTGATCCGTCTGGGAATTCGTCGCCTGCTGGCAAAGCGACTCAAGAATCTACGAAATGCGCCCAAAAACTCGCCAGAGTCAGCACTTAGTGACTTTGCCAAGCTGTTGCGGCACGGCCCTTTGGCGATACAAACGGATGATGCCAACACGCAGCACTATGAGGTGCCGGCCGAGTTCTTTCAGCTGGCGCTGGGGCCACACCTGAAATACAGTTCGTGCCTGTTCGAGTCGGAAGATGCGTCACTGGCCGCGGCGGAAGAAACCATGCTGCGGATCACATGCCAGCGGGCCGAAATTGAAAACGGCATGAGTGTGCTGGAGCTGGGCTGCGGTTGGGGATCGCTCACCTTGTGGATGGCGGAGCAGTTTCCCGGTTCCCAGATCGCGGCTGTCTCCAATTCAGCCAGCCAGAAGGACTTCATTCTCCGGCAAGCCAAGTCACGCGGACTGGAGAACGTTCGCGTCATCACCGCCGACATGCGAGAGTTCGACATCGACGAACAGTTTGATCGAGTCGTTTCCGTCGAAATGTTTGAGCACATGCGCAACTATGGGTTGCTCTTCCAGCGAATCGGCCGGTGGTTGGTGCCTGACGGCAAGATGTTTGTGCACATCTTCTGCCACAAAACGCATCCGTACATGTTTGAGACCGAAGGAGCTTCCAATTGGATGGGCCGGAACTTTTTTTCTGGCGGGATTATGCCAGCGGAGCATCTGTTCCATGAGTTTGCCGATGATCTGAAAGTCGCCCAGCAGTGGCGCGTGAATGGCAAACACTATTGGCGAACATGCGAGGCGTGGCTGAAGAACCTGGATGACAATCGCGCCGAAGCTCTGACCGTTTTCCAATTAGATCACGATTTAGCGAAGGCGAAGCGTATGGTCCAGCGCTGGCGGATGTTCTTCATGGCCTGCGCAGAACTCTTCCGCTACAACAACGGCGAAGAGTGGTTCGTCGGGCACTATCTCTTCGAGCACGCGCATCAAATGGCGAAGCCTGCTGGCACACACTCGTTGTCGGGCCCAGCTTGTAGAGCTTGCTAATCCGGATCAGATCCTAATTGTGCATCGTCACGGCGCTGTCAACCGACCAGCCCTTTTGCCCACCAACTGTGTGCATAAGGCTGAATCGGGTCGGCCAAGAAAATTATTACTTACCGCCACTAACAACCAGTGCGAAAAAGCCGCCGTCCCTCCGCCGCGCCGAGGCGAGAATGCGCTAGGAAAAACCAAAACGCTTCCTCCCAACAATTTTGGCACACTCCAAGCCGGATTATCGTACGTAGTTGTGACCATTCGAAGGGACATGGAATTCAGCACACAATGCAATCGGACGCATCCACAGATCGAAACGAAGTGGCGCGAATGCTCGAGGCTGTCAATGCAGGTTCGCCCGGGGCGGAAGCTCGCCTGATCGAGCTGGTGATCTGCGAACTCCGACAAATCGCCGCCGCCCGTCTGAAGAACATTGCCAACTGCGATTCGATTTCGCCAACCGCACTTGTGAACGAGGCCTACATCAAGCTCTTTGGCCATTCCAAACCGCCCGTCTGGTCAGGCCGCGCTCACTTCTTTGGAGCGGCCGGCCGAGCCATGCGGCAGATTCTGATTGATCACGCGCGAGAAAAAAGTCGGCAAAAGCGCGGCGGGGACCGGCTGGCCGTTGACCTGGATGTCGGCCAGTTGGCTAGCCTGCAAACGCTGACAAATGAAGAACTGCTCGATTTGGATCTCGCGTTGCAAGCCCTGGCGGAGGAAGATCCCAACCTGGAGACTTTGGTGGAATTGAAATTCTTTGTCGGCCAAACAACACGCGAAGCCGCGGAACAACTCGGCATCAGCCTCCGCACGGCAAACCGTCATTGGCAATACGCCAAGGCAAGGCTGTGGCAAATCATGCAAGATCAGGCTTGAATGTCATGACACGATTTCGCCTGGCAACAACACAGCTCGCACGCACGAACCTTCCCTCCGCAAACACCTCGGAACATTCACTCCATGAGCGATACCAGAAAACGTGCTCGCGAGATTTTTGAGATCGCCATCGAGATTGCTGATTCCGGCAAGCGCGATGATTATTTGAATCAAGTCTGTGCACAAGATCAGAACCTGCTGCAAGCCGTCAAGGAATTGCTGCAAGCCCATGATCAAGCCACTGGCATTCTGGCGTCGCGCGAAGAAGATGTCGCCAACGATGATGCGGAAGCTGGCGATGGCAAGAACACGGCGCGCGGTCTTGCATCCACTTCGGCTGGCCGCATGCGTGGTGAAAAAACTGGCGACGTCGTTGCCGGCAAGTATCGGCTGTTGGAACAAATCGGCGAAGGCGGGATGGGCTCGGTCTGGGTGGCCGAACAAGCGCGCCCGGTCAAGCGTCGCGTGGCGATCAAGATGGTCAAAGCCGGCATGGACTCCAAGCAAGTCCTCTCGCGGTTTGATGCCGAGCGGCAAGCACTGGCCGTGATGGATCATCCCAACATCGCCAAGGTGTTTGATGGAGGGCTCAGCGAAAACGGCCGCCCCTACTTCGCCATGGAATACGTCAAAGGCATCCCCATCACCGAGTACTGCGATCAAGCCCGCGTCTCGCTGCAAGATCGCCTGCAGTTGTTTCTGCCGGTTTGTTCCGCGGTCCAGCACGCGCACCAGAAAGGCATCGTCCACCGTGATCTTAAGCCCTCCAACATTTTGATCTGCCTTTACGACGGCAAGCCGGTCCCTAAGGTGATTGACTTCGGTCTCGCGAAGGCGATGAACCAGTCGCTGACCGAGCACTCGATCTACACCGCGCATGCGATGACGATTGGCACGCCGCTGTACATGAGTCCGGAGCAGACGCAGCAAAACAATCTCGATATCGACACGCGGACCGACATCTATTCGCTCGGCGTAGTGTTGTATGAAGTGCTGACCGGCACCACACCCATTGAGCAGCAGCAATTCAAGCAAGCGGCGTTTGAGGAAGTGTTCCGCCTGATCCGCGAAGTCGAGCCAGCCCGACCCAGCATCCGGCTGAGCGGAAGCGAAAACCTGCCCAGCATCGCCGCGCTGCGCAACGTCGATCCCAAGTTGCTCCAGCGTTCGCTGGCCGGCGACCTCGATTGGATCGTGATGAAGGCGCTGGAAAAAGAACGCAGCCGCCGCTACGAAACCGCCACCAGCTTGAGCCGTGACATCGAGCGCTACCTGAACGAAGAGGCCATCGAAGCCCGACCGCCATCCACCGGATATCGGATGCGGAAGTTCGTCCGCAAACATCGTTTGCAGGTGATCGCGGCAAGTCTGGTTTTGCTGGCGCTGATTGTCGGCATCAGCGGAACCACCTGGGGCTGGCTCTGGGCCGTGTCGGCGGAGAAACAGGCGAAGGACGCCGAAGAAAAGGCAACCACCGCGTACGAGTCCGAAGCCGAGCAACGCAAACTGGCCGATGAGCAAAAGCAGCTGGCAATCGACGAGCGCAAAACGGCGGAGGAGAACCTTATCAACGGCATCCTTCGACCGATAGGTTTCTATGCGAATTTGGATTCGCTTGAGTTGCGAAGCTTTCGTGACTTAGCGGCTCTTGAGGAATCTCGCTTGCGCTTACTTGCCATCCACGTAGCGCTCAAAGACCCTGAAACGGCATTGCGGTTTGCACGACGAGCCGAACGATTCATCCAAGCGTGTGTTGGAGCGGACCTTGATCGCCGAGCGGCGGCAATTCAATTCGTTTCCGCCAAACAGCGAGACACAACCGTTGATGCCCGCATCCGAGTGGCGGCGTGCTGGTATGCGATGGCATTGGGATCTAGCGACTTGCCGGCGCTCGAAGAAAGCTACGCGTACTTGAGTGTTAACCAAACTCGTCGGAGCAATGTGTTTGGGGAATTTATAGACTGCGCGGTCGGCCGAACTGATCCTGCGCAGAGGGATCGGGTTGCCACCTCTGCCTGGAAACTTGTTGATGCGCTCACGGTGCTTCTGGATTCAGAGACGATACAAACGTTGTATGGGTTGGACTCATGTTTTCCGCTTCCGCGCGCGCTAGCGCAAAATATTGCGAACACCTTCATCGGTGTCATTGAAGAGCACGGGAACATAGAGGCAATCCTAGAAGCCGTCACCGGTCTTACTGTTCTAGCGCCACACCTTTCCGCAGATCAAGCGCAACATGGATGGAATGCTTTGATTCAAGCGTTGCGAATTAATTTGGAGGCGCGGCAACGCATGTTTTGGTCCGCACACCAAGGCTTAGTTGCACTATTTCCACGCCTTTCCCAAGAACAGGCTCGCTCGAGCGTCGATGCCCTGATCGGTATCGTCGAAACGTCGTCAAACTGGTACGAATTGGAGCAGGCTGTTAAGGCACTAGAGCAACTGGCGCCACAGCTGTCCTCGAAACAGGCAGCGCGCGCCTCGGCTGCTCTTCTCGGTGTTCTGACGAATCCCGCTTATGCTGTGCATCCGCCTAGTAGGAATAGTCGGGCAGCGTGGCATGCATTCAAAGGATTTGTGGCAATGCAGCCGAGTCTCACGCCCGAACAGCAGTTTCATGAGTTGGACAGTTTGATCGATGGACTTGCAGATGTGGAGAACACGATAGTCATAAGTGATGTGCAATTTCCCTTGGCCGATTTGGCACCTCGTTTTTCTACCGCCCAAACCGAACGCCTTTGGAGTGTTGTCTCAAGTGCTTCAGACTCACACTATGATTTATTTGGGTTACTAAGCACGCTCGTGCCTCGTTTGCCTCAACAGACGGTAGAAAGCCGACTCGACGTGTTGATCAGCACTCTCGGTAGCCCAGAAGGCGATGTCGAATGTTACGTTACATGCGTTGGTCTTGATGCTCTCGCGCCGCATCTTTCGCCAGAGCAGGCGATGCACTGTTGGGATGTCGTTAACGGCGTATTCGACAGGTTGGATGACCCGGATGATTTTGAGGTGGTTGGTCAAGCCATCGCCGCGTTGGGATCATTGGCACCAAGCCTTACCGCAGCGGCGAAACAAAAGCGTGCCGATGCTTTGATCATCGTCTTGGAAGAGTACGGATTGAAGACTTACGACATTTCAAGCAGTGGGGTTGCCGAATTTGTGCCGCACCTAAATCCGGACCAAGCGATGCGCGCTTGGGAGCTAATAGTAGGTGTTTATGATCGACTTGATGACTTCAATACTGTTGAAAATCTTGACGGCGTGCTGAGCAGAATAGCTACACATTTCTCCTCAACGCAGGCGCAGCGCGCTTTGCGCCACGTGCTCGAGATATTGGAAACGTGCGATGATTACATAACTTCCGACTTGGCCGGCAGTGGATTGGTCGCACTTATGCCGACGCTCTCTGACGAACAGGCAAAGAACGGTTTGGACGCATTGCTCGCGTTTATTGAAAGATCAAGAGATGCGGGTGCGATTGGAAATGCAGTTTACTGGATGGTCACATTATCAGCGAAGCTGTCGCCGGAGCAGGCGAAGCGTGGTTGGAATGCGTTGGTCACGATCCTAAAGAAGGACTCGGATGAATTCATCGGCTTCCCAAAATTACACTGCGGGTTTCCGGCCTTGTGGCCACGGCTCGCTGACGAACAAAAGGAGCGTTGCCTACGAGCCCTTATCGAACGCGCAAGCAAAGAACCATCCGATTTAGTCGCCTTCGAAGAGACAATTAAGGGCCTTGCCGGCGTAGCGCCCAGCCTTTCGCCTAGCCAGATGCAGCTGATTTCGCCCACATTCATCGATGTGCTGGGCAGTTCAAAAGACGAACAAGCAATTCAATCCGGTATCCAACTCTTGTTACGGAATTCTCAAAACGACTCCGCAGGCTATGCGACAGTAATTCAAGAGCTATTCGCTCTTTACGCAGAGCGGAATGCTGATGACAACGAGATTCCGAACCAACTAACCTGTGTTCAACAATTAGCCGCCATGCAGGGTGAACGTGAGTTGGCAAGACTCCTCTCGCATCCGGGGTGCGTCGGCGAATTCAGAATCAACGTCTTGCGGCGATTTGAAGAGTTGGTCCTGTATGACGGGCAGCCGGTTTTTTCCAACCCCTTGATTGCTCAGCTGCAAGCGAAGGAAGAGGCGGACGAGAATGAAGCCGATGCGACGGAAGCTGGCGAATCGAGCGCTGACGTGGCGGAAACGGCATTGCCGCCGCGACGGTTTCATACCGTCTATGACGCCGCGGCGTGGATCAATGAGAACTGGCCGGACTTTGATTATGCCGCAGGTGATTAAGCCTGCGTCTGAACCGTGAGCATAGGGCACTCGGCACACAACTGTATTCTTGGAACTCACACAGAGCGAGCAAGCTGCACGATTGGTTGCCGATACTTACAATGCATCTACGTTCGCGCTTGATGCATTCCCGTGATGCAATCTTCTGGTGGCCAATCTCCGCCTCAACACACCTGTGCAGCCAAAACGTGGGGTAGGTGCAACCCACCTTTCATCCGCGGTTACCACACGACGATGTTCGCCCATCACATGTCAAGCACTCTTTCCAGTCGCTCTGCCGGAACGGGAGTCAACTGGCGCTCCTCCAATTCGCGGGAGAGCTTTCGTAAGTAATCGAGCGCAGGCATTTGCTCCCACTGTTTGTCGCGGACGGATGTGAACGAATCAGTTGCGGATTCCACGTCATCCCGCAACAAATAGGCATAGGTGAGATATAGCACCAGAGCAACGTCCTCCGGGCTAGTCTCAAGGCCGGCCCTCGCGAATTCGATCGTGCCATCCGGATCTTCGTCAAAGATTCTCAGATAAGCCAGGTCGCGATAGGCGTATTTCAGCGCCTCGCGGTTTGACTCGCTTGGGTTGGCTTCAAACAGTGGCAGCGCAATTGCGAGGCGGTTATCCGCGTGGCTCAAAGCGCCGGGAATGTTGTTACGCTCAAATTCCAGCATCGCATAGTTATGTTGCATGACGGCTTGATTGCGTCGCCAGGGTTCGTCGTCATCCTCGGCCGCCATGGCGTCGGCAAGTGAAGAGATCTCATCGTAAATCTCCTGAACCTCGTCGAATTCTCTTTGCGGCAGGAGTTTTTGGGCGAGGTTGTTGCCGGCCATTATCGCGGTGAGGCGAAGTTCTTCGCCTCCGTCTTGAGTAAGCCCGTCCCGTGCAATCGTGTAGGCTTGCGACATGGCCTCTTGGGCTTCGGATTCGTTATCTCGCTTGGCAAGGAGTTCACTCAACGTGCGCCACGTTATGCTCAGGCGCTTGCGGCTTTCGATCGAGTCGTCGATGGCGAACAGTCGCTGCTCCATTTCTAACTCGTGGCGACGGACTCGCTCTGCTGCATCCAGAGCGTCAAGCTCTTCCAGTCGCGCGGCAATTTGGCCCAGCCGATCTCCGAGCAGACTACCGTGGGACTTGATTTCGTCCGCCGTCTCAGGAAGTTTCAAATCGGCAGCGGACGCCAAGACATCGCGAACAGCCTTTACCTCTTCGCCGCCCTGTTTCAAGATCGCATAGCGTTGCAGCACTTGGATGACAATATTTGGCTTCTGCTCCAACCCGTAGACCTCTTGGCAAAGCGTATAACACCTTTCGATGAAGTCCGAAGCGGCTTCAAGATCGTCTAATCGATTGCTTGCCGCCGACGCGTTGAAGTAGTCCTCAACCAGGACAGACAAGTCCGTATTTTCCGCGCGTAACCATGCCTCTTTTCGCTGGAGCCACTTCTCAAGCGCTGGGACCATGCGCTCACTGGCCCGCAGTCGCTCAAAACCCTCTGCGATCTCTTCCTGCGCGGAAATTGCTGTCTCATCTTCCCATTCGTCAGCCTGTTTGGCCCAATCGATGATAAAGTCTGTCCACTGGACGGCGAATTCTGGAGGAAGACTGCCCGCTTCCTGTCCATCGCCGGCCTGGAGGTCAGCCAGGGTTGAAAAGACCTGGCTGCGAGCCACGTATGCGGCGGCGTCGTCCGGACTCAAATCGCAAATCCGCTTGTAGGTTTGCTCAGCTTCTTGCAGCAGAGGAAGCGCCTCGTCCGCCGCCAACTCATTGTCTTGCCGATAGATCCTGGAAGCGGCGACAAGCAACTGCGCAAGCGTCGTCAGTTCCTCTGGTTGTTCCGCAATTACGCAAATTCGCCGTTGAAGCTCCGCTGCCAGCCGATATTGCTCAACGGCCTGCACGGGGGCATTGAGATTACGTAGCCGCCGAGCCGCGGTCGATCTTGCCTGGACTCCCTGGCGTAATGTCGACTCGGCAAGCGTGCCAACGGAGTTTGCGGTGTTATCCGCCGCCGCGATGAGGGTCTCCCGAGCTTCTTGCGACGCTCCTAACTCGTCAAGCACTCGTGCGATTGTATAGCTGAGGCGACTCGCGTTTGAAATGTAGTCGCGAGTTCGATCTTCTTCAGCCAGGTACTCGTTGACGGCCTCCGCCGCACGGAGAAACTCCAGCGCTTCATCGAGTTTCTCTTGATCCGCCAGACAAGAGCCCAACCGTTGCAATCGCTCTTGATAGTCAATCGCAATCTTTGCGGATTGCCATTCAAACGGCGCCCAGAGTTTCTTGCGTTCAAGAGCTACAACCTTCAACTCCGAGGTCTTAGCGTCTTGGAGTTCAATGCGGATCGAGGCTCCCGGTTCCCCAAAGAATTCGCCAAAAACTTCGTGCACCCCGGTCGATTCATCATCGCTGATCCACTCTCCTCCTTCGCCGATGGAAATCCGCAAGACGGTATCGCCGACGGAAACAGCCTGGCTTTCGTCGGCGGGACCGCCGGCAATGATTCGGTCAATGACCAAAGAGGGGAACTTTTGCGGGTCACAGAAGATGCCGAGGTCGCCATCGGCGAAGAAGTCGATACCCAACGGTGGCAGCGGGCGGATTGCGTTGATTTCTGTCGACGCTTGCTCGTGATCAAGGCTACGAAACAAGTTGGTGATAAAACCAGAGCGGGAGACACTGTCGAAATCCACTTCGAGTTGTCGGTCAAGACGTTGCGTCTCGATATCAACAGCTGCGCGAAATCGGGCTTCCGCGTCCTCAAGGCGATCAACACTGGCGAGGGCTTGCCCATAGATGTCGTTTGTCAACGCCACGTATGCCATATCGTCAAGCTTGTTCGTACTCTCGGCTACGATCGTCGCCATCTTGATGAGGGCCATGTACTCGTTTTCATCTTCCTCCGTAACCACATCGGCTTCCCCTCTCGCCTCGCGAAGTCCTCGCTTGAGGTGATGGTTCGCAATTGCGAGTTCGATCTGCAATTGGAGAACCGTCGATCGATGGGCCGAGTACTCATAGGCGACAGTGTTAATCAGTTGATCCATTTCATCCGGCGGTATCCGCGCAACAACCCGTTGCCGCTTTTCGAGCGTCGCAGTCATGTTCTTAGCATCGCTGACGGCTGCATAAGCATCGGATAAGTTCATCAACTGCCCGAGATGTTCTCCAAGCCATTTCTTCCGCTCCTCTGCTGGGGCTTCTTCCGAAAGCGTCTCTGCGATCTCGACGCACCGTTTGAACATTTCGATAGCGCGCGCTTTGGATTCCTCGGGCTTGACGAAGTCGATCATTTTGAGCCGAGCTTCGCTCAGACTGTCGCGAAACTCCACTCGCATGGCCTCGAGTTCGGCCTCGCGAGTTTTCTCGTCGGCCGCCTTTTCCCGCTCCGCCGCCAAGGCGAGTCCGTCTTGCCAATCTTGCCATTCGCTGTAGCCCCAAATACTCAATGCCGTGATGATCGCCCCGACCACAGCAGTCACGGCATATTGAGTGACTCGCCGGCGTTTGTGCATCCGCTGCGATGCCGTCACGAATTCAATAACCTGGGCGGATAGTTCTTCACGGCGTGTTGCCAGCGCGTCTTCCGCTTCAGCAAGAAGCTTTCCTCTGGGCAAGAGCAAGTCTTGTCGTCGCTCCTCCAACCGCCAGCGATCCGATGCCTGATCCAGGCGCGCTCGAATGCGCAGAAAGTCGCGACCGTTGTTTAGCCATTCTTGTACGCGCGGCCAGTGGGTGATCAGGGCTTCGTGCGCCACACGAACGACAGGTGAACCGTCCTCCGCTCGATCCGTTACGACGAGACGCGCGTCGATGAGCGCGTCTAACATCACTTGCCGCTGGGGAGTACTCGCCAACTCCGCCTGCAAGATTCGCCGTGCTGCTACGATGTTGTCCGCTGTGGGATCGACCGTCACGAGGCCGCGCAGCAACGAAGGCAACACTGCCTGAACATCAGGGTCGTGCGCGGCGAATACTTCTTCGGCCCGCCGTGCAAGGGCCCCCTCCATCCCGCCAAGTTCGTCGTAAGCCTTGAGCGTCAACACACCGTCTTCGCTACGTCGTCGGTAGAGTTCGTCCAACGTGAACGAAAGCAGCGGCAGGGCTTGTGGGTCTCGCGCAGCGGCTTCATGCAATAGCGCGTCAAGACGCCGCCCAGATTCCGGATCGACCTCGAACCGCAGGCCGGCCGCCCTGGTTGGAAACTCGATCATCTGCCCGATCTCGTCAAACGTGGGCGGCAGCAGATCGTACTGGCCGTCTCCCTCCTTCAGACGAACGAGCTCTGGAATCTCCAGACAACGCGGATAAAAGTCGCTCCGCATTGTTGCGATCACCCAAACCAGGCCGCTTTGGGCTAAGGCTTCTAATGAGCGAACGAACAACCGACGTTGCTCGGTGTCAAATTGTTCAAGAGTGAAGATCTCTTCCAACTGGTCAACCACCACGATCAGCCGTGCATTGACGTCCAACGAAGACGGTGGTGAGGGCTCTTCTTCGCCCGAGGCTATTGCACGCAACGCCATTGCAATGGGCGTGACAGCGTGCTTTGGCGCTTCAACAAGCGCAGACTCCAAAGATTCTGGCGTGACGCCTTGCCGAATCAGTTCGGGGAGACCGGTTTCATTGGTAATGGCAGCGGCCAACCCGCGGCACAATCCTGCATCGGTAACGTCGCTAGGGCGCAAGATACACCAACGCCAATGGTCGACGCCTTCGACGACGCCCGCCCGTGTGATGGTGCCCAACACGCCTGCGCGCACAAGCGATGATTTCCCACAACCACTCATGCCGAAAACAATCTGGCTTGAGCATCCCCGCTCCGCCTGACGAACCAGCGCGTCGCGGATTTCACTGATCGCGCGCGTGCGACCAAAGAACACGGGCGCATGTTGCAAATCAAACGATGACAGGCCCAAATAGGGCGATCCCCGATGCCAACGGACGGTGGGCTTGTCACTGGCGGGAATGTGCTCCGGCAGTCGTTCCTCGATCAGCCGGCGGAGGTCCGCTTCCAGGATCCGCTCAAACTCGTCAGGAATGTCATAGACCTTGAATGCGGCCTTGAAGCTTCCGTCTTCGCTGAAGAACCATCGTTGCACAAAGGACTCGAGCGCCTCGAACTGCTTTCGGCGTGATTCGAGTTCCGTGGGGTCTTTCAAACTCGCGAGCGGAACTTCACCTCGCTTATAGACAAGAATATCTGGAAGACCATTTGCATGGTGAGCACGAACTGCGTCTTCAAATTCCCACTCAGTCCCGGAGCCATAGCGCGTGCCATCTTCCCTTTGGTAGTCTGATGAGAGCGGTGTGCCCAATCTCGACCACAGAATGCAAACGACGATGTCCGTTTGCGAAGGGGGAATGATCTGAGGCTGAAATGCCTCGGTGGCGCGAACGGGACGATCCTCCCAGCGGATGGTCTCCAGTAAGACCCTTGCTCCGAATTCGCCCTGGAGCCGTTCGACAACGCGCTGCGCAAGGTCTCTTTCCAGGCCCACATCGCCTGGTGAAGACAGAAAAATGCGTAACTTCTCCGCCATTAACCTCGACCCCCCGAGCGAGAACTGACGTGGATCATGTTGGAGGATAGATCCGCGTACGCCTCACTCGATGATAGGGCGAGATTGCGTTGCGTTCAATCAACGAGCGAGCAAGCTGCACGAATGGTTGACGATACTTACAATACGCCCTGCCGTTTGCCCCTTGGTGTATTCTCGTAACTCAATGTTTTTGTGGCCAATCTTCGCCTCAACACACCTGTGCAGTATCTCCCAGGCGTGGGCCCGCGAAGGGCGGAGCCTTTCGCCAGGCTGGGGCTGCGAACGGCCGCAGATTTGCTCTTCAACTTTCCGCGTGACTATCAGGACTTCAGCGAAGTTCGCGGCATTGGTGAATTGGAGGATGGCGCTGCGCTGAGTGTCCTTGGCAAAGTGGAAGAATTGGATCAGCGAGTGTCCGAAGCCGGCCGCACCATCACTGGCCTTTTGATCCGTGATGCTGCCGGAGGCTACCTGCGGGCGGTGTGGTTCAACATGGCCTTCATGCGAGACAAATTCCACATCGGGCAGGAGGTGCTGCTCTCAGGCAAAGTCCGCTTGAAAGGCCTTGTGTGGGAAATGTCCCACCCGCGTGTGCAATTTGTTGAAGAGGCGGGAGATGCCGACGCTCCGCTGTTGCCGGTCTACAAATTGACCGAAGGACTCAAGCAACAGGATGTCCGCGCAGCGACTCGAACAGCGCTCGAAGCATGTGCAAATCAGATCGAAGAAGCGCTGCCGGATGAGTTTCTGGCGACGCACGACCTCTGGCCGATCGCCAAGGCTTTGCCACAGATTCATTTTCCGACCGATGGCGAGAATCTGCGGCAGGCGCAGCGGCGCTTTGTGTTTCAAGAGCTGCTGATCTTGCAGTTGGCTCTAGGGATTCGTCGAGTCCAAATCCGTGCCGCGGAAGCGCCGCACATTGACGTGACTGGTAAGGTTGACGCGCGTATTCGCCGGTTGATTCCATTCAAGCTGACGGAAGATCAGGAGACAGCCATCGCGGAAATCGCCGAGGATCTTCGCAGCGAGCAGCCCATGAATCGCCTGCTGCAGGGCGATGTGGGCAGCGGAAAAACCATCGTCGCGGTGTATGCCTTGCTCGCTGCCGTGGCTGCTGGCTATCAAGGGACATTGATGGCGCCTACGGAAATCCTTGCCCGACAGCACGCCATGACGCTAGGGAATATGTTGTCGGAAGCGAAGGCTCGCGTGATCGAATTGCACGGCGGATTGTCCGCGGCCGAGCGCAAAGAGGCTTTGCGGCAGATTTCTACTGGCGAAGTTGATCTGGTGATCGGCACGCAAGCGTTGTTGCAAAGTGATGTGCAGTTCGCCCGGCTGGGCTTGGTCGTGATTGATGAACAACACAAGTTTGGAGTGCGGCAGCGCGCCGGCTTGCAGGCAGCCGGATTTCAACCGCACACGCTGGTCATGTCCGCCACGCCAATCCCTCGCACCGTGACCATAACGCTTTACGGCGATCTGGATGTTTCGTCGCTGCACGGCTCTCCGCCTGGCCGGCAAACCGTTCACACCTACCTTGCAACAGAAGAAAAACGTGATGACTGGTGGGACTTTGTTCGGCAGAAGATCCGCGAAGGCCGTCAGGTGTATGTTGTTTCGCCTCGTGTTGATGCCGGCGAAGCAACCAGCGCTGAAGAACGCTACGAGGCATTGGCCAACGGCGAGTTGGAGGAATTCCGTCTGGATGTCGTTCATGGACGGCTCTCCAGCGAAGACAAGGACGAGCGGATCCGCAACTTTCGAGATGGCGAGACACAAGTGCTGATCTGTACCACCGCCGTGGAAGTCGGCCTGGATGTGCCCAACGCCACGTTGATGACTATCGAGGACGGCGAACGTTTCGGGCTGGCGCAACTGCATCAGCTTCGGGGGCGAATCAGTCGCGGTCCGCATCCGGGTTACTGCACCGTGTTTGCCAACCCAAAGACAAAAGAATCTCAACAGCGGCTGGAAGCCTTCGCCAATACCACTGACGGCTTCCTGCTCGCGGAGAAGGACTTTGAACTCCGCGGGCCCGGCGAGATCTTCGGCGACCGCCAGCACGGATTGCCGCCTTTGCGGATAGCGGACTTGCAGCGAGATAAAAAGGTTCTTGAAGAGACGCGGCTGGCGGCGGCGGAAATGCTCAAAGATGACCCCAAGCTGCAGCAACCGGAGTATGCCCGCCTGCGGACATTGGTAGCTCAACATTACGGCAAAGCTCTGGACTTGGGCAGCGTGGGGTGAGTGGCGGCGGGGAATTCACGAATGCCGGCAACCCTCGGCACGGTCACGCAAGTTCGAGCTTGCGCGAGGTTTAACGAAGGATCGCAGCGAGAAGACCTCGATCGCCATGCCTCGACAGCATCAGCCAACTGAGAGCATTGCTGTCACCCGCTTCGACAGAATCCCTCGGCCAATTCGTCCCCCAAGTTAAGGACTGGCGAATTGCCGTTGCTGGGCCGATTGACTTTTCAGTAGGCTAGCGAGTTGCAATTGATGGCAATGAATGCACGGAACGCGTCGTCACGTCTTACAGCTAACGGAGTTTAGGCGCATGCGCGGAAGAATCGGTCACATCATCTTTGGGTGTCTGGGTGTCGGCTTGCTGATCGCCATTGGTTGCAGTTCGGGCGAGCAGGATTCTCAGTCGGCTAACGGTGCCAGCGAGTCTGCCTTGGACAAGAACGCTGCGGCAGATGATTCGCCAGGAATCGCCAACCAAGATGATGTTGCGAACGCCGCGAAAACGGAAACACAAAACGCGCAGTCCGTTGCCAAGGAAGATCCCGATAAGCTTGCAGGGTTCTTTGATCCGATTCCCGATGCCGGCGCAACGAATTCCCAATCGGGCACCGGACAGTCGGCCGGCGGCGAAACCAACTCATCGGCCTCCTCTGGCAATTCCGTTTCCGCCCAAACGGTGGCTGCCAATACGTCGGATGCATCCGATGATCCCCCGCCAATCGTGCAACAACAATCGGCAGGCGATTCGTCAGACAACGGCGGACACGAAACTGTCGATCCCGTGGAAACAAACGGGCCGATCTTTGAGAATTGGCCCAAACCGCGACTTGCGATTGTCTTCTCCGGCCGGCAGGAAGGATATTTCGAACCCTGCGGCTGCGCGGGCTTGGAAAACATGAAAGGTGGCACCGCGCGACGCGCGACCATGTTGACTCAACAGCGAGAAGCCGGCTGGCCGATTGTGGCAGTCGATTTGGGGAACGTTGTTCGCCGCTTCGGACGGCAAGCCGAAATCAAATCGAACTTCACGCTCGACGCCTTGAAGACAATGGGCTACGACGCAATTGGCTTTGGTCCCAACGACCTGGCCATGCCGCTGGATCACATTCTGGCAACTGTCGCGGACGAGTCGCGGCCGTTTGTTTCGGCCAATGTGAAGATCCCTTACCTGGATGTCCCGAAGTTTCGCGTCGTTGAGCGCGGCGGCTTGAAAATTGGTATTACCGCCGTGCTGGGCGATGAGGCAACCGCCGAGGTCACGCAAACAGAGATTGTGGTCACGCCTGCGGCGGAAGCCTTGGCCGAACCGTATCAAGCGCTCTTGGCTGAGAATTGCGATGTGCTGCTGTTGCTCGCCTATGCGACGGTTGAAGAGACTCAGGAGTTGGCGAAGCAGTATCCGAAATTCACATACACTTCAACGGCTGGCGGACCTGTCGAGCCGCCTTATCTGCCCCGCGAGTACGAAGGCATTTCGCCGACACTAATCGAAGTCGGCAAGAAGGGCATGTACGTGAATGTTGTCGGACTGTTCGATGACGCGAACGCACCTGTTCGATATCAACGTGTCCCCATCGACGCGCGATTCCCCGACGACGAGCGGATGCATCAGTATCTCGTCGAGATGCAAAACCAATACAAACAACTCAGCTGGGCCGGGTTGGACTTGCGGCCAGTCGCGCATGAGTCAGGGCAGGGTTTTGTTGGTTCAGAAACCTGCGGCGAGTGCCACACCCGCGCGTACCGCATCTTCAAGGACACGGGACATTTCCACGCGACGGACACGCTGACGAAACTTGATCCGCCGCGGCAATATGATCCCGAGTGCATCAGTTGCCATGCCACCGGCTGGGAACCGCAGAAGTATTTCCCCTTTGGCGGTGGCTTCACCAGCATCGAGGCAACAATGCACCTGACCGGCAATGGCTGCGAGAATTGCCATGGGCCGGGCTCCGATCATGTGAAAGCTGAAGATGATCCCGACGCGTCCGACGAACTGCGGCAATCTTTGCGGGAGATCATGCGGACAACGCTGGAGGAAGCGCAGCAGAATACCTGCTTGAAGTGCCACGATCTGGACAACAGCCCGGATTACATCAAGCAGGGCTTTGACGCTTATTGGCCTGCCGTTGAGCACTACGGCCGGAATTAGTTGAGTCCGGTTGGGGTTTTTCGGGAGGTTAGCCTTCTTGCACGTATCATTAGTGCAAACACGACGAGCCAGCTAATTCGTCATTCCCGCGCAGGCGGGAATCCAGAGACCAACGGTGCGCGCTGGATTCCCGCCTGCGCGGGAATGACGAAGTTGTTCTGGCATGCTGCCTCAGTTATCGCACGTAGATGAACTCTTTCATGTTCATGACTGCGTGTGCAACTTCCGTCCAGCGGTCGAGTTCGCCTGTGCCGGCGGCAGATTGCGTTTGGAGATAGTCCGCAAAGGTTGCGATCTCCTGTTGCGTCGGCTCACGCGTGAGTGCTTTCGCGTACATCATCCGTAACCGCTTCTCCGTGACTCCGCGGTTGGTTGTTTCGTCGGCGGCTCGCGCATCGGGCAAACTCGCGATGACCAGCTTTGCCCAGCGTTCGGCCTCGGCCAGCACAAAGGGATCGTTCGACATGGCCAGCGACTGTGCCGGAACATTCGAGCGGTCCCGGCGACCCATCGTGCTGAAGGGTGTCGGAAAATCAAATGCGGTCAGAAACGGACTGAGGAAGTTGCGCCGCACGGAAAGATAAATGCTGCGGCGACCATTACCATCAAGCGGTCCGGAGTTTCCTGGCCGGCCTCGCCCTTGCATGAATGGAGTCAAATGGGTTGGCACGCTCGGTCCATACATGTTTTCCAAATCGAGCCGCCCGGAGATGGCCAGAGCAGCATCTCGGATTGCTTCAGCTTCCAACCGCCGCACCGGCATGCGATGCCAAAGCAAGTTGTTGGGATCCGCAGCCTGGACTTCAGGGCGGGTCTGACTGCTTTGCCGGTAGGTCGCGGTCAGGACCATCGCTTTGTGCAAAGGCTTAAGCCGCCAGCCGCCGCGAACAAACTCGCTGGCCAAGGCATCAAGTAAACCGGGGTGCGATGGTTCTGTCCCCAACCGCCCGAGATTGTCCGGGGTTGCCGCCAGTCCGCGGCCGAAATGATGCAACCACAAGCGATTGACCGTCACGCGGGCCAGCAGATCACGGCTTTCATGCGTCATACGTTCGGCGAGTTCCAATCGCCCACTCCCAGGATAATCGGCAGGCTGATTTTCAAACGCTTCAAGAAAACGCCGATGTACAAGGTCCCCTGGCGTCTTGTGGTTGCCGCGCAAGAAGACGAATTCGTCAACTCCATTTCCGTCCGCCATTGCCAACGCCCGAGTTCCGTAACGTAACTGGGCCTCGTATTTTTGGCGTTGTGTTTCAAGCGATTGCAGTTGGCCGGCTTGAGTTTCCTCGAGCACGCCATCCTTGTTTGCAATCAGTCCACTGTTGGCCAACCAGACAAGCTCGGCTTCATCGGATGATTGCGAAAGCTGGTCTGCGATTGCGGCCGCGAGCGATTCGACATCGGTCGGAGCGATGGCATGTAACGCGGTCGCCGTCGGTGTAAGTTCTGATTCCTGCGGCGGGCGCTCGCCAAAGAGTACCTGGTCCAGCGCGGCCCAGCCATTGCCATGATCGATGACTTCGATGTAGGCACGATGTCCGATCCACTTGCTGACATCCTGCGCGTGCCAGCGCAATTCATCATGATTGAGTCCAATCGTCAGCCCGCCATAGATCGGGTCGCGGATACGCTGAAAGCCATTGATGATGAGATTGAGCTTTGTGCCACGGCCGGCGATGCGATAGAGAATCTTTGGCGAGCGAATCTCAAACGTGGGCGAACGCAACGTCCCCTGCAAACGATGAGAAACTCGGCCGGAGTGAACAACGCCAGCAGGAATCAATCGCGCGGGGGCGCCCGCACTCCAGACCGGTCCAGACTCCACCCTTGAGGCAGGTCCAAACGCTCCATCGGTTGTGAACCAATCTGCCGGAACGCCGTCGCGGAAATCGGCATACACTTCATGCTGCTCGAATTCATCATTAGCCTTGGTTTCGAGCGTTTGCTTACGATCTGCAAAACGCTGCCATCGTTCCGAAAATGGTCGCAATCCATCCAAGCCGGATTTCTGGGGTTGCTTGTCCAGCGCGACGGCCGACCAGGCACGCAATGGATGCTCCGCCTGTCGGCTGGCGGCAATCAACTCGTTTCGCCATTTCGTTAGTTCTTCTGTTTCCAGGCCGAAGACCTTCGCGCTTGCCGCCCAACGTCGCGCATCATCCGGCGAGAGCTTCTGATCCAACCAGGGCTTGAGCGCTTCTTCGTCCATTGCTGCAAGCTCGCTCTCAACTCTCTCGTCTGCGTTCAAGACAACCGCCGCACGGACGGCCATCAATCCACGCACGAACTCGTCTTTGCTAATGTTAACTTGCAGCTGTTGCGAGAGCAGCCGATCGCGCTGAGGGAGAAGCTCCGCGATGGCCAACACGGCTTCCTCGCGGCGCGACGGCGAATCAACGGCGGCCTCGTGGTATCGCGAGCTTTGCAAAAAGCCGGCCAAGGCGTAATAGTCGCGAGTTGAGATCGCGTCGAACTTGTGATCGTGACAGCGAGCGCAAGCGATCGTCAGCCCGAGAAATGTCTTGCCAAAGACGTCCAGTTGATTGTCCATCCGGTCGGCTTCCTCGCCGCGGATGTCCACAGGCGAGTGCTTGCCCTCGCCCAACCACCAAAATCCGGTAGCTTGGACCGACTCATTCTCGCCAGCGGCGGAGCGTCGCGGTTGTGGCAACAGATCGCCGGCAATGTGCTCGCGCACAAACTGATCGTACGGTACATCTTGATTGAACGCGCGAATCACGTAATCCCGATAGCGATAGGCCAGCGGGATGTCGTAGTCAAACTCATGCCCGGCCGTATCCGCGTAGCGCACAAGATCAAGCCAATGCCTGGCCCAACGCTCACCATACTGGGGCGACTCCAGCAAGCGATCAACCACGCGCTCATATGCCTGCGGCGAATCGTCCGCGAGAAAGTCCTCCAGCTCCTCAGGCGTTGGCGGCAAACCAACCAGGTCGAATGTCACGCGGCGCAGCCATGTTGCACGGTCAGCTTCTGGCGAAGGTTGGATATCGGCAGATTCCAATCTTGCCAAGACAAAATGGTCTATCCAATTCCGTGGCCAGTTGACGTCTTGAACATCTGGCCGAGTCGATTCATTCAATGGGAGGAATGACCAATGCTTCGCCCTTTCCGCAAGATTGAATTCTTCTTCGGGCGAGATTGTGGCTGCCGGCGCTTTTTCTTCTGGCCAGGGCGCGCCCATCTCAACCCAGGCGACGAGATCATCGATTTGATTCTGCGGAAGTCTGCCGTCCTTGGGCATTTGGTAGATATCGCCGTAGCGAATCGCGTCAACAAAATAGCCTTCGTTCGGTTTGCCGGGAACAACCGCCGGACCAGAATCACCGCCCGCCAACAAGGCAGCGCGAGAATCAACGCGCAATCCCGATTCCTGCTTGTTCGGGCCGTGGCAGTGGTAACAACGATCGGCGAGGATCGGCCGAATTCGGCTCTCAAAAAACTCTAACTGCTGGGCGGTAAACTCAGGTTCATCTTGATTGCTTGCGCTGTTTCCTTGCGCGGAAACATTTTCAGTCGCGTCTTGTCGTTCGGCCTGCGTGCGGGCGATTGGCTGAATGGCGATACCAACCAAAAGCAGCAAGCCAGCTGGCAAACAACATCGACGAACGAGCGATAGTGGACGCATCGCCATGGACTTATCTTGCAAAAGCGCGGTGGGAATGATTGCGCGTCAGGCGGGAAAGTTCGTGTACCAATGTAATCGACCGCCGAACAAAAGTCATCTTTGAGGGAAGACACGCTTCGCCAATCAAGAGTGTACGCCTCGGAACACAAACTGATGCCGAGCGTTGAATAGCCGCCGATAACCGGCCAGCACAACGCCAACTGTTCCTAATGCCGTGCCGGACGCGATCAGGAACATGATCACAATCTGGTAGCGCACGGCTCGGGCTGGATCGCCCCCTTCCAGCAATTGCCCTGTCATCATGCCAGGCAGGCTGACAATGCCCACAATCGTCATGGCGTTAATGATGGGCGTCATGCCGGAGCGGATGGCTGTGGTCACCGCCCCTTTCGCAGCCTCCCAACGCGTTGCGCCCAAGGCCAGCAACATTTCCACGCGATCGCGTTGGGCGTTCAACTCGACACCTAGCCGGTCCAGGCCAATCGAGATACCGTTGAGCGTGTTGCCCAAAATCATCCCCAGCAGCGGAATGGCGTACTGCGGCTTGTACCACGGCTCAACCTGCACCACGGCGCTCACAGCGATTCCGGCAATTAACCAACTGGAAAGCCACATGCACAGCATGGTATCCCACCAGATGCCAGTCCAACGTCGATCAACACGCCGGACGGCGGCCGTGCCTGCAACCAGGGACATCAGCAACGCCAGCCCCAAGACTGCATACCAGGCTTCGAGGGTGAATATCCACTCCAACACCAAACCAATCAGCAACAGCTGAACCACCGTTCGAACCGCGGCAATCAGCAAACGCTTTTCCAACCCCAGCCGGAGCGCAATAGAGATGCCACCGTTGACCAAGATCAAAGTCGCGGCGATGGCAACTTGCCACAGCGAAAGGTCTTGTGCTTCATTCATCAGGATTTACCGCAGCTTGTTTGGAAGAATCTTCAACCTGGCCGCCGTTGATAGAAACCGTTCGCGTCGCCAGTCGCTGCGCCTGTGCGGTATCATGCGATACCCAAACCAGCGCTCGATTGAGTTGGGATTCGCTGGAGGAACCCGTTGTTTCCATAAGCCAGCGCAAGACGAGTTCCTCGGCGGCGCTTGCCGTTTGTGCGTCCATGGCGGACGTCGGCTCATCCGCCAAGAGCACGAGCGGATCAAGTTGCAGCGCTCGCAACATCGAGACGATTTGGGCCTCTCCGCCGGAAAGTTGCGAGTGCCGCTGTTTGAGGAATGTCTCGTCCCGGCCGAGTTGTTCCAACCAGCCCAGAATTCTCTTCGCGTTAAAGCTCTGATCTGCATGTGTCTTGAGCAGGAACGGCGCGCGAAGATTCTCTTCAACGGTGCCTTCAACAAATGCGCTGCGCTGGCCCAGATACATCACCTGGCTACGGAACTTGGGGATTTCGGCATCGGCAACCACTCGCCCTTGAAAGCGAATCTCGCCGGAATCCACGGGGTCCAGCAGCGCCAGCGAACGCAGCAACAAACTCTTGCCTGCTCCGGAGGCACCAGTCAGCGCAACACGGTCGCCCGCGCTCACTGTCATATTGACATGGTCCAGAAGCAATAACTGACTGTTCGTGCCATGTCGGCAAAGAGCGACAGCTTCCAGGAGTTCCGCGGACACCGTTTCGATTCTTGGAGAGTCCAAATCGTTGTGGGCAGCTTCAATTCACCATGGCCATGTGTCAGCGCAAATCGCTTCCACACGGGCTATTACATTGCTTCCATGGCCTCGTTCATCGCATACAGGCCCAACACGACCATTCCGGTCAAAAGCAGCAGCGGCAGCAAGTTGAGCAGCAGGCCGGCAACAGCGAACGCGCGACCGCGGTTCTTTTCGACCAGGCCAATGATTGCAAACACCACGCCGACAAGGTTGACGATGAACGAGCCAATGCAGAGCAGGCCAGCGGCCAAGGCGGCGAACTCTTCAGAGTCGGACTCCATAGGCGCATCAGCGCTAATGAAGGCGAACACAAACAAGCCGCCATCCAAAAGCAGCCCCACCAGTCCCAGGATGAGCGACACCTTACCCCAGGTGGATTGACGTCGTGACTCGGGGACATAGCCGCTTTGTCCCCGAGGACCATACGGAGACTGGTAGGGATTGAAAGATGACATTCGTTGTCTCATTTCCAGGAACGCACAAAGTTGCCTGCTGGTCAGCCTCCAAAATACTCAATCACTTTGGATACGGCACTATGCAAATTGCGATATCCCAAGACGGCAGCCACGCCAATCACGGCGACGCCCAGGATATTGGTAATGATGCCGTTGGTGAAATCTCCCATAACTTTGCGGCGATTGACAACCCACAGCAAAAACCCGGCAATCAGCGGCAGCAACACTCCGTTGGTCGCTTGGGCGATGACAATTCCCACCGCCGGCGATGCTTCCATGAACATGGCAAAGCCGGTTCCAATTGCCAGCACGGCCAGCCAAACACCGCGAAACACCCAGGGCCGCTCGTCCTTGGAAAAGCCAATGATGCCGGAGGTGGCATACGCAGCCGCCAGCGGGGCGGTCACGGAGCTCGTCAAGCCGGCGGCAAACAGCCCCAACGCAAACATCCATTGGCCGGTTTCGCCCAGACCCTTGAACATCCGTTGTGCCAAGGTCGCGCTCTCAAGTTCGGTTCCCTTGGGAAAAGTCCCGGCGGCAACAAACAAAATCGAGATCGTAATCAATCCGCCAATGGCGATTGCCGTCAATGTGCCAAAGCGAGCCTCGGCCAAAGCATTCTTCTTGTCATCTTTTGCCCACCGTTCGCGCGAGGCGCTTGCATGCAGGAAAAGGTTGTAAGGAACAACTGTCGTCCCAATTAAAGCAATCACTTTGACCAGCGAGCCTTCAGGCACATGCGGGACAAGCCCGGCGGCCGCGTCCGACCAATCGGCCGGCGTCATAAGCGCCGTGACGATAAACACAACACTCATCACCGCCACTAAAGCGGACAGTGCGACTTGAATCGCGCGGACGGAACCGGTTGCCAACAAACCCAACGCAACCACACCAACAACGCCAACGATGACCGGCTTATAACTCCACTCCGGTGGTTTACTGAGCGCGCCCATCACACCAGTGACCGCGCCAATGATGTTGCCGTATTGATAGGCCGCATTACCAATGGCGATTGCAGAAACGACCAGCACAACAGCTGCAAACCTCATCCCGGGATGAGGCAGTGATTCGCGAATCGCCTCGCCCAAACCTTGCTTAGCCACAACGCCCAGCCTCGCGGCCATTTCCTGCAATATCATTGCGGCCAGGATTGAAAACATTGCGGCCCACAGCAATTCCAAGCCAAATTGCGCTCCCGAACCACTCGCGGTAAACACGGTGCCCGGCCCAATGAATGCGGCCGTCACCAGCAAGCCGGGACCCATTCCTTTCAACCAGCGTGTCATCCCTAACCATCCTCTCTAAAGTATGGCGAGCTCATACGGCGGGCGCATGAGAGTTGAGTTTTGTTTCGCCCAAGCTGGCCCATCATAGTCTGCTCGTGATCGCGGGACACAGACGGTGCGCCCATCTTTCCCAGCGAACACAAGTTGCCTGGCGGCGGCGAAAGACATCCGCCGACAAGGCTATGCCGGTTGTACCGGATTTTTGAGCTGCCAGGGGACAATCAACACTCCAACACTTGGGACTTTCCCGCCCCAAATCCGTCTGACCGCTGCAGAGAGCTACGATTTCCTATCTCTGCAGGTGATGCAAACAGCACCGGGAATCCCATGAACTCGCTCGACGAAACGGCCCATTTCAGCCACCTGGCTCCTCAAGTGCCCGGTCCACGACGAAAGTCCGCCTGCCTGGTGCGGATTCAACCTGCCGGAGGAACCGGCGACAACGTCCTGGACTTGAACGAAGACCGCGTCGTCCTGGGACGGGACGACAGTTCTGATGTGGTGTTGAAGGATCGCCGAGTTTCGCGGCAGCATGCTGCGCTTGGTTGCCACGCGGGTGAGTACACCATTTCGGACCTCGGCAGTACAAACGGTACGTACGTCAATGACCAGCGAGTCGACGAGCAAAAGCTGGTGCCTGGCGATTTGATTCGCGTTGGCGATCACGTCTTCAAGTTTCTTGCCGGTGGTCACATCGAACTGATGTATCACCAGGAAACGGCCAAGATTGTTGCCAGGGACGATCTGACTTCCGCCTACACCAAACGATATTTCCTGGACCGGCTCGAAGAAGAAATTGCCAAAACGACGCGAACAGGCCGACCGCTGGCGTTAATCATGTTGGATATCGACTTCTTCAAGCGAATCAACGACTCGCACGGGCATCCCGTCGGCGATGAAGTGCTTCGCGAGTTCAGCCGCCGCGTGCGATCCGTGATCCATCGCGACGATCTCTTTGCTCGGTACGGCGGAGAAGAGTTCGCCATCTTGCTGACCTGCACCAACCTTCGCGAAGCTGGTCAAATTGGCGAACGTTGCCGCTTGGCGATCGCCGGAGAATCCTTCCCGACCACGGCTGGGAGGATCGAAGTCACAACAAGTGTTGGTGTCGCTGCGGCCTCTGCGGAAATCAACGGTCGCGACCTGCTGATTGCTGCCGCTGATGAACGGTTGTACGAAGCAAAGAACTCCGGCCGCAACCGAGTTGTGGGTTAAGCACGAGAAGCCCCAAGCCAACTTTCGTGACTCCCGTACACGCGCGAATCAAGTGCTAATGCACAGCCTCAAGCGGCTCCTCGTTCGCCAGCCTCAATGAAAGCGCCACGGCGACTGCGCGTAGCACACCTTCTTCCATCGTCAAACGCGCGTGCAGTTCCTGCTCATCCGCGGCGATCTCAAACGAAAGTGTATCGTCGGCGGCCTGCAAGCCGTTCGCGATGCTGCCCATCCAGAACCGCCATAAGAGATTGTCGCTGGCTTGAGCCGCCACGGAGGCAATCTCCCCCAACCGCAACTCAATTGCCAACGGAGCCTGCGGGGCAATCGCTGCCTGCTCCGCGCTTGAGTTCGCACCGATTTCGGCAGCTCGCACAAGTTGCTCCAGCCCGGCCATGGATTCGGGGCCAATCCCCATCCAGACCACATCTTCGCCCATCGCCAGGTAAAGCCGCGCATCCTCGCCAAAGAGTCGCTCAAGCACGCGGGCGTTTTCGGTTTCAAACTCCAACGCATGAACGGGAATGGGGGCTCGAACGGCCTCGGTCTGACCGGCCGGAAAGCTAATCCCCGCGAAGTTCATCTTCAATTGCCAAGGACTCTCCTCTTGTGCGGACGAGGCAATCCGCTCCAGCAGTTGCTGCAAACCTGCCGAACCGCCAACGTGTGCCGCGGCCAGAATATTGACCGGCGCGGACTCGCCGTTTGCCAGCACGGCCATGTCCAAACGCCCGGAGTCGATCGTCGCCTCGGCCGTTTCAAACAGTGTGCCCACCAATCGCGCAAGCAGTTCGCGATCCTCTTCCGACTGAATCATCCCGGTGGAGTTGATGAGTTCCTCTACGGGGCCGCGAAGTTCATTGAGGTGTGAAGTGGTGGCTGCAATCTCTCCATCGCCTAGCGAAAGCGTGGCATGCGCGACAAGCGCGGAATTCTCATCGCCGGTTCGCGCGCGGGTGACCAACTCCGCAAATCGCGTTTCCGCCTCTCGCAGGTTTTTCAACATTCGGCTTAAGCTTGTCTCCGGCAAAGGGCGAAAATGCAATTCAAACTCGGCACGCCGCTTTATGGAATCCAGGTTGTAGCCGAAGGTCACCTGTTCGCTCTCTGAGATCACGCGCTCAAACGCGTCGAATTCAAACCGCAACCACGCGGAGCGAAGGTGATGCACGGCCGCGGATTCATCAGGACGCTGCGTTAACTCGTTGCGCAAGATGTTCCGCACGAGATCAATCACAAACTGGCGGAAGACATCCGGAATCTGCTGCAAGTTCATTCGCAGTGCTGCATCGAACTCGACTGGCAACTGCCCTAAGACCTCTTCCGGCCGCGGCGGATTTGCCAGCGCGGCAGCATCTTGCGCAAAGAACATCCAGCCATCGCGCTCGCGGACGAAGCCTGAGAACTCGCCGTGCTCGATCTTCCACAGACCATCAGGCCCGCGCTGTGTTGGCCCCACAACACCAGAAAGTGATGCCAACAACGCAGCGGTATTGTTGACGGGAAAAAAGGCGATTGGATTGACAACCAGCCCATCGCTTTCAATCACCGCCCCCAATGGCCGCGTTGTGTCCATCCCTTCCAGATTGGAAATGCCGGACGTTCGGCTCAGCCACGCCAATGCCTGATTGCCAAGTTGCTGCGCCCCAGAGAGTTCCGTGAGCAGTTCGAGATCTTCTTGAAAACGTTGAGTGCCGGCAAAAGAGAGCACCGCGATCGGCTCGCCGGCTTCGCAAACCGCTGATGCAGTTGGCGCAGCGACAAACGCCCATGCAACAAGCAAGCCTGCTACGGCTCGAAGTTTCTGCAGCCTGCTCAATTTTGATTTCCCCAACATTGATCCAAAAACCGTGAATTGCCTCGCCAACTGATTCAACAGCCAGGGCAAAGACTTGCACAGCAAGCTACCATTGATTTTGATAGACGCATTCAAGCGTGCCGCCCGCTTGCCAATTCCTATCATAGGCAACTTCAACCGCCGGCTGACAGGGCACTTGGCAAAGCTCGTCATGGGGCGATTTGCCGGGTCCTACCCTGCATCCGTATTCCATACCCGGCCGTTCCCCCAATCGATTCAATCAATTCACGGTCAACATGTTCACGAGGCCGATTTGCCTCGCACATGTTGCCACACCGGAGCATCTCATGAAGGGTTTCGTCGCCAAGGCACTCTTTCTTGCGCTGGCCATTACTTTTTCGCCTCTTTGCCAGGATCTGCTCGCGCAGCCGGTAAACGGAAGCTCATCCGATGGGCCACAAACGGTCGCCGAACGCAGCAACTACGAAGCCACTAGCTTGTACGCGGATGTCGTGCTGTTCTGCGATCGCGTCGCCGATCTCGCTCCGAATGTCGTCCGCCAAGGCGTGATGGCCACTACCATCGAAGGTCGAGAGCTGCCGCTGTTAATACTTGCTGATCCGCCAATCGCCAATGCCGCGGAAGCCCGCCGCAGCGACAAGCCGGTTATTTACGCCCAAGGCAACATCCATGCTGGCGAAGTCTGCGGCAAAGAGGCTTTGCTGATGATCGCCCGTGACGTGGCGCTCACAGAGAATCATCCCTGGCTGAAAGACGTCATTCTGGTCATCGCCCCGATCTACAACGCGGACGGCAATGAACGCATCGACAAAGGAAATCGCCCCGGCCAGCAAGGGCCGATTGATGGAATGGGCCAACGTCCCAACGCGCAGGGATTCGATCTCAACCGTGATCACGTCAAGCTGGAAAGTCCCGAAGCCCGCGGTCTGGTCAAGCTGATGACCGAGTGGGACCCGTCGTTGTGCATCGACACGCACACGACCAATGGATCGTATCACCGCTATACGCTCACTTACGACGGCAACCGCCATCCCGGCGGCGATAGCAACCTCATCGCGTTCATGCGTGACGAGTTCCTGCCTGAGGTCACCCGCCGCACGCGCGAGAACTCGGAATACGAGACTTTCTTCTACGGCAACTTCGGCCGCAACCACGCAACGTGGGATATGTATCCGTCGCAGCCACGTTACAACACGCCATACGTGGGCATGCGAAACCGCCTTGGCATTCTCACGGAAGCCTATTCCTACGCGCCGTACAAAGATCGCGTGTTGTGTACCAAGGAAGTCGTCACCAACAGCATTCAGTCGTTCATTGATCGCAAAGACGAAATCGCCAAACTGCTGCAAACCGCTCGCGAAGCCACCATCGCCGCTGGCGAAACGGCCGATGACGAAGGAGACACGGTCGCCATTCGCATGCAGCCCGCGGCCATGCCGGACAAGTACACGCTCAAGGGCTACGTGGAACGCGCCGTGGAAGGGCGTCGTCGTCCGCAACCCACGGAAGAACCGGCCGAGTACGAACTCGACTTCTACGGGATCTCCGAGCCAACACTAGAAGTCACACGTCCAGTCGCTTATCTGGTTCCGCCGAAGTTCGCCAGCGCCGTTGAGAACTTGCAGAACCACGGCATCGACGTCGAGGTTCTTCGCGAAGATCGCCAACTGGAAGTGGAAGCCTACACGATTGACGAATTGCAATCGGCCCGGCGTCCATTCCAAGGCCATCAGAATGTCACCGTTGAAGCGACTCCTGCCACCCAGACCATCATGGTGCCCGCCGGCACGGTTGTTGTCCGCACAGGTCAGGCACTCGGTTCTCTGGTTGTGAACCTGCTTGAACCTGAGTCCGAGGACGGCCTGACCACCTGGAACTACTTCGACGACGGTTTGGAGGTGGGCGCTGAGTTCCCCGTGCTGCGAGTGCTAACCAATGCCCGATTGCACACTGCTCCGTTGGTGCAAGACAACGATGATGAGAAACAACCGATCACTTATGACCTGATCTATGGCGGCAACGC
>CALJLD010000081.1 GCA_937982665.1 uncultured Planctomycetales bacterium
AGAGGCCAGAGTTAAGAGAGTCGGGGAACAAAGAGAAAAAAGAAAATGGGTGCCACTGGTAGCTCGCTACCAGTGCATGGCTGCTTCAGAATCAGATTGATAACTTGCTTGGCCGATCATTACGTGTGTCCGCGCGATACGTCACAAGGTCAGCGATGCAACCGACCAATGTCACTAAATCAACCGACGCCGGAGATGATCGAGTTCTTCGAGCAACGCACGCATGAACATATTGATAGAGTGAGGAAGTGTTTGGCAGTCGCTGCCGCGATTCTGAGCGAAAATGCCGAGGAATTAGTCGCAAGAGGACAAGTTCACGATGCATCGAAGTTCGGGGTCGTCGAGCGAATCCCGTATATGTCTGGCTGACGGAGTTCCACCGCTGTCGCAGGGCAAACATTCCGTTTGAATATCCAGAAGGAATCGAACAGCAAGTCCGCGGGGCAATCCGACATCATGTGACAACAAACAGGCATCACCCGGAGTTTCATGATGACCCGAACATGATGACGAAGATTGACATCATCGAGATGGTTTGCGACTGGACCGCAATGTCTCAAGAGTTTGGCGAACCAAACGGTAGTGCTCGAGGTTGGGCGGACCGAACGATTGGACACCGTTTGCACCTTAACGAAGTCAATCGACAGTTGGTTTACACGACGATTGAACAGATCGACGCGGCCTTTTCCGAGCAGGGCTAATCAGCAATTCAAATTGGTCAGCGCACAAGCAACTAAGACAGCTCTCGAATATGAACCCACTCCGCCACAACGAACTCCTCGTCACCCGCCGTCACTTCTTCGGTCGTACGGCGGCCGGGATTGGTACGGCAGCGCTCGGTTCACTCCTTGCCGCTGATGGCTTCGCCAAACCAACACTGAAGCCGGGCGATGACGAAACCGGCGGCATCCTGGGTTCCACGCACTTTCCGCCCAAGGCCAAGCGGATCATCTACCTCTTCATGTCGGGCGCGCCGTCGCAGTTGGATCTCTTCGACCACAAGCCCAAGATGCAGGAGTGGTTTGATAAGGACCTGCCCGAGACCATCCGCAATGGGCAGCGGCTCACGACGATGACATCCGGTCAGACGCGGTTCCCCATCGCGCCCAGCATCTTCAAGTTTGATCAACACGGCGAACACGGCGCGTGGATCAGCGAGCTGCTGCCGCACACCGCCGGCGTGGCCGATGAGCTGGCGATCATCAAAAGCCTGCACACGGAAGCCATCAATCACGATCCGGCCATCACGTACATTCAAACCGGCAGCCAACTCCCCGGCCGGCCCAGCATGGGGGCGTGGCTCTCTTATGGTCTCGGGACCAGCAATGAGAACCTGCCATCGTTCGTGGTGTTGCATTCCAGTTGGAGCGCCAAGCGTGCGGCTCAAGCACTCTACGCCCGACTGTGGGGCGCCGGCTTCTTGCCCACGCAGCACCAAGGCGTTTCGCTGCGTTCCAAAGGCGATCCCGTGCTGTATCTTTCCAACCCGCCCGGGGTCGATGGCGGCACGCGGCGCCGGATGTTGGATTCTCTGGCGGAGCTCAACGCCAAGCGATTGCAGGTCACCGGCGATCCCGAGATCGATGCCCGGATCGCTCAGTATGAGATGGCCTATCGCATGCAGACCAGCGTGCCGGAGTTGACCGATATCTCCGACGAGCCGGAACACATCTTGGAGATGTATGGAGAAGATGTGCACACGCCCGGCACGTTCGCGTCAAATTGTCTGCTTGCGCGAAGATTGGCCGAGCGCGACGTCCGCTTTGTGCAGGTATTCATCCGAGGTTGGGATCAGCACGGCAACTTGCCCGGCGATATCAAAGCACAATGTAAGGATGTCGATCAAGGTTCCGCCGCGCTCATCAAGGACCTCAAGCAACGCGGCATGTTGGAAGACACGCTCGTTGTTTGGGGAGGCGAGTTCGGTCGCACCATCTATTGCCAAGGTGGCCTGACCAAAACCAACTACGGCCGCGATCATCATCCGCGTTGCTTCACCATGTGGGCAGCCGGCGGCGGCGTAAAGCCGGGCATCGTCTACGGCGAGACGGACGACTTCAGCTACAACATCACGGAAAACCCCGTCCACATCCACGACCTCAACGCCACCATCCTGCACCTTCTCGGCATCGATCACGAACGCCTGACCTACCGCTTCCAAGGGCGAGACTTCCGCCTGACCGACGTGCACGGTGAAGTGGTGAAGGACGTGTTGTTGTAGAGAGGGGCAGGCGATGCAGTGGTACGAAGCTTGCGACAACCCGCATACGATCACTTCGCGTTATACCGATGTGCCTGATCTCACACGCTTCCCGCTCTTGAATACAATCTCGATCCTGGGATGCCCTTCTTTAGCGTTCACGGATTCCTTGATGAACTTCCAAGCGCTCCGCGTTTGCGCTCAGGCGAGCTTCCTGAGAAGGCCGAACTCGAACTTGTTTTTTTGGATCTGAAGAAACTGGAGATTGCGGGCATTCCGGATCAGGAAGGCGGGGAATTAGAGATCCATAAGCTTGCTGAACTGCAAACGAGCTTCAGCTACAAATCGAAGTCATTAACCTTCAGCGGAACGTGCGAGCGAGCGGTAATCGGTGGATTGCAGGTTCTGGCCAAGCATGATCCGGATCATGTTCCACCGCGCGGCCCCAGGCTGTTCGGCCACCGCAATGTTTTCAACTCGTGTTTGCTCTTACTGCAAGAATTGGGTTACTCACTGAAGGCACTCGGTCATTCGGCGCATGCCGACTACGTTCCGAGCCTGCGCTGGCAAGCAACGATGCCAGATGGGACTGATCTCACTGCCGATACGCCCATCGAACTGCTTGGCCTGGCGGCGCTGCATCGGTACCACGAGCCGAAGATTCCTGAGCCTTATTGGTGGCGTATCGAAGGGCCGCCTCTGCTAGACGAGTTGGTCGAGGAGTTAAAGACGCAAGAATAGGCTGGGCTTAGCTGGACGAAACCCCACTGCGTCTATCGAGAATTCACGTCCATGGTTGCAGCATAATCCAGCCCACAGAGCTTCCACCTGACGGACGTGCATAGTGGAGTGCCTGTTGTTGTAATTCTTCTTCTCCGTAACGAGCGGCCCGTTGAGAACGCCGAATGTCCTCCGCATCCAAAGAATTGCCGTTTTTGTTGCCGTGCTCGTTTTCGCAAGCGGTAAGCGCTGCGTGCTCGAGCGTCGGCCGTTTTGGGCGTCCCATCCGGAAATTGCCTATCAACTCGCGGTTCAATCGGGATCGCTACAGGATCACGGCAATACGTTTCTAGGTTTGGCAGATTTGTATGTGCAGACCGGAGAAGAGCAGTTCGGCGGAATCATGCAGGGGGAGACGCTGCCGAACACGTTGTTCCCAAGCGTGATCTCCCTATCTTTGCTGAGCCCGAATGGCTCGATAACGCCTGTGACCCGGATCAGTTGGCGGCCGCCTTGCGTGGGCCGGAGATGATCGTCCCTTTGCCTGATTTGTATGATGTGCCCTGGCTGGATTTGTCGCACGCGTATGGCCCTGCGAAAGACACGCCGCACTTACTGCAGCAACTCGCTTCGATCAATGCTCAGGCCAGCGAAGAAGCGATCGGATGGCTGACCGCTTCGCTTGATCATCAAGGCATGCTTTGCGACGCAACGGTGGCCGCATTGCCGTTTGTGATTCGCATCGCCGCCAACTCCGTGGCCGTCAATCGGGCAGGAGTGATTGACTTTCTGTTTGGGGTCACAATCTCCGCGAACGACATTATCCAAAGCTTTGCCATTCGGTACGAACGCGATCCGGCACAAGCGGAAGCCGATCGAGCTCATGCGGTCAACACGCGCGAAGCACTCCTGCCACACGTCAAGCTGTTCCAGACGTGGCAAACTGATGATGATCCGGCCGTGGTGGAAGCCGCGACACATCTCGTTGACGAACTGATCAATGCGCCGCCTCCGCCACCACCGAGTCCCCCCTGCCCGAAATGTGGAAAGCCGTTGCGGACGGTCAAATCGCAACAGTGCTTCTTGTGCGGTGCGGACTGGCATGCTTAGTTTGATGTGGCGAATGCACTCGGCAATCCGCGTGGTTCACTGCTGACAATCACCGCTTTACGATAACTCCCTCGCCGGGCCCCAACTCCCAGGACACCGCTCTCACCTCCGAACCGTCAAAGCCGATGTAACGACCCTCACGGCTTAGCTTGTAGGGCGGGAGATATTGATAGCTCTTTTTCACAGCCGCGCGGGCGTAGACTTCGCCGCGCTCGTAGCTGCATGTTAAGACGCCTTCGTCCCGGTTCCACCAATACGGCTCGTCCTTCGGTTCGCCCAAGTTCACTAAGCACGCAGGCACCCAATGGTGCGCAAAAATCCGCGAGTGTGAGCCCGCACCCGCGTCGTTGTTGCAGCACGCGAAGAAATGCTTTTCCTGCCAGCCGCCCAACGTGGCCATGCGAAGTAGATAGCGGCAATAATCGCCCATCTTGTAGCCAGGCGATTCCTTCGCGCCCGCGCGGCCCCAAGAATCTTGAATCGACCAATAGTCCGGCCACGTCTTGCGGATGCGTTCGTTCTCCACGCATTGCCGCCAGAGGTCGTTGTCATCCAGTTCCGGCTTGATGAAACAGCGGTCCAGGTACAAGCCGGCGACATAGCGGGCGAGAACTTCGTACTGTTGCGCTTTCCACCGTGAAACATTCGCGCAAACGATTTTGCCTTCGGACAACTGGCGATAGATTTCTCGCATCAACGAGCCGGCCGCATGCTGCCAGTGGCGATTG
Organism: uncultured Planctomycetales bacterium; assembly: GCA_937982665.1. Taxonomy (GTDB): domain Bacteria; phylum Planctomycetota; class Planctomycetia; order Pirellulales; family S012-138; genus CALJLD01. Next base: position 4,759 of record CALJLD010000081.1, read on the forward strand.
CCGGTCTTGTTCTTGTTGACGTTAGGGTTGAACGCCATGTCAAACAGCAGTCCGTCAAAGCGCTCGGCTTTCTTGAGCGCGCGTTCAAATGCCCATTGGCGATACGTGTCATCAAACACGTTCGCCCAGGCTTGCTCGGAACCGTCACGTTGGCTATCCGGGATTGCCGCGAGAATGCCTTTCTCCATCGGGTAACTGTTGTCGGCACACCAAAGCTGCCAGCTGTTGAGCGATTCCGTGCTGAGTGCCGTTGTTTCCAGAATGTAGCCGGGAATCTTGACGTGAGGCGCGTGTTCTCGGAGCTGCAACGTTGATTCCTTGTTGGGATTGCTCCCCCAAATCAGCACCGGGGAATACTCGGCGATGCTGGGATCATCCAGCGGGTAAGTGAACGGCCGGAACGAAGCGACGCGGCGTTTGCCGTCTTTGGCTGCGGTGTCAAAGTGCGGGAACTGCAAGCCATCTTCAGTGAATGGTTTGATTGGTGTGTCATCTGCGGGCACGGGTGAAACTCTTGGCGGAGATGGTTGCGGCCGAGGTTCTGGCTTTGGTGGTTGTTGCTCAGGCTTCCACTCCACTCCATCGACCATGATGCGTGATGGAGGGTGGTCGAATTCCAAAGTGATGCGTGTCATTCCTGGCGCTCCGCGAGCTTTCGCTCCAACTCTTCCAGTTTTCTGTAGACGTCCGCCGGCTTGATCACCAACAGCCGCTCGATCTGCAACCGCAGCTCGATGATTTCCTGCGTCTGATCGTTAAGGCTGGTGCGGATTTCCGATCGCGCGACTTCGGTGGCGGTCATCCGTCCGTCCAAGGATGTCACTTGCATGACCATCCAGCCGGCAAGACTTGCCGCCGGAATGAATAAAAGGCCAATCGCTCCCAGAAACCACCTGGGAATGAAGACAGCGGTTGAGTCTTGTTGTTCTTTCGTCATTTGATCAACTTCTGTAGGTTGCTCTGGCCAAGGCATGGCGTTACGCCGAGCCAGGCAAAGTGTTGGCAATCAATTCGTCAATCTCTTCCGCTGTCAACTCCACGCGAAGCACCCGTCCGCTGGGCAAACAAAGCGTGTTGTCATGCCAGCTTTCGATGTTCGCTATGGAAATCCGCTTACCGCCGATGTTGATTGTCTGCATCTTTCAATTCCTTCAGAAATGCGTGTTTGCCTTGTGCACTAATCAGGTACGAAACAAGCCGCCGTTCGTCGCTGGGGTAGTTGTCGTATTGTGATGCGATGCCTTCGTCGGCCCATTCGGGCAGATTCAAATGCCACAACAGCGCGTGGGCCAATTCGTGCTTGAGTTGGCTGCGGTCTTGAACCCAGATGTAGTGGCGGGTCTCGCCTGCGGGAGCGCATGTCAAGCACGCGGGAATAGTCCGCTTGTCCAGGTGGATACAGATCATGCGGTCGGGGATTTCGCCGTTCAGCCATTCGGCGGCAATCTCTTCGAGTTGACGTTGCGCCAGCGACTTGATGTCCGCGGCTTCCGCAGTTGTGGAGGCCATGACGTTCAGGTCTTTTGCGGAAGCGAATCCTTGCGCAAACGACGCTGACGAAAGCGCAGCCCAAACAAACAGGCCGATCATCGCTTTAGTGCGGCGCAGTTGTTGCCTGGCTTTGATCTTGTCGGCTTCCTCGCGAATCTTGAGATACGCCGCGGCAGCCCATTTGGCCGGCGTGCGGTGGCCCAGCATCAGCAGGAACAAAACGTTTCCGCCAATCACGGCTCCGACGATCAGTGCGATCTGCATCCACATACTCAAGCTCCTAAGTTGATGGCTCCCAACTGGAGCCGAGTGTTAGCTTCACGATCCGCCGATGCACAATTGACCGCCGGAAGAACCGCCGAAGGAGGAAAACATTCCGCCAAACGGTCGCGACAGCGAGAAGCCGCTGCCGTAGTTTCGCGGAACATAGTTTCGCGGCGCGTAATTTTGCAGCCCGTAGTTGGAATAGCCGCCCGAGTTGTAGCCGGCATTGCCCACGTAATACGGTTGGCCATAGCCGACCGTCACCGAACAGTCCGCATGCCGCGTACCGATCGGGCTCACGCCATACGGCGTTGCTGAGTTGCTTGAGTAAGCAGAAGAATAAGCACCGGCTGCCGGATAGTTGTACGGTCCTGGCGGCGGACCAGGGCCCAAGTCAACCGGGCCATCATCAATGTCCCTATCGTTTCGATACGAGTTCTGGTATTGCGGCTGCGAATAAACTTGTTGCGGCGAAAGGACCTGGCCGGCGAACGTGCCGATCCCGGCCGTCTGAGGTGAGAACACACGGTCATAAGAATCGCCGCCGATGATCAACAACTGGCCGCCGATAACCTTGCATTGATGCACGCCCGCTTCCCAACCGGCAGGCCAGGCGGCCGTTGCTCCGGATCCGCCAACCGCCGTGCAGAAATGCCAGCCGTTGGCCAATGCCTGTTGTTGGACCGCGGCTTCCGTTGCCGAAGATTGACCGACGCAGACCAATACAATCGCGTTCTCTTGCCGTTCGGCGTTGCGGCGAACGTAGTGAATGTCGGTCGCCTTCAACTGTTGCGGCACAGCGCTTTGCGGTGAAGCCGCGCGCCACGATCCTGAAAGGGCTGGCTCATCGCAGAAGTTGAAGTCCGGCGTCTGGGCGACAAGCGGAGAACACAGCAGCAGGATGAAGATGAGAGTTTTCATCAGGCAAACATGAAGTCAGGAATGTTTTGGCCGGGATAACCAACGAAGTTGGAGATCGCGAACGAATCACCGCCGCGCAACATCCGGGTGCAGGTTGAAGCGTCCACCCAGAAGGAACCGTCCGGCTGACCGTGCCGCTTGGGCCCAGAGATCCAGTTCGGACCCCACGAGTTCATGCACAACAAACCGGGTCGCCGATGTTCGTCGTCGACCGCCAGGAACAACATGCAGTGAGCCCACTGGCCTTGCGGTCTTGCGAAACCTTCCGAGTCCCGCTGATCGGAAAAGCCCTGCATGGAGCAAACGGGAACCGGATAGCCGTTGGCGATCGCATCCCGCGCTTCCTCATAACTGCGAACAACGGAAACCGTCTTGACCGGATGTTCCCGCGCTTCGGGTTCCAGTTCGTCAGGAACGCCCGCCCGCGGCATACCCCACTGTTTGGCGCGCTCGCCCGAATAGACTCTGAGATCATGACCGCCGTGTTGCTCGCGGGTGACAATGCCATAGTCCTCAACGAACTTCGCCGCCCAGGCGCCCAGTGAACCGTCACCGCGGCCGATCTCTCCGCGGCCAATCTCCACGCGGCTGCCGGCATAGATCACTTCCGTGGCCGTTTCCGCGCGAAAGACTTCATTCTCGCCGGCCAGTTTGATCTCGACGCATTTCAACACGTCCACACCCAGACCCCAGCCGTGCGAAACGCAGTCGCCAATTGTTTGATTGTGGATGGGAAACGAGCCAGCCACTTCTTCCAAGCACTTGTGCAGCAGCGCCACCTTTCCGGCTCCGCTGCCGGCAATGTTCTGCGCGGCAATGCCGAAGATCGGACGCGGCAACGTGGCGACAACCGCTTCCACGGCACGCGGATTGTCAACCCAGCCGAATTTCTTGTTATTGATGGCCATCAGTTGCGTTCCGTGTTGCTGCGCGCGCATCGTTCACCACGGAAAGACATTCCAACTCGGTCGCGCCGTGCAGCGCTTCGAGGCAGGCCTGAAAAATCTCTTCGCGATCGTGGCTTTCGCAGTTGCGGTGTTTGAATTTCGCGTCAATGGCGTCGCGCAACCGTGCGCGGGCCTGGTGATTGGCTGGCCTGATCCACCAGAACGGGCCGACGAGCGACTTCATTCGCCTGGCGAGGTCCAGGTTGGTTGGCTTCCAGCAAAACTTGATCATTTCGACGATGACCTGGATCAGCAGCGCAATCAGCATGGGATCAAGCCGCGGATAGCTGGCATCCGGCAACTCGTCTTTGATTCGCTTTGCGGCTTGATCGAGTTTCATTTGACTGCCCTCAGTCCCGTTGCAATCTCACGATAAGCACTCGCCATGCCCGAAATCGTTTGAATGCTTTGGTGCTGACCCCACAGTTCCGTCATGCGTGTGTTCATGGCGTTCAACCACGTCTGCCAGGTTGTGCGGTCGTTGCCAAGAATGGCCGCGTTGTCCGACTTCACTTTATTGTTGGCCGCGGTGATGCTGGTGATCGTCCCGGCCGACAACTGTGCGGCGACGCTTTCAAACGTGCTGGCCAACCGCGCTGCGTAGTGCCGATGTGTTGCCGGAACTTGTTGCGCGGCATCGAAGCTGAACTGCGCGAGTTTGTAAGCTCCGTCCGGAAGCGGACCGGGCGTGGGATTTGGCCTGGGCCCAGGCTCCGGACCAGGGTCATCGTTGACGATCTTGATCCGCTTGGCGGATTGCTTTTGATCGAACTGCCGCGCGTCCCAATCGACGGTGGTTGCCAACAGCGTCACAACGTATTCGCCAGGCGGACCAACAAACACAGCTTCGCGACCGTCACCGATGGCCTGGATGTCTACCGTGTCCGCTTGCGAAGCGACCGACCAGGCGTATCCGTCGGCGGTGGCGACGGACCGCAACTTCACCAAACGAAAGATGCCGACCTGTTCCGGACCTTCGATCTGCGCGCACGCACAGGCACACAACAGAAAGAACACCGGGATGCTGAATGCGGTTTTCATTTACATCGCTTGATGATGTAGAACACGAGAAAACAGATCAGCCCGAATTGCAGCCAGATCATGAAGATCAACTGCTTGACAAAGTTCTCGGGCTGGATTGGACCGCTAATCATTGGTCAATTGCTTCGAGCTTTTCCAGCAGCCAATGCAACGCTTGATCGAGCATTTGCAACACGGACGAGAAGAAGTCGAGAATGTCGTTGCCGAACACTTGTCGCTGCTTGTCACAGCAGTCCTTGCAGCCACGCAACGCTTCGGTGAATTTGGTTTGGTCCTCGCCGCAGCCAAAGGGCGTTGGTGTGTCGGGCGAGGTCGATTCGTACAACTTCGCGCCGTAGCCGATGATCGTCCACGCATGATGGATGATCTGGTGCTTCTGCGCGGTGTTGGAAATGTCATCCCGCAGCATCGCCCACAGTTGCGTGGCGCACTCCAGCGGCATGTTTTCGGGGTACGGATGGCAGGCCATTAGTGGTTCCTTTGCTGATAGTTGGAGTAGAGACGTTTGGTGAATGTAATCGCACCGGCCAGGCCCGCGATCGCCAACGGAATCCACCATTCCTCGCGGTCAGAAAGTCGAGCAATGGCCTCCGTCAGCCCTCCGCAGATGGCAGCGATCAACACCGTCCATGTGATATCCGGTGGTTCAATCTTGCCTTTGGGCGAATTGGATTTGAGCAGTTGAGTCATAGGAAATGCGGACGAAAAAAGGCCGAACGCGCGAGCAACAAGCTCACAGGTTCGGCCAGGGAAAACCGGGGGCGACAAGCCCGCTTATTTCAATTGTTGGCTACAGCACCGGCACTACGGTTTGGGCAAACTTCTGTTGGATGCCTGTTTGCGATCTTCTCGCTTCATGGGAATCAGGCGGCAATCCTGAACCTCAACTTTGACGCGACCGTCGAGGAGTTTCTTGGCTGCAACCCGAGCGACGAGTTCCAGCGCGATTTCCTCACCATGTTTGAGCTTCAGGTATGGCATCTCGTTCTCTTTGAGCTTGTGAAGTTGCCCCGGTCACGATGCCAGGCTTCATTGATTGCCGGTGATTGTGGCTGTGTTTGTCTGATCCATTTGCCCTCAGTAACAAATAAGGGAATCCATCGCCTGGATTTGCACTTCGGCGGAAGAATTTTCCGTTTTTCTTGAGGGCGTTGCCGCAAACTGTTGCGAGCCCTAGACTAGCGATGGGCACAATTTTCGGACGAACAGCAAGGAGGCGTCCGTCACGGCAGTTGCGTAGATCACCGAATCTCTTATCATACTTCGACGATTTGCCCACTTTGTGGGTGTTCAAGCTTGCGCATTCGCGCTGGTATGATTGAAGCAACCCGGCCGAGCAAGACCGGGAACTGCGCCAAGACTGGGGACGTAGCTCAATTGGGAGAGCACTGGCTTTGCAAGCCAGGGGTTGGCGGTTCGAGCCCGCTCGTCTCCACTTCTAATCTTTGGCGCGAAAGAATCGCGAGCGCAATAAACCGCAAAAACTCGCATTGTTCCCGTGACGAAGGCAGAGTTCAACCGTCGATTGGCCGTGTATGTGCGGCACGGCCGATTAGCTAGAACAAAGATTGCTGGGAGACCTTTGGTGGCCAGAAGACACCAACAACAAGCCATGTGTTGTAAGGAAACCGGGTCCCCATAAAGAAACGAGTGTCACGCTCATCAGCGCACAGTTCAAGAAGAAATTTGTTGCGCACACTCTCGGCCGCAGCTTCGTCCGAACCTAGACGCGCTGCCTCATTCAGGAAGAGTGCTCCGAGTTCCCAGTCCTCACACATTGCGGTGTGTGGTTTTTCGCTATCCTCACATTCGAACACGTAGTGAAATGTATATGGAAGTTTCCTTAGCGGCTTTTGTGGTGGACCGAACAGCTTTAGCTGGCTAAACAGACTTTGCCACTCGGCTTTCCATTCTTCCGAAGCTGGCCGGATCTCCAAATCGAGGACTTTTTTGGGTCTAATAATTCCCAGAGACACCCGTTCCTTGTCATAGAGCGAAACAAGCTCATTGCGCGTGTGGTGTGGTAACTGATCAATAATCTCACGGCGTTCCGACCAGCGGTCACGTTGGGTTCCAAGCGGTTCTCCCATTAGCCGAATGCTTTCGAGGACCGGCCTTCGGCTTTCTCGCCGATTGTCGTTCGATTTTCCGGGAGCTTCTAACTCCACCTCAATCCACTGGTACTTGCGAAATCGCTGAGTGCTTGGGCGATAGCGGTAGTCGATTGGGTAGAGCCGAACCCATTGGCCAGATTCCGTAACGCCCGCGGTGCAGACCAGTTCTTGGTACTGCGTCGAGGGGTGTGGATACGTCATAACCGTAATAAGGACTCTTGTTCTTTCTGTGTCAGACATTCTCCTGCCCTCAGGTGAACAATTGGCAAACCGGTTCCTCTTGAGATGCAAGCTGCCAGTCTAGACCGATGGCAAGATTTCGGGTCCGCCTCCATGCACATCAATGCACTTGCTTGATCTGCGATTAAGTCCGAAACCGTTGCGATCGAGTCTCTGTTCGCTTGCAGCGTTGTGGTCTCGTACCGGCCGAATAGCTTCTCGTAGTCACTCTGTGAATCCAAACGGCGCCGATCCTCTGATGCAATACCCAACTCCGGAAAATGGAAATACTCAATGTCAACTTTGTCGCTGCACCGCTGTAAAGTTGACTTGTGGAAGCCGAAGCGGCGTGCAACTGGATTTCGCCGCACGTCAACCAATCGCCGAATTCCGGACCTGACCAGTTCGTCCAGCACTGCGTCAAGCGACTGGCTTTCGTACCCAATAGTGTAAACTGCGGGAGTGGCCGTTGGGCGACTCGCTAACCTTCGGACTATGCTATTGACCGTAAAACAAGGATAAGATTCATAAACGTAGTCAATTAGCCGCTGGTGATCCCAATTCGTGTAGCGGGCTACAATCTTGTCGATGTCAGCTCGAACTTGCCTCGGCACGCGGTCAGAGTCAAAGTCCACTTTGCCCAAGGTGATTTGGTTACCTTCGACTTCGATAAAGTTTGATGCAACAAGCTTTTCCAGCTCTTGAAACAGACAAAACGAAAAGGGGCCGTAACGGTACGGGAGGAAGTCATAGAAGGCATTTCCACCACGACTGGGCGATTCGTGACGCAGCATGAAGCTCCACTTCGTCAGTTCAATTTTGCTGACACTTCGTTTCGCTGCTGCAATGAACAGAAGTAAGGCTTTTTGTCGATTGAGCACCAGCAACCTCCTTGTTGCTATCATACCGAGAAATGGCGGTAGATTCTCCGTATCGTACTCTTTCTCTCAACCCTTGATCACCCCAATCGGCCGCATGCGGGCGACTTTCTTCGCCAGGCCGGCGTTGTGCACAACGTCCACGACCGTGTCGACGTTCTTGTAGGCGTCGGGCTGTTCTTCGGCCAGACCCTTCCAACTGCGAGCGCGAGCGACAACGCCCTGCTGTAGCAGTTCCTGATCGATCTTGCGACCTTGTGCGTGCTTGATGGCCTTGGTGCGGCTCATCACGCGACCAGCGCCATGGCAGGCCGTGCCGAAAGTTTGCTCCATGCTGCCGGTTTGTCCGGCGAGAACCCAGCTGGCTGTGCCCATGTCGCCGGGAATAATCACCGGCTGGCCGATCGCTTGATACGGCTCGGGCGTTTCCGGGTGGCCTGGCGGGAAGGCCCGCGTGGCTCCCTTGCGGTGAACCCAGACGTGCTTCTTCTGCCCGTCCACGTCATGCTCTTCGCGCTTGGCGATGTTGTGCGCAACGTCATAGATCAGCTCCATGTCGAGCTGTTCCCAGTTGCGGCCAAAGACCTGCTCGAAGACCTCGCGCGCTTGCCACATCAAGAGCTGACGGTTGCACCAGGCGTAGTTGGCCGCGGCGCACATCGCGCCGAGGTACTCTTCGCCTTCGGGGCTGTTGATCGGCGCGCAAGCTAACTGACGATCAGGAAGTTCGATTCCGTACTTGGCCGGAGCGCCGCGCAGGTTCTTGAGCGCGTCATCGCACACCTGGTAGCCCAGGCCGCGCGAGCCGCTGTGGATCATCACGCAGACCATGTCTTTTTCCAAGCCCATGGCGCGCGCGGCGTCGGCGTCGAAGATCGCATCGACGATCTGAACTTCAAGGAAGTGGTTTCCGGAACCAAGCGTTCCGCACTGACTGCTACCGCGTTCCAAAGCGCGATCGCTGACAAGTTCCGGTTCCGCGCCATCAATGCAGCCGAAGGCTTCCGTAAAGCGCAGGTCGGTGTCTGTCGCCAGTCCGCGCTCCTTGAGGTATCCGGAACCTTTGCGCATGAGCTCGCGCAGTTCCTTCTTGTTGAACGTGTAGCGGCCATCGCGACCGACGCCTGTTGGGATGGCACCAAACAGAGCATCAACCAACTGCCGCTGGCTCTTCTTGGCGTCCTGATAGAACAGGTCGGTCCGCATCAACCGCACACCGCAGTTGATGTCATAGCCCACGCCACCTGGCGAGATCACGCCGTCTTCATCCGGGTCGGTTGCGGCAACTCCGCCGATACAGAATCCGTAACCCCAGTGAATGTCCGGCATGGCCATGCTGGCGCGTTGAATGCCAGGCAGCGTGGCAACGTTGGCCACCTGCTCGGGCGCTTGATCCTTGCGAATCATGTCGATCATGTCGTCATCGGCAAAGATCAAGCCATCAACGCGCATCTCCGGCTTATAGCTCTTGGGAATCCGCCAGAGCGTATCGTTGACCTTTTCCAACGGTCCGTTGTAAGCAGCTTTCGGCATGATGGTGTCTGTCGTGTGAAGCAAAGAAGCTCAACTCGCCGGCGATTATTGTATCGCAAGCGAGGGGAATCACACTGCAGACAACCTAAGCTCTGAGAATGTTCGGGCCTTATGCGCGGAATTGCCCTGGCGAGAATCAGTGGACGCCGTCGCGAACCAACATCCGAGTCTGACAGCGCAATTGGCAAGTTGCACTGCTATCGCGTCACGAGCACGTTTTTTTCATCCCGAAGCTTCGCCGCGCCTGCGACGGTAATCTCCGTGTTGCGGCAGAAGACGGTTTCCAGGTTCGGCAAGGTGGCCAGCTTCGCCAGACCGGCATCTGTGATTCGTGAGCTGTCCAGGTTGATTGACACAAGCGTCGTCATCTTGGCGATCGCATCCATGCCGGAATCATCGACAGGCGTGCCGGTCAGGTAGAGTTTCTTGATGTCGGGCAAGCGAGCCACAACTGGCAAAATGGCGTTGATCTCATCCGGCTGGGTCACATTCGCCTCGCTGAGATATACGCAAAGCTCGCCTTCCTCCTCAACAATCACGTCAACGCCGCCAAAAGCCATCAAGCGGTCAAGATCGGCTTCGGCCACATCAGCCAGCCGGGCGTCGCTGAAGATCTCCGGCGGCGCTTTGGGTGCATCACCTCCGCAGCCAAAGCAAGCGACCATCGCGGCGCACAGCGGAACTGCATAACCAACGGTACGAAGGAGGCGGGAACGCATGGTTTTCATCCTTCCACAAATTCCGACAACAGGCCTGGCCAACAGCAAAATGCCCCATGACAACTCCGTCTTAACGCAGCGTCACCATACCTCATTGACGCCAAAGTGGGCAAAAAGTTTCAAGAGCGGATCGAATTTCGGCATGCTAATCCGCACATGCAACAACATTCGCGTCACAATTGGGTAGCTCAGTTTGCTCGCCAAACTGAGCAAAGCAAGAGGCAGAAGCCCCCGCATGAATGCGATTGCGAACCCTGGGAAGACGGCGTGAATGGCGGCCTGGAGCACTTTATGGTCAACTCACCGCGCCTCTTGCTTTGCCCAGTTTGGCGAGCAAACTGAGCTACCCGGTGGAGGTTGATTCGTTTGTTGTCCCGTTTGTCGTAGCACAGCCGAATCAAGGCCTCGTACAATCGAGGGTCAGGTCTATTGGGCAGTTGCATTCGGCAATGAACATTCATGACCAACGCCACACGTCCCAAACCGCGGTTGTTCACCTTGCGGCGCTTATTGGCCGTTGTGCTGGTTCTTATGATTGCCGCATTGGCGTTTGACTCTTGGCAACGCAGTTGCAGAGACGCGGCCGCCGAGTCCTTGTTCAAATACTCGCCGCATCCGCGCCGGGACCCGGAAGATCCCAGGAAGATCATCGCGCTCCCCAACGCCGAGATGTCTTCAAAACTGCGCGAGGAGATTCACCAAGATGTCTTTGGGAGTGCACAGCCGGCAGAGGTCTCGGAAGACCGCCGCTTGAAATTGAAAGAGTCGTGGGCGTTCCCAGGGATCTTTACCAACTACGTTCTCGATGTGACCTATGAGCTGGACACGGAAGACCTGCGGCATCCAGACTCGCAAGCTGGTCGGATTCAAAAGTATTCCTATACGTTTTCGCAGATAAAAACGCGCAATCTATGGCATTTTGAATCGGGCCCTCTGATTCTTGACAGGAAATTCGCGCCGCTGCCAAACTGGCCTCCAGCCATGCGGTTTGGCGGTTGAACATGTAGATTGCTTCTCGCACAGTCAGCCTCGGTTGGGACGATTGTTGCCGGTCGTTGTCCTTGTGTTGAACATTGTTCCGACCGAACGAGCACATCCTGCTGCCACGCAACACGCTCGGCGACTGGCCGCGCCACCCAGTAAGTTACGCCGTCACAATCGGGTAGCTCAGTTTGCTCGCCAAACTGAGCGCAGCAAGAGGCAGAAGCCCACGCCTGAATGCGATGCAACCCTGGGAAGACGGCCTGAATGGCGGCCTGGAGCAAATTGTGGTCATCTCACCGCGCCTCTTGCCTTGCCCAGTTTGGCGAGCAAACTGGGCTACCCGGTTGATAGTGGAAACATCCACGGTTTGAGTATTGTTGTCATGGTTGGCTCTAGTTCGCTTGCAATGCGAATTCACTGCTGGACAAGCCGGACAAGCCAAAAGTGGCACCCGATTCGTTGTAGAAGCACGAAGGCCCTCCTCCCGCTACACATGGATCTCCACAATATCCCGATCCTCCGGCACATAGTCCGCTTTGACTGATGTGCCGTCGTGGACGTTCTTGCCCCAGACGCGGGCGGATTTGAAGTTCGCGGCGATGTCTTTGTGGATCTGTTCGGCCACTTCCAGGATGGTCTGCCCTCGCGGGATGGTGAACGGCTTCTCCATGTCCGGATCTTTTTGCGTGGGCTGCTTGGTGTAAACGCGGACCACGTCCAGCGTCTCGTAGATGCGTTTGCGGAGGTCGTCCAGTCCGTCGCCGCGGGTGGCGGAGATCATCTGCACGGGGAAATCGACAGGGCAAAGTTCCTGGAACAGTTCGTAGCGCTCCGCGGCATCGGGCAGGTCAATCTTGTTGGGGACCAGGATGGTGGCCGTGTACGAAATGCCGACGTCGTTCTCGTCCAGGCCAGTTGACTTGGCGAGCCTGGTTTTGATTTCGCTGAAGCGATTGAGCACGTCCTGGCATTGTTCCACGCCATCGTCATCGCCGAGATCGAGCATGAGCAGCACAACATCCGAGCCACGGACAAGGCCATGCATGTAGCTCTCGAAGAAGTCCGCGGTCACCGGGGGCGTATCGACCAGTTGCACCATCACGTCTTCCCACTGCATCATGCCGGGCTGCGGAGCGCGCGTGGTGAAGGGGTATTCGGCAACTTCGGGTGTCGCCCTGGTGAGACTGCAAACGAGTTGGCTTTTGCCGGCGTTGGGTCCGCCGAGAACAATCGCTGTGCCGGCGCCCTGGCGAGGAATCCGCACGCCGGTTGTTTTCTTGCCGCTGGACTTCTCCTTCTGTAGCTCTTTCTTGGCCGTGGCAAGCTTGGTCTTGAGATCCGCCTGCATCTTCTCGGAGGCTTTATGCTTGGGGATCTCTTTGAGCATGATCTCCAGGCAGCGGATTTCCTCCTCCGTCGTCTGCGCGCGACGGTACTCTTCCTGAGCTTTGAGGTATTGCGGCGTGAGATTGGCGGCCATTGGTGGAGGGGTAAGGGATAAGAGGCAAGGGGAAAGGGAAGAAAGAAAATGGCGAGCCGGATGCGTGAGCTTCCGGATGGGGTGCGAGTGGCTAGGGGCAAGGGAAAAGGAGAAAGGGAAAAGGAGAGTGCGTTGCCGGATTTTACTCCAGCGTGCCCCCGTGATGAATCGCCTGAGCTACGCGAGTGGGGAATTCACGGGGAATCGATGCTCGGCGCTGAAAGGATTCGGCAGACATGTTACAACTCTGCCAACGATTTTCGCTGGCGAAACGTCATTGGTCTGTGTCGCCTGGTTGCGTGGAAACGCTCGGTTGATTCGCATCTCGCTCGGCTTGCATCATGGATGTTCTGCTCCTCGCCGCTGAAACGTCAGAAGTTGACACGCCTGGCTGGGTGATGCTGCTGTTTGCGGCCGTCATGTTGGCCACATACGTGGGCGTGGCCGTCGAGCGCTTTCACAAGACCGTGGCCGCCATGTGCGGCGCCATTGTGCTGGTCATTCTCGCCCTCTCGCTGGGCGTGGTCGAGGAATTTGACGAGTTCCACGAATTCATCAAGCATGATCTCAATATCTTCGGGGTGATCATCGGGACGGGAATCCTTGTCGATGTCACCAGCCGGAGCGGGCTGTTTCACTTCCTCAGCATGTTGATCGTTCGGGCGACAGGCGGCCGCGCGGCGGCACTGTATTTTGCCATCTGCACGCTGACGTTCTTCTTTGTCGCCGTGCTGACCATTGTGCCAGCAATGCTGATCCTCAGCTCGCTGGTGTTGGTGATTTGCCGTTCGCTCGATTATCCGGTGAAGCCGTTCCTGTTGTCCGTGGCCATCTGCGCGAACAGCGGCGCGATTGTGACCTTCGCCAGCGGCTTGCCGAACATCATGATTGGAACCCAGGCGAAGATTCCCTATGTCCACTTCTTGCTGATCTCCGCGCCTTACGCGCTGGTCAGTTTCTTGATCGCCTTGGGTGTGTTGCGATTCTTCTTCCGCAAGAGTTTGCCGTGGAAACAATCGCCGATTGAAAAAGCCCAACTGGAGAAGAAGATCAGCCAGTTTGATCCTTGGGCGTTGGTGGAAAGTCGTTATGTGCTGTATCGTAGCGCCGCAATTCTGGTGGCGACCGTGATCGGCTTTGCCTTGGCTCAGCCATTGGGTGTCGGGATGGATTTCATCGCGCTGGCAGGCGGAACGGCCGCTTTGTTGTTCGCAGGCAAGACGGTCGAGGACTCGATCGCCAAAGTCAACTGGACGGTGATCATGTTCTTCCTGGGGCTGTTCATCATCATCGGTTGCGTCAAAGAAGCCGATGTGCTGACGTGGCTGGGCGGAGAGGTTGTCGAGCTTTCCGGCGGTATGGTCACAGCACTAGTCCCATTGCTGGCGGTGTTCTCGGCCGTCGCTTCGGCAATTGTGGACAACATCCCTGTTGCCGCCACGCTGATTCCCATCGTCAATCAGATCGGCGATACCGGGGTCTCCACGGAACCGCTGTGGTGGTCCGTCGTATTGGGCTGCAACCTGGGCGGAAACGGCACACCTATCGGTTCCATCTCTTGCGTGATCGCGCTCTACACGCTGAAGAAAGAAGCCAACACCAATGTCGGCTGGGGCGAGTTCCTCAAGCTGGGCGGCACCATTATGCTGATCCAAGTTGCCGGCAGCATCCTGTACTTGCTGATGCTCTATAGCTTAGGCTGGATTCCCTCATTGCCGGACGCGGCGCCTGCGGCGACAGAAGCAACAACCGCACTTCTTATGTAGTCAGGTAAGCGAGATGTACGAGCCTTCTCAACGTCAAGTGGACAGCGACCTCGAGAAATCGATGGCCATGTTCCGCCGCGCGGAAGTTGGCGAACTGGCCCCACTGGAACCGATTCAGCCAAAGCACGTGTTGCTGGCGTTGGATGGGTCCGAGCAGGATCCGTTGGGAGTTCAAATCGCCAAACAGTTGCGCGACCGCTTGAACTGCGCAGTTACTGTGGTGGATGGGCGCGAGGCAGCGTTGGCGACGAACGATATCTCAAGCGAATTTGCCAAGACGCTCGACGCCCAGGTGATTGATGCCGCTAGCCTGGGCGCGGACGATGCCAGTTATGATCGCATCCTTGCGGCCATCAAACAAAGCGGGGCGGACCTTGCGATTGCCCCAAGTCCTTTCGGCAGAGACTTGTCGTCCGTGGGCGCGGACAGCACCGGTACGGTGATCGATGTGTTGCTGGCCAGATCGCCTGTTCCCGTCATTGTGGTGCGTGATGAATTCGCGGCCGACAAGCAGATCCTGTCTCGCGTGAGAGTGATTCTCAGCGGTGAGAATCGTTCAGCTCCCAGGGCGGCCCAGTGGGCGGCGGGTTTGCTCAGCACAGGCGGAACATTCGAGCTCATGTTGCTGGTGGAGACCGAGTTCTACGACAATGTCCGCGAAGCGTTGCACGCCTTGCATCCGGAAGAGGACATCAAGATCCAATCACTGGAGACGGCCTTGGCCAAGATCCATTCGCGGTTGCATGCCCAACTTCAGGCCGCCTCCGACGAGTACAACTTCTCTTACGAATTGTTGGTCGAGCATGAAGGCGAGGATCAGCCATTCGCAGAAGATGAAACAGCCAACTATCTCGTCGTGTTGGCCATTGAAGCGGCCGATCATGCTTCGCAAAGCCACGCGCATGACTTGATTCGCCGTTCGCCGCACCCGGTGTTGATTGTTCCCCGCGATGGCAGGGAATCTTGAGCGGCGAGGCAGCAAAGATGGATGAACACCGCACATGTCCATTCTGCAAGCGTGAACTGCACGCCAAGGACTCGGTGTGCCCATATTGCTTCGCAACGGTGCCGGAGCGACATGCAGGCGCCAGCGTCGCGGATTTGGAAGCTCGCGTTCGACAGTTGCTTGCCAGCGGAGAGAAGATCGCCGCGGTCAAGGAGTACCGCGAAGCCACCGGTGCCGAACTTATCGAAGCGAAGCAAGCCGTCGAAGGCATTGAAGCCGGAATGCACCTGGACCCGCGCGCCACGCGGATGAAGACTCCGCTGGAAAACTGGAAGAGCGAAGTTGTGGAACTTATGAGGGCGGGCAACAAGATTCAGGCGATTCGCGTCTATCGCGAAGTCCACGGTTGCGGTTTGAAAGACGCCAAAGAGGCTGTCGAGGAAATCGCCGCGCAGCACGGCATCACGCCGTTTCAACAAGGCTGCGTGGTCGTTATTGGCATCATTGCCGCGGCCGTGCTCTTTGGCGTGCTGACACTCACGTTGCCAATGTGATTTGGCGTTAGCTTCAAGCGCCGACCGCTTCCAACCGCGCTCTGATGATTTGCGAGAGCTTTGCTGTCAGGTCAACGGCGTTTGCTTTGGAGACCTGTGCGTCAGCGCCCACTTGCACGGACTTGTTTTCGTTTGCGTCCGAGGCGATCGACGAGAACAAAATGACCGGCAGCTTGTTCAACACCTGGGACTCGCGGATGCGGCGAGTCAGCGTCAGCCCATCCATCCGAGGCATCTCGATATCCGTGACCAGCCCTGCGACTTGTTTGAGAAGTTCGCCTTCTGGCACCTTACTGGCAACCTCGTTCAAGAACTCCCAGGCTTCCTGACCATCACGGAACTCGCACAAATTGGTGAATCCTGCATGCGTTAAACGATGTCGAATCATCTCGCGAATGAGCGACGAGTCGTCCGCGTAGGCAATCAGGTGATCGCTGCGTGTCAGCGGACAATTCTCGACATCGTCAATCGACTCGGCCGTGGAGAACATGCCAAGGCTGACGCCGATTGATTCGAAGTCGAGCATGGGAATCAACTCGTCGCCCAGCACGGCAACGCCGGTACACAACGCGGTGTCGCCCACGGTTGTTGGCAACGGCTGAATTGTCTTCCAGGAGATACGCATGATCTTGTCGACCTCCGCAACACGGAAACCAACAAGATCTTCATTGAACTCCAACAGCAAAAGCTGATCCGTCTTTTTTTGCTTCGATGGCTGCTCCGGGAACATGCACATTGCCAGGTCGGCAACCGGGACTACCAAATCGCGCACTCGCGCGACGCCTTCCAGCGCAGGCGCCGAAGTTCCCACGGTCTTGCGGACCGCAGGCACGTCCAGCACTTCGCGGATCTTGGCGACATTCACGCCACAACGTAAGCCGCCGGCTGTAAAAACCAGAATCTCAACTTCGTTGGTTCCGGCTTCCAACAGAATTTGCGAGTTTGCGGAAGCGAATTTCGCCACGGCGACGCCTCATCGATGATGTTGACTTGAAAACGGGATCTCCCCTCATTCTTCTAATATCCGCCAAGAAACAGACCAGGCTGCAATTGGCTCAGGCGATTTCTAATCGTGCCGGAAGGACGGAAAGCAACCTTGCGCATAGCGGCAAAAATGACTTGTTCTCTGGCCTAAAGCGCCGGTGTTGCCGCTTTTTTGCAAGGGAGGATTGGCAGGTTGCGCTTAATCGCTACGCGTGTGCCAACCCAACTCCGGCA
>CALJLD010000082.1 GCA_937982665.1 uncultured Planctomycetales bacterium
GCCGAGTTCACGACACGCACGGATGATGCGCATCGCGATTTCCCCGCGATTGGCAACCAAGAGACGCGTATACATCGGCGATGAACAATATCTGCTGAGGGAACTTGAGATCGATTTTTTGGCCGATGCCCCGGCGGTGTTTGCCAGCAGCGTCGGAAGCTTCCCTTCCCCAACGCAGCAAAAAGTGCAAGAGCTATGCAGGCTCGATTGCGAACAACCCCTGGTTGTATTCAACAGGTTGTTCGTTCTGGACCAGCGCCCGCACGATCTTGCCGGAGACTCCGGCGGGGATTTCATTGAAGACCTTCATGGCTTCAACGATGCACACAACCGTGTCCGGATCGACCATGTCGCCCGGCTTGACAAACGCCGGCTCGCCAGGCTTGGCCGAAGCAAAGAATGTGCCCACCACAGGGCTCTTGATCGTCTGCAATTTGGAGTCGTCAGCCGCGGGGGCAGCCGCTTCTCCGCTTGTCGCAGACGCGGAAACGGCCTGCGGCGCGGCAAGCACTGGAGCCGCGGCGGCTTGCGTCACGACCTTGGCGCCGCGACGCACCGAAAGCTGCGCGTCGCCGGACCGCATTTCGACTTTCGAGAGATCGTGTTCCTCCATCAACTCGACCAATTCCCGCAGTCGCTTCAAGTCGAAAGGATCGCGGGCTTTCGACGCCGAGTCAGCCATGCCGTTTCTCTCCAATGAATTTGAAATCAGACCGATTTCGGTCGTTTTCCGCAGGTTCAGCGGAAAGGCTTGCAAACAAGCCGTGATTGGTCGTTAACTCAAACAGGATAAACTAGTTGAAGTTGGTCCCAAACGGAAGTCGGCATTTGGACGCCAAGACTCAGTTGTGGCCGAAAATCCCCCGCAATGGCTCCAAAATCGCGCCGATTTGCATCCGCATTCCCGAGGGTCTCGCTCTCCAATGCCACGAGACATGAAGGCCATCCAAATCCTGATTGATACGCATTGGTCCTCCGCAGGCTGGAAGCCGGATCCACGGACCACTCCGCCTGCCGACTTCGAGTACGCCAAGTCCAAGGGGACCATGTTCGATCCCTTGCATCTGACGCATGACGAAATGGTGCAACGGATCATCCAGGTCCGCAGCAAGTTGACTCCCCAGCACGTGGGCGATGCCTTCCTGGCCAGCCTGACCACGCGCCACTTGGAATTCCGGTGCGCACTGGCAAGTTACCGGTGATTGCCCATTTCCCGGATCACCTGCGGCCAGAGAAGGACAAGATCGTCAAGGTTCTCAAAGACGGCACGCGAATTGGACGCGGTTGCTCGATCTGCGGAGGTTTGGGTTTGGAGGAGACGTTTGATCTCAACGTACTGAACTTTGAAAGAATCAAGTTCGGCGGCGTTCGGCATCAACACGCACTCTACAACATGTTCGACCTGGAACGCCTTCTTGCCGAGGGAATCCCGGTCCCCACGCAGGCGGATAAGGATTGCCTCAAACAAATCCTCAGCGCCGCGGACAACTCGCCGGAAAAGACCATTCCCAGCAAGTTCGTCAAGGAAATCAGCCCTTTGCTGAAGTCCAATGTTGCTGAACGGGAAGTCCTGGTGCAAATCCTCGCGCTTGCAGATGTGTTGAAGCCGGAGTCACGCAAGAGTTGTTTTGATGCCTATGTCCGTCCAAGCGATTGGGAGGTTGGGAGCCCGCACAGCGACTGGAACGCGCCGGCGGAATTTTGGCGCGGCAAAGACGGCGTGAATTGGAAGGCAGTCGAATACTGGTTCCCGGATCTCGGCTCGTGACCAGCAGGCGGAGAGAAAGCTGAGGGCGAAACTCGTCCGCGAATAGTACGAACCCGCGCGAGCCCTTAACTCACCAACGTATCACTCAGTTCCTTCGGCACGCTGGTCAGCACTTCAAAGCCATCCTTGGTCACCAGCACGTCATCTTCAATCCGAATGCCAAACTTGCCGGGAAAGTAAACGCCCGGTTCCACTGTGACCACCATCCCGGCCTGCAGTTGCTTGTCTTGCTTCGGTCCCAGCCTGGGGAACTCGTGAACATCCAGCCCAATCCCGTGCCCTAAGGCATGACTGAACCGTTTGCCCAAGCCGGCTTTTTCAATCACGCCTCGCGCGGCCGCGTCAACATCCGCGAACGTGACGCCCGGCTTGATCTTTTCGATCGCCGCGAGCTGCGCTTTCAGCACCACGGTGTAAGCCTTCTCCACGTTGGCCGGAATCTTGCCAACATTGAGAATGCGCGTGAGATCGCTGCGATAGCCATCGGCTTCGCGCGCTCCCCAATCAACAAGAATGGTGTTTGCCGCGTCCAACCGCCGGTCGGTCAACGTGGCATGCGGTAAGGCGCCATGATCGCCAACGCCCACAATCGGCTCAAACGCGCAGCCCAATCCGCCACGCAGGCGGATCTCGTGTTCCATATCCGCGGCAACGGTCCGTTCTGTCCAATCGCCGCGATATCCGGCCTTGAAACGGTTGAAGACCTTCTCGGCAAGATCCACAGCCGTGCGAATGGCGGCGATCTCATCCTTGTCCTTGATCGCCCGCAACTCTTCCACAAGTCCATTGGTCGCCACCAGTTCCGCTTTCGGCAGAGAAGGCTGCAAGCTATCCCGCATGGCCACGGTCATTGACGCGGCCTCAATTCCCAATGCCGAGGCTTTCGCTTTGACGGCAACTTCCGCGGCCGCCTGCACCGTGGTCTTGGCCGGACCTCGAATGACCAAGGTCAGGTCCGCACAAGTTTCTTTTAATTCCGTCTCATAACGAGTGTCGCTGATCAGCACCTCATCCTTATCTGTCAGCAGCAGAAAGCTGTCGCCTCCGGCAAACCCGGTCAGATATTGTACGTTGGTAAAGTTCGTGACCAGCAAAGCCGGCAACGTCTCGCGCTTGAGTAAACGGCGAAGTTTCTTCCGACGGGCAACAAAACGGCTCATGAAGCTAACTCAAGCACGAACAATCTTTGCGGATGGCGAGTCCACATTGAACTGCCAACCGGGGTTGGTTTCAAGCGGCAGCCGGCGCAAGAAGTATGT
>CALJLD010000083.1 GCA_937982665.1 uncultured Planctomycetales bacterium
CGGCGACCACCGAGATCTACACTCTTTCCCTACACGACGCTCTTCCGATCTCAGAATTCACAGGGGAACTCGCCGCGAGCTAGATGATGATTGCGCTTGCTAGTGACCGAACGTCATGCCCGCGCCGTCACTCAATCGTTTCGCGCGGCCACAGCTTCAATCGCGTCCAGCAAAGAGCCCAGAATTGCGATCGTCTCTTCATCAGCCGTGCTACTGGCGTTGTAGCGGTCATACTGCCGCGCGATTTGAGAACTGGTAAGCAGAATGCCATACCGATCCAGGCTTTGTGCAAAACCTGCCGCGGCGGCCCGGCGAGTTTCTACTGGCAAAGAACCCGTGCTGGCGAAGTCCACCAAAGCCGTTTGGCATTCGGGCAATCCGCAAGCCGCTTGAAACTCAATCGCCGACATCGCCAGCTCTGGCGAATACATCGCGTTTTGAGCAGTGGCCGCTTCCGGCAGAGGATTGAACAGCGGGTGGTTGGCATTGGCCAAAGCAGCCAGCCAACGGATTGACGCATTGGCGTAAGCAACGCGTTCCGCGTCAGAAAGCGGAGCAATCTCGGCGCTCTCCAAAACGTTCGACAACTGTTGCACAAAGACCTCTTCGCTGTGCGGACGAATCACCGCTGCGGCACTGCCGTAACGTCGGGCGTAGTTCTCGGCCAGGCGTTGACGGTCAGTGGGGGCGATAAAACCAATGGGAAGCCCCGCCGTGCGGGGATCTTTCCGCAGTTGCTGGACCACCAAATCGATGTCCGCGTTCGGCAACGTAATGTCCAACAAGATCGCCTGATAATCGGGCGATGAGTAAGCTTGTTCAATCAATGCCCGCGAGACGTTAGCGGTTTCAGCGTGGTAGCCCAGCAATCTCGCCAGGCCGGCCAATTGCTGAGCATCCACCGTTCGCGTATCCGCAATCACTAAACGCGGGCGACCGCTGGTGGCTGCAAAATGGCCCAACGTCCGCGTCACAAAGCTGCTGCCCGGGAAGGAGATGGTTGGGTTGAGCTTTAAGATCGCGTTTGCCGCGGCAAACTGCACGCGAGGGTCAGGGCTAGAGCAGGCTGCCGCAATCGGAGCGACTTCTCTTCCGCTCATGTGCAACAACCGTGGATCGGACGAGTCGCCCAAGAGATTCAAAGCACCCCAAGCCGATAGGTGACGGTTATCGGCCAAGGCTTCAGCCAGTGCCGCATTCAATGCCACCGGTCCCAGGCTTTGAACGTCTTGCAGCGAATCCGGCTGCAGTGGATTGACGGTTCCTTGTTCCGCAGCCGCCGATTGCAACGCGGCGTTTGCATACAAGTTTGTTGCCGCCGCGGAGTTCGGAGCGATCTCGTGAAGTTTCTTAGCGAGCAAAGCCGCTGCCGCGTAAGACGCGTGCAACTGCGTGTACGATTTCGGGGTAACTGTTTGCTCTTCAGCCGACCAGGTCCAAAGACGTGTTTGTTCGCCGGTGCGATTCCGCCAAACCGGTTCGCCCAGATAGAGAGCGTTGGCTTCGGCATACAGATACTGAGCCGCCTCTTGCGCGGTCAGGTTTCTTGACGTGATGGATTGCAGCGTTTGCGTGACGGCCTTGCTGACTGACGCGTCATCGCTGGAAACGCCAGGCAACAGGAACTTAACCGCGTCACGAGAACGCAGCGTATTTAGTACGCTTGCCGCGGCAACTTGCACATGCGGCTTAGGGCAATCCATTGCACCGCACAGCGGAGCGACCGCGTCACTCTTGAGCGCAACGAGCGCCTCTTGCAAGACCTCGTTGTCGATCACATCATCGCCGGCCGTTCCAGACGCAGCCGCGCGATTCTCATCCGCCAGGATGTTGATCAACACAGCCGCGGCCGCGGATTCGCCATGGCGAAGTTCGGCCATCGCTCGATAACGTGTTTCCGCGTTGCCGCTAGCCAAGTCGCCTGCGACCGTCGCTAGCCGGGCAGGATCATGTGCGACTCGCTCAGCGGTCGTCGCCAACAATTCGGCGAACTCCCCAGCTTGCGGCTGAAGTTGGTCGGTAAGTCGCAAACGCAACACAGCAGCCGAACCGAAACTCTTATGCAGCTCAAACAGTGTCGCATCGTCAAGCTGTGCATTGGTCAAGTCTTCCAGGAATTGCGCTCCCAACTCCGGGCGTCCCATGTCCATCAGCGTCAGCACTGCGCGTAATCGGCGTACGGGCGTATCCGGGTTGGATTCCAGGATGGCCAATAAAGCGGGGTCGGTAACTTCCGGAGGATCTTGCTGACCATCATCGACCGCTGGTGGCTGCTGCTGAGCAACCGGCGATTCCATGGAGACGGGCGTCAATTTCGTCGAAGCAAACGTCGAAACCGGCGGCGACGAGTAGAAGGTGAATTCCGGAGAATTGACGGAAGTTGAACCGGGCGGTGGAGCAATGTTGCCAGGTGGCGATAGCAAGAGTACCGCCACGATCGCGCAGAGCGCAATCGAGGAAGGACGTAGGATGCGAGGAAGCAGCGTACGAGGACCGCGGGGCAATTCGATCATTTCCGTGCCAGGCGAAAGCGGACAACCGTCGTGGCGCCGTAATCCAGGGGGACTGGAGAAGACGTGAGGCGCAGCTATTCTAACTCCAATTCCCATAGATTTCCTGTGTCCAATTTCAAGTTTCGCAGAGTTTTGGCTCAGCCATGCTGAACAAATGTTGCGTGTGGGCTGCGGCATGTCGCAAAGTCCAGTTGTGACGATTGTCCGGGCCAGGCTCATTCCTCATCAAGCAAGGCACCTCGCAAGCTGACATGAGCGCGCACGACAATGGTGTGAGTTGCCCTTCCGGTGAGCACATGCGACTAGTCCGTGGCGGCAATAGCCAAAGAAGGAGCGAAGCCTATCTTGTCGCGATCAGCTCTTACCGAGGGCTCTTGCGCTGCGCTCGGTCGCGCGGTATCAAACTTCGTTTGGCCCACTTTGAATCCAGTTTTTCCCCAAGAGGAAGGCCCTTAGCCCGAAAACTCCCCTGATCGCTTGATTTCGCCGTTTTGGCCACATTCCTCCGCCAGCCCTTCAACTGGCGTTTTTGCGAGATCGCGGTTACGATCGATTCGCGGGACGTTTCGGTCGTCAAATCGATGGAAATCCCCCACAAACCAGGCGGATTCGGTGAAACGGAAGCCTGAATCCGCTGGTATCACTATTGGACGGCGCCGAGGTCGCATTTGTCCGACGAGATTCGCAACCTGGTACAGCAGGTTTTGGATGGCAGTGAAACGGCCGTCCAAGGCTTGATTGAGCGATTTCAGGGCCAGGTCTTCGGCTTGTGTTACCGCATGTTGGGTAACCGGCAAGATGCTGAGGACGCGGCTCAGGAATCGTTCCTGCGCATGTATCGCAGTCTCGCCCGGTGGGATTCCACACGGGACTTTCGGCCTTGGCTGTTGGCCATAGCCGGCAACCGCTGCCGGACAATGTTGGCTCAGCGAAAGAAGTCGATGCAGAACGTCGCCATCATTGAAGAGTGCCTGGAGGATGAGACTCCGCCGAAGGAAAAGGCGGACCACTTGCAGGAAGAAGTCAATCTGGCGCTTTCGGACATGAGAACCGAATACCGCCAGGCCTTTCAGTTGTTTCATGAACAGGAATTGAGTTACGCGGAAATTGCTGAAGCCTTGGGTTGCCCGTTGGGGACGGTCAAAACCTGGGTGCATCGCGCTCGTCGAGAGATCGCGTCGCAATTGTCGCGTCGAGAAGTTGTGGTTGATGGAGGAACCAAACAGAAGAAGTCACGGAAGAGAACTCCCACCGCGGAATCTGAAGAATTGCCCAAGGGGAACGCAATCTTCGGGCTGTCGGTCGGAGTCGGCTGAGTCGGGGTCGGCTGAAAAGAGAATGCTGAAGGAATTGTGGCCAATGAATGAGGGATTCGCGCCGGCAGCGGATGCCCAAGGCGGGACGGGATAGCATGGACAAAACAAATGTGAACCCACTCGAAGGCAATGAGCAACGCTCTTGGTGCCAGCTCTTTGAAGAGCGCATCAATGACTGGCTTGACGAGCGACGCCCGTTGCAAGCGGAACTCTTCTTCGACGAAACGCCGCCAGATGGCGCTGCGGACAGCGTGATCTTGCCTTCATCGTTCTCTGCGGAATTCTCCGGAAGTTCCGTTGATGTCCACCAGTTCGAAACGCTGGAAATCGCTTTCCCGGAGTTCATTCGCCGCTTGCGCACTCATGTCGAGTCTTGCTCCGATTGTGGAGTTTTGGCCCAAGGCTACGGTGACCTGCAAAAGGTGATCTGGAGCCTCAAAGCGCCTGAACCTGACGAGTCCTTACTGGCTGGTGCCCTTGCCAAGATCGTTGCGAACAAGACTTCTGCCCCTAAGGGAGATCAAGTTCCCGCCGAACATGTTGCGGACCAATTGCCGGAAGAGGATCAGGCGACTCGCGACACGGTCGAATTCCGCAGCAATGCCGATACCGTCAGCATGTCGCGCGGCGAAACGGAAAGCCCTGTGGAGAGCTTCGCGGAAAGCCCCGCGGAGACTTCTGCCAGCATCCCGCATTTTGACACGGCCACAATCACCGGCGCAGCCAACAAAGCCGCGCGACCGGAGTCAATCGACACCAAACAAGTTCACGTTGCTGAGAATCGGCGGAACGTCATTATCCGTCGAGGACTGCAACTTGCGGCTGTTGCGGCAACTTTGGTGATTGCTGTTGCGATTGCCTTCAACACGCCCGATGGGATTACGAATTCAAACGATAGTGGACCACTTGCAGAGGGCAACGGCTCATCGCGTGCAGCCGAAGGGACTGCCAACCCCCGCACCCGCTTGAGTATGCCATCGCTTGGCATGATCGACTTCAGCGCCCTGCGCCCGGTTTTGCCCCGTCCCAATGGCGGCCTGATCAACGAAGCCAGAAACCAATCCGAGGCCGTCCTGGAAGAAGTGTCGGGCGGTTTGACGCCCCTTGTGGAATCCGCCGAAGGCTCAGCCAACTTCTTGCAAAGCTTGATTCCGTTGGAAGCGCTGGACAACTCAAGCAACCCGGCCGACTAACCCGGTCTTGCGGTGGGTTCAATCTAGCGTGAGCAACTGCCTCACCCACCTCGAATTCTCCGCGCCAACATGCACGACTCTCGCGCCAAACTGGTCTCGGCCAAACGCTTTCCTCGCTGGTTCAGCGGCCTGGCGCTCATCTGTGTTTTCGCAACAGCAGCATCTGTTTGTCGGGCACAGGATTCTCAATTGGCCAGGTATGTCCCGGCGGATGCTGGGATGTATGTGGAAATCAACAACCTGCCGGCTGCGCTTGATCGCTACGGGAAAGGTCCGCTGCACGCCCGGCTTGCCCAGTTCCCGGCTTGGAGCGAGTGGGTGGAAGCCGAGTCCGAAAACCTCCACGCACTGCAGGACTCCTTGACTCAACTTTTTGGGTTGGAGTGGGACAAGCTGAGTGAAGACATCCTGGGTGGCAGAATCGCCCTGGCCATGTGGCCCGTCCAAGCAAGCAACAATCAAACGGACACGCCCCAACGTTCGGGAACTTTGATCGTCTTGCAATCCCAAGACGCAGAGAGCTTGCAAACAGTCGCGGCTGGCTTTCGCGAGATGCAATCCACTTTTGGGATCAAGTGGTCACCGCAAGACGCTGGCGGCGAGACGATTCATGTCGGCATTGATTCCGCCAATCCGGAACAAACGAGGTTCGCCCTGGCGACCGTAGGGCAAACGGCGTTTCTGGCGGACTCCACGGAAATCTGCCAGGCGGCGCTGAAGCTGTATGCCGATGCGGCGACTCCGCAAAATTCAGTTCCGCAAAGTTCACTGGCAGGCGTTGATTCATTCCAGACCGCAGTCAGCACACTGCCGCCAACTTCAGATGCAATCGCCTTTCTGAACCCGGTGCCCTGGCAGGGCGTCTTGGAGCAGCGCATCTTGGCACTGCCAACGGTGGGAGCAACCGAAGACAATGATGCACAAGCGCGATTGCAGCAGACGCTAGCCACATGGAAATCGCTCAGCTACGCAGCCGCCAGCTTAGAACTCAATTCGGACATGCAGTTCTCCGGCGTCATGCAATTTGATGAAGCCAAACTGCCTGCTCCGTTAGAGGCTTTCTTGCAAAGCGCATCGGGCGAAACCAAACTCTTGCAGGCGATTCCTGCCGATTGCCTCGCGGCGGTGGCGATTCACCTGGATCTCTCAAAGTTGCCCGGCTGGTTCTCAGAAGGTCCCGGGGCCAGCTCGATACTCAGACAGATGATCTCAGCGTTGGGAACCGATTTTGGCGCACATCTCGCCGAAGTCGGCAATCCTCCCTGGCTGGAAGACCGCGTCGGTGATACGGCGCAAGGAGCCACGGGCGATCGAATTGACGCAGGGCCGTTCCCGCTCGCTTGGGTGTTTGAAATGAGCTTGCGCACTCCAATTAACGTTGCCGAGTTGCCCAGCGACTATGACGCGATGCTTCGCGAAGCGATGCCGGAGTTGATGAATCTGGCCTTTCGCGCAACATCATCGCAATGGTTGTCCAATCTGCGCACTTTGGTTGACCAAGGTGCGCAACTTTCCAGCCTTGAAGAATGGACCTTGTTCGCGGCGGGCGACTCAACCACATACGGGCTCAAAAATGGGTTTGTGCTGGCCAGTTCTTCGGCCGAGGCCATTGCCGAATTCCGCGCACAAACTGATGTGCCAACTCTGGCCGACGATGACGTGTTGGGGCCAATGATTTTGCGGCCTGTGTTTGGCGAAGCTCCCAATCAGGTTGTGTTTCTCAACTGCCGGCGCTTGCGAGAATTCCTTAGTCGGCGCGGTATCGAGATCGCCGACGCGATTGCGGATGCCCAGGAAGTTACGCCGACAAGTGCCAAACTCGCTGTCGCGCGCATGGTTGAAGTCCTCAGCCTTGCCGATTATGTCACAGCCACGGCGCACGTCGCGCCAGATCGCGTTGCGGTCTCTTTGCACATTTCAGCGGACGAGAGTGTCGGCAAATAGCAACTAGGCCGTGACAATTTCCAGCAGTTCCACGGCCGGCACATTATCGCAATAGATCAACGCTGTTCGCCCATAGACGGTGCGGGGCGGATCCAGCTGCATTAACTCCGCAAGCCGCGCGGCAGGCTCAACCTCCCACAGTGAGAAGAGGTTGATCCGACGATGCACGTTGTGCTCGATCAGAATTCGCCCCAACGGGGTATTCGCTTTGATGATCTTCGTGCGGACGGGATTGCTTAAGAACTCCAGCCGCACGCGCATGATCCCGTATTGCACAATCGCGTTGTCGCTTTGCCTGGAAAGCAAAATCTCGCGGGCGTAGGCAACGCCATCCTCGCGCTTCTGCACGGCGTGCACATCAACAGCCGAGCCGTGAAACTGCTCCAGCGTTACGGTCATGTGATGCTGATGCGCCAAAAGCTGCCGCGGCGCGTCAGGCAACTCTTCGGCCGGTCGCTCAGTAAAAGTCCCGAGCGAATCAAGCGATGGATAGAACAATCCTACGAGCGTTTCAAGCTCGGGAACCAAGTCGTGCGATGCTGCCACAGCCGGAGTTCTTTGAAAAGAGTTCAGGACGCCTCTGGCGGTGGAGACGCGAAGTGAATGAGGTGCCTAACAAATTAACTCGGATTGATTGCTGGTGAAAGCCGCGTTTCGTTTTGTGCGATGTCGCACAACCCAACGCGCGCGGTTTCGCTGCGCCCGGCGCGCTTCCGCGGAATCCGGCTCGCATTGATTAGTACTGCGCCAAACAAGTTCTTCGGGACCGTCCGCTGCGAGACGCCGTCTCCACTCAATTGCCGCGTGAAGAGCCGCCAGTGGCATCAGAATTGCACTTCAGTCTTGCGAATAAAAACGCCGCCGGAACTCTCTCCATCAGACAATCATCCAATGGCTCGCATTCAGACCGCATTGTCGACATTCGTCGTCGATCCCGCGACGTTGACTGCTCATTCCCATCGGCCTATTGCGGCGTTGAGGGTCCGTCACGCAGCCGCGGAATTGCCAGCAGACACAGATCAAACGGCGAACAATCAGCCGGAGATTCTCGACCGGCTGGCGACTGCTAGCAAAGCGCTAGGGCTGCCGGAACTGCTAAGCGGTTTGAAGTTTCGACTCACCAATTGTGGGGATCTGAGAATAGAAGGCCAGATCGAGTCGTTCTATCTCAAACAAACCGTGCAAGAATTGGCACTGCGCGACGCAGCGGTCCGCAATGTGGACAACCGGCTGCAAGTCACCCCAAACCGCCGCTTTCGAGTCGTATCGCCGCGCTAGCTGAACGATTCGTCCTCTCCGGGGAACCGCCCTTGGCGAACATCGTCACGGTAGCGCGTCAGCGCGTCGTGAATCGTTTCGCTCAAATTGGCGTAAGGTCGCACGAAGCTGGGCACATAGCCGCTAGTCAGGCCAAGCACGTCATAGGTGACCAGCACCTGGCCATCGCAATCGGGTCCGGCCCCAATGCCAATTGTGGGGATGGAGACCGCTTCGGTGATAGCTTTGGAGATTGCCGCCGGAATGCACTCCAACACCATCGCGAATGCGCCGGCATCGGCCGCGGCTTTGGCATCAGTCAACAGTCGATCTTCATCGCGTTGAATCTTGTAGCCGCCCATTTGGTGCAACGTCTGCGGCAACAAACCGCAATGGGCCATCACGGGAATCCCCGCATCCACCAACGCGGCGATGGTCTTCGCTTGCTGCTTGCCTCCCTCCAGTTTCACGGCCTGAGCGTTGGTCTCCTTCAAGACCCGGCTGGCGAATTCGATTGCCTTGTGTTCGCCCAAGTGAAACGTGGGAAACGGCAGGTCCGCAATCACCAAGGCTCGCTTCACCGCGCGGCCAACAATCTCCGTATGATAAATGATCTCGTCAAGCGTAACCGGCAGCGTACTGTCCTTGCCTTGCACCACCATCCCTAAGGTGTCGCCAACCAGGACCGCGTCGATCCCGGCCTCGTCAACCAGTCGCGCAATCGGATCGTCGTACGCGGTCAACATCGTGATCCGTTCCTCACCACCTTTCAAAGCGGTGAAGCGGGGCACGGTCATGCGTTTGGGAGACTTTGCCATGGGGACGAAGCGGCAGACTAGAGGCTAGAGGTTTGGGACTAGAGGCTTGGGCAAGGATATCAATGTAGCGCGCGAAGCAAAGCTGATGTTCTTAGTGCCACCGATGGCTTGTTCAGAAGCGCCTATTGGCTGCGTCCAGACAATCCAAATCCTTGAGGACCTGAATTCTTGCGTGTGTCGGAGCACTAAGGAACACGTTGCCGCTACGGCTACCTGCGCTTATAGACCAATTGCGGTACGTCTGCTAGCCTGACGATCCTTTCACACGGCAAACAAGTCGAAATCTACGGCAATATTCGCGGAGATTTCTTTGGCGTCGTGGATTCGCACTCGCGACCACTCCTGAATCTCTATTGCTGCGTTGTAGCCAAGGCTTTCTGACTTGCATTGACCTAACGCTGGGCACCGCTGGACAAGCCCGCAGTAGCATCCGAAAATCGAACTGTGACGATTAACGAGTAAGCTTCTCGCAACTCTGAGGAACATCCGGTGGCTGCGATACTTCCCAAGAAGATGGACCGTGCGCATGTGCCTGCGGACGACAATCTCTGCACATACTGCACGGCCAAATGCTGCCGATATTTTGCGCTGCCGATCGACGCGCCGAACAGCCGCAAAGAGTTCGACTATATCCGCTGGTACTTGCTGCACGAGCACGCCACGGTGTTTGTCGAGGAAGATACCTGGTACCTGCTGGTTCATACGCAATGCAAGCACTTGCTGGACGATCATCGTTGCGGCATCTACGAAACTCGCCCGCAAATCTGTCGAGAGTATAAGACAGACAACTGCGAATACGACGACTCCTGGGTCTACGACCACTACTTTGAAACGCCGGAGCAGGTGGACGAATACGTCGAAACGGTGTACCCGCAGAAGAAGCGCAAGAACATCCGCAGTCGACAGCCAGCGCTCTTGCCTGTCATCTAAGCCTGCGATCCTGAACGAACTTATTGCGAACTTCTTGGCACCAATACGTGTCTTCTCTTCAACACATCTTCCCCCTCGCCTCCAACTCCTAGCCTCTAGCCCCTAGCCTCCAGTCTCTAGCCTCTCCAATCCCAGTGTCCCAGCTGATCCAACCGCGCACGCTCAAAGGCTTTCGCGACTATCTGCCGGAAGCGATGATGCCGCGCGAACGGCTGATCGAAACTGCGCGGCGCGTCTACCGCTCGTACGGCTTCGCGCCCATCGACACACCCACGCTGGAATACCTGGAAATCCTCACCGGCAAGGGCAGCGACGAGACCGACAAACAGCTCTACAAGTTTGAGGACCAGGGCGGACGCCAGGTGGGGATGCGGTTTGACCTGACCGTGCCGTTGGCGAGATTCTCCGCCATGCATGTTCCGCAGTTGGGCACGCCGTTCAAGCGATATCATATCGCCACGGTCTGGCGTGGCGAGGCTCCTCAAGCAGGCCGCTACCGCGAGTTCATGCAGTGTGACTTCGATACGATCGGGACGACTTCGGCCGTTTCCGATATCGAAACCACGCTGGTCATCCATGACTTGCTGCGTGCGATCGGCTTCTCTGCGTTCACCATTCGCATCAACAACCGGCTCCTGCTCACAGGCATGCTTGAGAAGCTGGACCTGTCTGACAAATCCACGCTTGTGCTTCGCGCTTTGGACAAGCTTGGCAAGATTGGCCCGGACAAGACCATCGCCGAGATGACCGAGGTCGCCGGCGCAACGGAAACACAAGCGAAGGAAATTGTCAGCCTGGCCCATGTTTCCGAACAAGAAGGTGGCGACAGCGAAAAAGTTCTTTCGCGCGTGGCACCTTTAGTGGCAGGCAGCGAGAAAGGCGAAGCCGGCGTTGAGAAACTTCGCGAACTCGTCGCCGCCGTTTCAGCAGCCGGAGTCAGCAACGAATTCGTTCAGCTGGACGTGGCGATCGCCCGAGGGCTGGATTACTACACCGGCGTGATCTATGAGACCTTCCTCAATGACTTGCCCGGCATTGGCAGCGTTTGTTCCGGCGGCCGCTATGACAACCTCGCCGGTTTATACACCAAGCAGGAATTGCCCGGCGTTGGCGCGTCATTGGGTCTGGACCGCTTGCTGGCGGCCATGGAAGAACTTGGCCTGATCGAGAAAGTCGGTACACCGGCCGATGTGTTCCTCCCGTTCTTCGATAAAGAGCGGTTGCATGACTATCTGCGAATCGCCGCGGAATTGCGGGCTGCCGGCCTGGGTGTGGAGTTCTATCCCGAGCCCAAAAAACTCGACAAGCAGTTGAAGTATGCGGACAAACGCGGCTTCCGCTTCGCGCTCATCATCGGCGGTAACGAATTCGCCGAAGGCAAAGCGCAGCTTAAAGACCTGGCTCAGCGCGAGTCTTTGGAATTGCGCCTGGAAGAAGAATGCGCGGCGATTGTCATGGCCGTGCAGGAACGCAGGTAGCGCGCCGCGCTCGACGTCCCCGCGGCGGGCTTGCCGCGTTGCCGCGTCAGGCATTACCACGTTGGCAAGCCGCTCATCGGATGGCAGTTCTTGATCTCAACGGCGTCCGGGTGAAAGTCATACGCCCGACCGAATCTGGCGAAGAACCTGACTTCGCCGCCAACCTCGGCCTGCTTCGCCCAATCGAGTGGCGCGTTCATCGGCAGGAAGCATTTCACCGAGATGTCATTCTCCGTTTCCAGCACCAGGAATTCGCTGCCTCGTTCACCTGAGTTGCCTACGCTGACGACGGTCCCAGTGATATAGACAAATTCTTCAGCATACTTGTTTGTTGTGCGCTCCTTGTCCGCGGCATATTCCTCGGCAAGCTCTCTTGCAGTCAATTCGGTCAATGGATTGTCGCCGTCAGCCTGAATGGTGCACTCGAGCAGATTGCCTGTCTTATACGTTCCGGTGATCTTTGCCTGTTGCCCCGGCACAATCTCCTTCCAAGGATGTTTTTCCGTGACATAGCAAGAAATTCGCTTGTACTCTCCCCCGGCTTCAAGCTCCACCGAATCATCATAGACTGCGGCAACCACACCGGTGACGCGAATCACCTTGCCTTCAAACTCAGCAATTGGCTGGCGGTTGTTGTTCATCTGCCGCTGGAAAAGATCTTCCGCGGTGACGCCGTACGATGGTCCGCTTGAACTGGATTGGCTTGGCGTACTCCCTTGAGCCACCGGATTTCCACCGTTCGCCGGTTGTTGCACAGGCGGAGACGCGCCCGCGCCCCAGTCAAACGTCATTGCCAGCTGCGCGTTCAGCAAAGGATCATTCCCGCGCGATTTGAAACGCCGCCATGCTGCGTTGAGCGCGTTGATTTGTTCCTGTGTCAATCGATCATCCGAAAGCCGAATTGAGAAGTCTCGATGGGCTTGCTCCACCAGCGCCATTCCCTCAGGCGTGTGGATTTGCAGATGCCATTGATCAGGTGGAATACTTGAGTTCGCATACTTGAGGCTGAAGGCATTCTTCACTTGCATGCCAAACGCTTCCGACAACGATGAGAGCTCAATCCGCTGCGAGATTGGCAATTCAACTGTTCCCGGCTCAACCCACATCGCCAGCAAGGCACCCGGCTCAAGCTGGGCTTTCTCCCCGGAATCTCCATCGGGCCAAAGTGTGTAAACGGCCACACCACCCACTACCAGTACACCAACAATGCACAGGATCAACAGCCGCAACGTGTCCATAGACATGCCGCTTTTTCGCGGTGTCTGGTAGGGCTGTTGTCCCTGGAAAGATGGCTGTTGAAAACCGCCGCCTTGCGGTTGTCCTTGATAGGGCGAGCCCTGCCCATAGCCGCCTTGTTGCTGCATGCCCCCCTGTTGGCCGAAACTCTGCTGCGGGGCAGGTGTTGGCATATTGGTGGGGGCCAAATGCTCAGGGCTCACCTCGATGGGCGCATTCGGTTGCGGTGCGCCAGCGGCCGACTGCAAATCGTTGTAGTCCAGCGTTGCAACTTGCGGGACTTGGAGAGTTGCCCCACAGCGGCAGCGAACGGTCTTGCCCGCGAATTCCTCGCCTTTTTCGTAGCTAGCGCCGCAAGCATCGCACGTGAATGGGATCGGCATCGGAGTGCTCCTGCCCGTTGGAGAGATTCGCGTTCAGATCAACCGCATTCCGTAGCTTGATTATCTGAGCTCACACGCGGAAATCAAACACTTTGGCTCGCCCTGCGGTTTTCCGCCGTGCAAACATCCAATCGCTACCGCCGGACGCCTGCGCCTGTTTCCCCAGTTGCGCCGCCTGTGACGGATATTCTCTCAATGCGGAACGTACCGAGAACCGATGGGTAAGGATAGCCTTCCCGTTCTGGCCGATGGCGACGGCTGCGCGAAACACCCAATCCCGCATAGCGACTCAGAATTCCAAGGGGGAAATTCATGCTTCGATCCACGCTGCTAGCGCTGGGCTGCGCGCTTGTCGTCTCTTGTGCGGCAAGCCACGCTTCTGCCCAAGTGCCCACCACGCCCACTTACGGTTATCCCTGGGGCTACGCCAATTCGGCGCCCGACTATAACCGCTTCTACCACTACCCGTACGTGTACTATCCCCAAAACTTCTGGGGCACTGAGTACTACCAGAGTTCAAACAATCTTTACTACCGCTACCCGCCGGAAATGCGCGTGCCGGTTTACAACAAAGACTGGTTCAACTATTACCCAGAAGGCCGTCGCTACCACCGCGGAGCGCAGTTCATTCTGGATGTGTTCTAAAGAACAAGCGGAACACGGAACCTGAGAAGAGCAAACAAGGCGGACGAGCGCAAGCTCGCCCGCCTTGTTGATTTTTCGGCGGAGTTTGCTTCAGTCCTCGTGCTACCTTTCTTCCACCAAAATCTCCATCGCCTCAAAATCAAACGTCACCGCGTAAGGGCGAAAGAAGGCGTGCGAGATCAAGCCGCCGATACGAAATCCTTGACCATATTCCAGCGATTCCGGAAACGCCCCCGCGATTCCCAACAAGCTCTCGCGCTCAACGTCGCCCAGTCGCAGAGTCTCGGTCATAAACGGCGTGATGGTCACCGTTCCACCACCGCCCACGCCCTGGCTTGACTGCCCGCTCAGCTTGATCTTGGCTTGTTCAATTGTCGATTTTGGGCACGTGAACGCGGCGCCCGACAGTCCGGTATCGACAAAGAACAAATACTCTTCGCCACCGTTAACGGCTCCTCGCGCGAGTATCAGGTGATCGCTCGCCATCCAGAAAGGAATGCGCTGCGCGGACGCCCGCGCGCTCTTCCCCCGTTCGGCC
This sequence comes from uncultured Planctomycetales bacterium, assembly GCA_937982665.1. Lineage (GTDB taxonomy): Bacteria > Planctomycetota > Planctomycetia > Pirellulales > S012-138 > CALJLD01. The sequence goes on from CALJLD010000083.1 coordinate 14,252, forward strand.
GCGTCACTGCCAGGTCTGCGCAGAATCAACTTGCCGTTGGGATAATCAAGCGTGGCCAGAAAGTGATACAAGAACACCGTCCCCAGCACGCCGCCTACCGGTTTGCCGCCCGCCACCGCGGAAAATCGCTGGGTCGGCAAGAGCTTCACCGGCACATTTTCCACCGTCAATTCGCCCAGCGTAATGGAATCTATTGCCGCGTGGGCGACTGCCGATTTCTTGTCGCCGGCGAACGTCCCTTCTTCTTCGCCAAAAGAACTCGCGCCAATCTTCTTCGCTACCTCCGGGTCGAGAATTAATTCGCCGCCACCGGTGTCGATCAAGAGCAACACTTCCTCGCCGCCGTTGAGCGTTGCGGAAACCAGCGGCAACGGATCCGTCCGCTCGAAGGCAATTTCGAACACATCCGCCTCGCCGCTGATCGCATAGGGCTTTCGTTCGGCGAAGCTGGCGAGCTTATCGGCCATGGCAGGGCGGTCGGCTGCGCGAAAGAACTCGGCGGCCCGTTCGAACTGGTCCTGTCGATAGGCAACCTCGGCCAATTGGCCGTTGATCTGTTTATCGTCAGGATGACGCTCATGCAGCCGAGTCAAAAGTTTCTCAGCATCAACCAGCCGGTTCGACAACAGCGCCAGCGTCGCCAGACCGCGCAACGATTCATCGCTGGGCGATGCCGCGGCGGTCGCTTCCGCTCGCCACGCAGTCTCCGCCGCCGCGAATTGGCCGCTGCGGAACAGCGCCGGTCCGTCTTGGGCGAATGCTGGTTGTGAGCCAATCAACGTCGGCATAATTGCGCAGCACAAACCCAACACCCAGATCCCGCGAAACATCAAACTCATGGTGAACTTCCTCTGGCCGGGCGTGGACATCGTCGAGAACGGTAGTAAGATACTTTAATATATCTTACTCAATAATCAAACATATTCTTACTCAGAGATCCTCACGCAACGCCATATGGCCAAGAAACGCTCCCAAGCCAAGCAATCCCCAGCAAGAACGCGTCGCAAGCTGCGCTCGCCCAAGCAGCTGGCCGCGCTGTCTTCGCCTGAGCGGATGCGCATCGTTGACGCCCTGGCGGCACTGGGGCCAAGCTCGGCCCGCGAGCTGGGCGCACAACTCAGCCGCGCCCCGCAAGCGCTCTATTATCACTTGAAAGCGCTGCAAGCTGCTGGCCTGGTGGAAAAGTCCGCCAGTCGCAAAACCGCCAAACAACCAAAAGGTCGCCGTGGCGAAGCCGTCTACAAACTCATCGCCAACGAACTTGAGTTCGACGCCAAGAATGCGACGGAAGAGATGCTGCAATCTCTGGCTGATGCAGCTTCAGCCTTGCTGCGACTGGCCGATCGGCAAACGCGCGCAACGTTGGAATCCGGCACGGCTCAACTCACCGGCCAGGCCCGCAATCTATCCGTCAAGCGACTCACGGCCAGGCTCAAGCCTGCGGAGCTGAAACAACTCAACAAGCTGCTGGATGAGCTGATTGAGTTTCTCGCCCAGCGGCAAAGCACGGATGACGATGCCACAGCCGTCTCGTTGACCTTCGCGCTGCATCCATTTGGATACTAAGCGTCGGCTTATGCGGATTGTTCCGGTTGGTCCGCGGACAATGCGCGGCAAGCATCTTGTGCCAATCATCTGGGTTATTCTCACTCGCCGCATCATTCGCCTGCATCATTCGCCAAGAAAGCCCGTCCGCGCCGGTAGCCGATAACAACCGAGGCACGAATAATTCCTTATCGCCCTCCCCCTGGCGCACGAGGCAAACATGGCGAACAAAGAAGTCTTTCGCGTGGTGACGCGAAGCGCGGATGGCAAACTGCGGATCAAAGATTTCCCCTCGGACGAACCGCTCCGCAAGATGCACATCCAAATTGGCGTAGACGATTGCAGCACCGACCTGTCGCTGCGAGGGCTACCCGTCTTTCGTGGCCTTGTTGGGCCCATGGCCGAAGGCAAGACCGTCGTCCGCTACGAAAGCCCGGATGTGTTTGAAAGCCTGACGAAGGAGTGGAGCGCCCCTCCACCGAAACGCCGCCGCGTGCGAACGCGGACCAAGAGCGCGTCAGAAGTGTCGTGATCGCCAGGCTGGTGATTGCAGCGTCATGAATTCGCTCGGCTCTTGCTTAAATGCCCTGTCCATGGCACTCGTTCCGGGTCGCTGCTGAGCTTGAATGCGTGCGGCGTTGCGAATGAGCTGCACCGCCAAAGGTTATGCGCATTGGTAGTCCGTCAAGATCTGACTGAAGTTCGCCACCGCCAGGTCTTTCTTCGCGATCCAAAAGTAAATGTAGCCATCATCGCCCCAACTCATCTTTGCGTTGGGGTCGCTGGCAAGCTGGAATAGCAACTGCAAATCATCCTTGGCGACTTTGCGAACAAACCGTTCTAGGAAGTCGGCATAGCCGAGCACGAGGTTACGCGCAGGGTTCGCGCGCCGTTGCAAACACGCCATGTTGTAATTCGAAACCACCATTCCATATTTGGCCTTGGTCTCCGAGTTCCACTTGAGTTTGGCCAAAGGTTGTTCATTAGCGATAGCCGGCAGGCAAGTCATAGAAAAAAACTCAAGGCGTGCTTCTCCATACAAAGTCACATCGCTTGGTGGGCTGATACGCTTCAGTTCCTCCGATGTAGCTTCACTGTAGAACACTTTCGTCCAACTGTTGTCGTACTTCTTTCCAGGCAATTGAGGATCGGCCTCGTCTTCAGTTTGCCAACCAAAGACAGAAAAGAACCAAAGCATGCCAGAGCCAGGCAATTCGGAGTCTGCGGGCAATTCGGATAAGTTAAGCTGCGACAAGAACGCCAGCGGCCGTCCATCCTCATACGTCGGCCAGTCAACGCCCCCGGGCAGGCCAGGTAAACCACCGAGCTTGCTGATCCCAATCGGCACGCCATCGTCTGCCGCGGAACTGCACGCCAGGAAAGCGCTGCGGGCTGCGGCGAGAATCTGATCTCGGCGACGCGACAAACCAAACTTCTTCAGGAGTTCATCCAACAACTCCTCGGGCGGAAGCTCTTTCGCCAATAACTCAAGGCAGAGTTTTTTCTCGTCGTCAAGCGACTCGCGCGCCAGTTCATAGGAATCGTCGATGAGGTCTCGCAACAATGCCTCATCCAGCGATCCGTCAAGCAAGACCTCAGTCCAGTTCCAGCCATCCAAATTCGACCAATGCATCCGATCCGACAAGCGAACCGCATGCGTACTCGCTTGCAACTGCTCACGCGTGTGGTCCTTGCAGCGAAGCAAGACAACAGGCAAACGACCTCGCCCAACTAAGCTGGCAAAACTGCCAAGGAACTCGGCAAGTATTCTGTAGTCGTTTGCTTCAAGTGGATCCCGAGTTGCGCCGACCTTTCCTAGGCAATGTTGACGGAAAGCGGCAAGTTGTTTCGTAGTTCCTTCACGCGTGATCGTTTCAGCTTCGTCGGGTGCGCTTTGGAACCACTTGGCACACGGGAAGCAGAACCCGCCTGTCGATTCGCTCGTCAGAGCTTGAATCGTCGCGCCACAGGCACGGCAAAGAGATGTGGGCATGGCGTATTAAGACTGGTTGAATGGTGGCGCAAAGTCGTGAAGCTCAAAACGATTGCCAAACGCACGAGGCGCTCAAAACTGTAGCTGAGCTTGAATGCGAGCGATGTTGCCAATGAGTTCATCAAAGGACTCGGCAACGTCGCTTGTCTGCTCGTATTCCGGTTCGTTGCCGTGGACGATTTTGCCGTCGGGGCGAACTGCCAGATAGCTGTAGCTGTTCTTAACGGAGAGCAGCACGGGAAAGTGCTGATCCCAGAACCGCACGATCTCGGCGATCCCGGCTGCATCATTGCTGGCTGCATCATCGCCGGCTGTGTCATTGCCGGCTGCATCATCGCCGGACGCGCTGAGCGAATCCAGCTCCCATTGGTTCCAGCGAAACGCCGAGTCGGAATTTGCGGCCAACACGGAACTCGTAACAAACCAACTCTTCTCATCAACCGATACAGCCGACTTCACTCCGGCCAGAAACGCCATAACGGAGTCCGGCAGCCAGTCATATCGCTGCGCAATTCCCTCAGGCAATTCCACCGGCGTTTTCGCGGCTAAGACAACTGGCTCCGCGGCTAAGATCCAGCCATTGTCCTCAAGCTGTGCGATCTGCTCGGCAAGGATTGTGCTCAAAGTCTTTGATTCCTATGCCTAACGCCCTACATCATCAAGCGGTGATCGCGCGCTTCGGAATTCAGGCTTGGTCGAATTACTTGCCCGCGGCTTTCAAAATGCAATTCGCCAGCCATTTGGGCACACTTTCCGGTCCATCCTCTTCTTGGCACAGTTCGACAAAGCTTCTCGCCGAATGCCCATGCTTATCGACTTGGTTATACAAGCCGTCGCCCCGTCCGTCATTCTCGTGCAAGCGGGAATCCAGACTGCGTTTGCCGTGAGAATATCGATAGCATTAGGGTTCCGCCTGGGATTGGGACGGTTTCAGGGGCAGAATTAGGCTGAGCGATTGGCGTCGCCCTAATCAAGAGTGCATTCGATATATTGGCTTGGATCGAGGAGAATAAGATCACGCAAGGCGCTGACTGTCTGTCTTGCAGAACAGGCATGCGTGCAAGTGGTTAAGATGCTGTTCAGCTCGGAAAGGACATTGCCAACACCGCGACAAAGCACAATTCAAACTCCCGACGCCGGACGGCATTTTGATGGCCCAAACTACGAGTCGCGTCCATGATTCAATTCAGGTAATGCGATGCGAAAAAATTACTACAATGACGCATACGCCAAACGATGCGCACTTTTGATCGGCCCGATTTTGCTTCTCTTTAGTGTGTTCATAATTGTTGGCTTAGTCTCGGGTGCTGTTGCAAGTGAAAGTCCTTGGTGGCACGTAGCCTTTTCAATTGGCTTAGCCATCGTTTCAACAGTTCTGATAGTTCACGGACTGCGTCGTCAACCAAACTCCCCGGCGAAAGCCAGCACATCACTCTGGCAGGTCGAGAATCGCACAGCAATTGCACATTGCTTTTCTGCCGCAAGAACCTGCATGAATGGAGATTTACTCGTCACCTGTCCGGCCCGCTGGAAGAAGATGCTCGCCCTTCCGATTTGGCTCTTACTCGGTGTGCTGTTAGGCCTGCAGGCGCTGGCGATATTTCGCGAAAACAGTGGCGGCTTCCTTTACTTGCTCGGCAGTTTTCTCTTGGGCTTGGCTTTTTTGATGCTCTCCACTTCGGCCTTCGCGGTGTGGATTGTCATCAAGGGCGTGCCTCGGATGACTGTCTCCAAGTCGTCGCTACAGCTGACTTTGCTACATCGATCTACGCGGATAGTGTGGTCCGCAATCCGAGAGGTCGCGGCTAATGACGAGCACAACACCGTCGCGATAACATTTGTCGACACTGAAGACAATGATGTGTCGGCAACGGAGACATTGAGTCGCGAGTTAAATATCGATGCCGTGTACGGCTGTACGAAGGATGAACTTGCTGCTTTCCTAAATGAATGTCGTGCGTCATTGGCCTAAGAGCGCGAATGTGACGCGGAACGTCGCGCATCGCGAACAACTTCGCCAGCGTGTCGATCACTTCTTCACTGGCAATGCTGCGATCCGCCTTCAACGTCAGCATTCGCGCGTGACCTCATCGACGATCGACCGCCCCTCAACATTACACCAACACATCGAGCCGAACATCAATGTCATGATGCGTAACGCGCTTTGAATATCTCCGCGACACGCGATTTAACCCTGGCTGGATTCCCGCCTTCGCGGGAATGACGGAAGTGGGTTCATAGTGCGAGGAGAGAGTTCATCATGCAAAGCGCGATCCCTGCTGATGTACTGTCCACTGAACTGGCAATAATCTAGCGCCCATCAAACAGCGGATCGAACTTCTTCTTTGCTGGCTTCTCTTGGGGTTTCTTTTCCTCCTTGGGACTGTCCTTGGATTCATTGCCGGAAGTTGTTTCGCGGTGAACCACTTGTTTGGCTTCCAGCTCGTCCTGCTTGTCTTTCGTGGTGTCGTTTTCTGGCTTGGTGACTTCAACATCGACGTTGGCCGGCTTGATTGCCGGATCATCGGCTTCGCCGGTTTCCGCGGTCAGCCCTGGCAATTGCAACCGCAGTGGCTCGCCAGCAGGCGAACTTTGGTCGCCAGAATTGCCCTGAGGACGAAGATCAAACGGGTTGGGCGTGCGGACCGCTTCGCCATTGAAAGTGTCGTCCGTTTCAAACGGCGCCGGAGGGACTGACGGTGGACCAATTGTTTCCGGATTGCCAAAGAGTTGCTGCAACTCGCCTTCGGGGATTTGTTCAAAGTACGGATCGATGAACTCCGGAACTTCGTCAAAATCACAGGACAGCGGAACGTTGCCCAATTCTCCGCCTGGGTCCAACCACATGCCGCGGTCATCCAACTCCATGGTGCCCAAGGCCAGGTCCATGTTCATACGTTGGAGTTCGTAATTCACCCACACGCTGAGGAAATCGTTTTGCACGGAGAGCAAGTCCTGTAGCGCACTGGCCAGGTCGCGAGCGGTTGTTTCGCCGAAGGTTGACGTTTCGCCCGGCCGCGGCGGCTCATAGAGCTTCAGTCGGGAATACTCGACCTGATCGATTGCCACATGCACGGAACGACGACGCAACTCAAAGTTCAGCACGTTGAGTTCTTGGATACGAAGGATGCTTCGCAAGGATGCGCGGACGCCATCAACGTAAGCCACATAGCCACGCTTGGCTTGCTGATACTGAATCAGCGATTCGCGATAGACGTTTCGCTCGGCAAGTCGCTGCAACGGGGCATCGAAAGCAAGCCCGGCCGTCAAACTTCCATTACTGTCACGGAAACCGAAGGGGTTATCAGCCGTGGTTCCCAAGCTCCCGCCAAAGGTGATATCCAAGTCGCTTTCCAAATCGTCCGCGATAAACTCGATCGACCGCCATCGATCGACCAGACCTGCGCGCTGGTTCATCCAATCGCGGCGATACTCCTGAGCGATCGCAAAAGCGCGCTCTTCGGTCAAAGACTGCGGGGCCAGGTAGGCCGCTTCCAGTCGAGCGCGAGCTTGGATCAAGCCCATTTCGCTGGCATCGTCGGCGAGACGTCGCACGGCTTGCAACGCTTGGTCCAGGATGCTCTCTGATTGGGTGAGGAACCCTTCCACGGAAGCGTTGGCCGTTCGCATTTCTAGCTGCAAGTTGCCCAGCATGGGTACAAGATTTTCCAAGGCGGCAAAGAAATCTTGATTCGCCTGATCACGCCCTTGCAGGTCGGCTTCGCGCACGGCCACTTGCAACTGTTCCAGTTGTTGAACGACTGGACCAAGCGGAGTTGTCATCTGCAGCAAACGTTGAGTTGCGCTAGTAGCCGGCTCTTGCAAATCTTCGATGCGCTCTCTGCGGAACTCCCAAGCTTCCAGCGGCTGCGTCAAACGATCATTGATGAGAGCAAATGCGCGCGACAACCGATCCTGGCGCTGTTGCAGGACCTCGACGCTAAACGCGGAAGCGTCAACTTCGCCGGATTGGACAGGCTCGCTGGCGGAAAGTTGCTCCAAGATTTCGATTCGCCGTGGCGCGATTTCTTCCAGGTCGTTCACGGACTGGCGGACCGTGGTCAAGCTGGCCAGGGAACGCTCCTGCAAGTCGCGCGCGTCGCCCATCACTGGTCCATAGTTTTGCAGCGGATCAAGCACTTGCAGCAGCCGTCGATGGCTCTCGATCAGATTGTCCAAGACAACCTGGTATTGAGCGACGGTTACAGTGTCTTGCGGCTGCGCATTGGGCCGGAAGCGGTACAGTTCCAGCAGGTTCTTTGTGGACTCCAGCAGCGCGATGTTGGCAAGCAACTGATCGAACGTCGCTAGATTGTCGATTGCCGGGGGAACGTTGTCGCCCGGTTGTTGATCAGGATCGTCGGGATTCTGCCCGCTCCACATTCGCGAAAGTACATCCGTACCTGCGGTTTGTAGTTCGATGAGTTCCGGGGAAAGGAGTTCGAACTGATCGAGGAAGTCGCCTTCGACACGGATGGGAAGTTCCGGCGGCAGACCCAGTCTCAGCTTGAAGCTGTCAAGAGATTCCTGATATCTAGCTTTTGCGGTCAACAATTGGCTTTGGGCGTTGTAGAGCGCTTGCCGCAGGAGATCGACCTGGAAACGGTCGATACGGTTGGCCTGCCGAAAGGCCTCGAGGAGTTCCACGCCGTCTTGCAACGAAGCGACGTTGGCTTCCGCATTCCGGAGTTCTCGTTGGGTTTGAAGAATGCCTAAGTACCCGCCGGCGCCCGCGGCACCCGCACCCCCAGCGAATCCGCCACCGCCGCCACCACCCCCAACGCGACCAAATCCACCTCCAATTCCCGTGAAGCCGCCGAGCCCAGAACCTCCGAACAAACCACCTCGCCGATTTGGCCCGCCGGCGCCACCATCGTCCCCTGTGGCGATCTCCATGTAGAAGCCACGTCGGAATCGCTCCATGGCCCGAATATTCGATAGCAGGTCGCGTTCGGAGAGGGTCAATTGTTCCATCACGCGGGCTTTGCCGCCGCCACGCAGCAACGGTTGCACCAGCGAAAAATTCAACAGTGAGTTTGTGCTAACGGTGTCATTGCCGGCAAACTGCCAAACAAAGTTATTCGCAAACCCAACCAGAAACTGGCCGCCGGCCGCGAAAGCCTTGTTGAAACCAAAATCAGTCCCGGTGGATAGCGCGGAAGAGCTGCGACCGCCTCCGGCAACGCGACCATCAGTCGTGATGAACGTGTCATTACCGCCGAAGTACTGCACGTCAAAGCGGAAACGTTCCGCAGAAACGTCGAGCGCGGAAAGATACAACTCTTCAAGGTTTTGCTGGAAGTCCCGCGAGTGGTACAAGCCCAACTGAATGGCAGTCTCCAAATCAACAATGACTTCACCTTCAGCCGTCCACGGCAAATAGGCTTGCCAATGCGGATTTTGGATCATGGTCGTATCGCCGTGCGCATGCCAACAGGGATAGCCTTCCTTGCAGTCCACGCAATGCATCAACAAGTGCGCGTTAGGGTCATCCGGCGGCATCGGCGGGTGGTCCGGATTGTTGCCATCAAACATCCGGCTCTCCGGCGGAACATCGATGCTGAAGTTTGCCCAAGGCGCGCGCGTGCCATCGGAAGCGTTAACCACAAGCCTGGCGGCGTCTATGTCCGCTTGGTTGCGATAATCCGCACGACTGCAACCGAATACAAACGCGCCGCAGAACGCGGCGGAAAGCAACCACAGCAATTTCTGATTTCTACGATCCGTCATCGTGGCGATTCCTGACAGGGTGAATTGCGTGCGGTGTCTGGTGTTGGGGTTCTTGCGGTGCCGTCCGAGGGTGGTCATGCGGCCATCTCGCGAGCAGTTTTTCGCAGGGCGGTCCTCGGCCGCGACAGTGCCGAAGAAAGTTCCTCGGCAGCGATGCGGAACTGCACGGCAGCCTCTTGTTCTGCCTGGGAGCTCAGAAGCGCGGATTCCAACTGTTTGATGACCGGCACAATCTGGGTGGCTCCGTGTCCGGTGAGCCGCCAGTATTGGCGTCTGCGGTCCGTTGGCCGCCGCTCGCTTTCGATGAGATTCCGGCAGCGGAGGGAATCGAGGACCTCGCACAGCCAGGATGTAGAGCGGCCAAGCTCTTTGGCGATGCCGCCCTGGTCCGCTCCCACCGCCTGATCACGGTGGCAGATCCATAACACACGACATTCGATTTCGCTGAGCTCGAGCGACTTGGCGGCCGCATGCAGGAGCCGGTGCATCTGGCTGATCAGTCTGTCGCCAGCGAGGAAAACATCGTAAAAGTCTTGTGTGCCAAGAGTTTGCGCGGATTGCATTTCAGCCCCCCTCAGGACAAAGTTAGTCGTATTGGCCATCCGCTGGCGTCAAACGCTCGTTCGCCTGGCGAATCATTCGTTCAGCGAAGGATTTCAGGCGTTTTTGGCCCAATTCTGTGCCCAGTTGCGGCTTTTGGCAGGCTTTTGGCCTTGGCCGAATGATTCGCTGGCCGAACGATTCGCAAAGCGAATAATTCCTCCACCTGAACCATTCGGCCATCGATCGATTCCGACTTGAACGATTATTCCGGTTAGGAAGGCTTGGCAGCCCTGGAGAACACTGGTCGCAAGTTTGGTACAGATGAGCATTTGCGGCGAAATCCTTGGGCAGCGAATTGTTGACAGCGGCTGGCGCGTGTGCCTATCATCGAGTTCACGAAACTGCGAAAGATCGCGCCCTTTTTCTCTCCCACCTTGATAGCAAGCAGCTTGTCAAAGCGTTGGAGATGTTTTGCAATTCTCTGGGCGAACGCACATTTTCGCACTTCGAGAACACATCGATTTCGCGCCGGAGAGCTGGCGCCACTTTCCTGATCGTTTTCGCGAGTCGTAGGACGCGGCTTGGAAACGGCGTTGCTTGCTTCCAATCAATATGAGCACGCTGAGCAAAGTTCTCTTGGGATTGATCCTCGTCGCCGGCATCGGTCTCGTTTACATGAGCATCCGCGCCTATGGCACGTTGAAGAACTACGGAGAGAACTACCAGGCCCACGTTGACAAGCTTGCCGATCTTGACGCGCAGCTTGAACAACTGCGACCCACGATTGCCAGGTTGCAAGCGGACATGGAAGTGGCTGCGCTGGAACGCGGAGCCGGCCGTGTCTGGTACGGAGCCGGCAGCATTGATGGCGAAGACGTCAAGGTTGCCGTCGTGGGCCCCGCGCTGCCGCCAACCCCGGCCGATGAAGCGGAACAAGCCAGCGTACTTTACGTCTACGAGACCTGGGACGAAGGCGGAAAGCCTGAAGGCGAAAGCAACATCTTGAATTACATCGGGCAATTCAAAGTCACGTTTCAAGATCCCGCCGCCAACAACGTCACGCTCGCGCCAACCAGAGCTTTGACTGACGAAGAACAAGCAACGATGGAAGCCAGCGTGGAGCGGCAAGGCGTGCGTTGGATCATGTACGAAGCGATGCCCGCGGACAGCTACGCGATTTTGGAAGGTATGGATCCGGAGGAATTTCGCTCCATGTTCCCCAGCCCTGACGATGAAAACGCAGCGTCAATCGCCAGCTATCTGCATCATGGCGAAGCGGCCGACGCCAATGATCCTGATGACCGCGTGATGGTCAGCGTGAAATTCCTCAAGAACTTTGACGAACTGACGCCGAACGAAATTCAATACCTGCGCGATTCGCTGCCGCAGAGCGCGGACGATGATCGTGTGGAGTTTGAGTCGTACACGCCCATCGAGTACGAGCAGCTTGTGGTCAAAGATGAGTATCTGCGGATCGCCCGAGCCACGGCCGAGTTGCTGACCAATCCGGCGAACATGGACCCACTGGCTGTTGAAGAATCGCCAGTTGACGAAGCCGGAAATCAAGAGCCGGCGCGGATGTACATGCGGCAGCTTCATGACTTTGACCAGATATTCCGCAAACGACAGCAAGACCTGGTGCAAGTTGCCAGCGCCATCACAGCGGCCAAGTTTGACGTGACCAGGCTGCAGGAATCAATCACGAAACTGCAAGCCGAGCTTGACTCTTCCAATGCGACTCTGGCCGAAGCCAAAGGCCTGCGTGATCACATGATCGAAGAGCGCGATCTTGTGGAAGGCGTGGTCGCCGAACTTCAGACGAAGCTCGAAGGTCTGCTTGCCAAAGCGGACGAACTCTCCGCGGAAAACGTCCGCCTCGCCCAAGAGCTGCGCGAAGCTCAAATCGCGGCCGCTCAAACCATCAACCGCCGCGTCGGCGCGCAAGCTCAACCAGTGGCTTCCGGGAACTAAAGCCTGGGGTGGATTGCTCAACCGACTGTGGGCGGAAGTCTACCGCAGGAGTCGTAGATGCCAAACGGTGGTTCAGACTGTTGTGGCACCTGCTGGTTCAATAGCGCCAACGAGGGAAAGCCTGGCTACCACAGCCATACAGACGGAGTGCAAGTTCGGTGCGTGATTCGCGACGCCGACATCGAAGTGCCCTTCTGGACGTACTGCGCGAATCACCCGCATCACAATCCGGACCAAATCGAACTGCCCATCGGTCCGATCTATGTTGACGCAGGTGAGGGTTTTCCGTATCGCCGCAAGCTGCTTGTTGAATCCCCAGACTCCGAGGAAATCCGGCGAAAGCTTCTGGAACTGCTAAGCAGGATCCAAGAAACGCCCCAAGACGAGTACCCCACTTCAACAAATCTGGGCGATACCGTCATCACGCAGTTGGGCTTGTTCGGTGAGCGGCGCGCAGTGGATGGCTTGCACCGAATTCTGTTGTTTGATCCCTTTGCAACGCCGAGCGGCGATAATTCGTTCGGGGTCAATCGCATCGTGACGATTGCCTGTGCGATTGAGTCACTCGCCATGATTGTTAGAGATGAGGCGCTTCCACAAATCGAGAGATGCATCACGCTTGGTTTGGATGCCGCGAAAGCTCTCGCGGAATACTCGTTGGAAAATGACCCCTTAGCGACGATTCGCTACGCGGCTACGAAATCGCTGGAGCATTGTTCACCGACAGGTCGTGAGAGCTTGCTGATTCTTGCAGAAGCCGATCCCGCCACGGAAGTGGCGCAAATCGCTACCGAGCTCCGGCACGATAGTCAGTAGCCGTGGTTCGTACCAGCCAACCCTCGCCGGGTGCTGGCTTGTCCAGCATGTGGTTCACGTAGAAGTCGGCAGCCTCCACTTCAGTTAGAGAATTCATCTGATCTCGCTCTGGAGTCTTCGCTAAAACCAAATGAAGAGCACTGCTGGACAAAGCCAGCAGTGGCACCCCAAAAACTAGCGTTGACGCTACACTAGACTAGAGTCGCGGAGACCCTCCAACTGTGACAAGCTTCGTTCTGATGCCAACTTCCCTGCGCTCATGCTTTCCCAACTGACTTTCCCCTTGGCGGGAGTTGGCTTTGCTCTGTTGGCCGTGGCCGGCGGTCTGGCCACGATGGGGAAATGCCCTCGCTGGTTGGTTGTGCTGACAGCCGCGGTGATTTTGACGCACGTTGGCTTTGTCTGGCAGTTTCGTTACGAGTGGTCATTCGCCCAGGCGACGCGAAACGGCTATTTCGGCTTCGCGCTTTTTCACACGGCGTTGCTGTTGCTTGTTATCGCGGCGCTAGTGTCTGGTATTCGCGCGCAGCGGAATCTGCTCTTTGCAACGTTCCTCATTGTCTGCGTTGGCGCCAACGGCGCAGTCTACCGCTACGACGTTGTAGCGCTCTATCGCATCCCCGTGCATGCGGTCACGCTGGCAGGCATTGCGTTTGCTTTGTGGGGGCTGCGACGGAACGCCATGCAGAAGACGCCGTAATTAGAATGGGCCGGAGTTGCTGAGCATTTTGTGTGCGGTGCCGGATCGTCTGCCAAGTCGTCATTCCAACTCTCGCGCGTGACGAATTGAGGCCAAACCTGGATTGCGAATCTATTCTGCGCTAAGCCCGACGGTCTCCCGTGATTGCCGGCAGATCAATAGAATACGGGCGTCGCTTTGAATGGCGATAGCCTTCGCGTAAAAACTCCTTCACCGCAACTCGATTCGTTTGGTGCCACAAATTCTATGGACCTCTTTCTCCAACCCTGGCCGTGGTATGTGGCCGGGCCGTTGATTGGGCTGACCGTGCCGGCTTTGTTGCTGCTGGTGGGCAAGCCGTTTGGCATTTCCAGCAGCTTTCGCCATCTCGGCTCCATCTGCTCGCCGGGCACAAAGATTGATTACCTTCGCGACAACAAATGGCGCGACGAGATTTGGAACCTGTTTTTTGTGGGCGGCGTTGTGATTGGCGCGTCACTGGCCGGGCATTTCCTGGTGCGAGAGCCGGTTGCGTTGTTGCCGGATAGTCTTGCGACGTGGCCGGGCGGGCTGTTGCTGTTCTTGGGCGGTTGCCTAGTGGGCTTCGGCACGCGTTGGGCCGGCGGCTGCACTTCAGGGCATTCCATCATGGGCATCTCCAGCCTGAACTGGTCCAGCCTTGTGGCCACGTGCTGCTTCTTCGCGGGCGGACTGTTGATGACCTGGATCATTCGCCCGTTGTTTGCCGCGGCCTCGGGAAGCTAGGAGTAGATCATGAGAAACATTATTGCATCGGTTATCGGCACCGGCTTTGGAATGATTCTCGTCAAGTCCGAGGTCTCGTCGTGGGGCCGCGTGCAGCGAATGTTCCGCTTTGAAGAACCCCACATGTACTTGATTATCGGCTCGGCGATTGCCGTGGCCGCCGCGTCCGTTTGGATCATCAAGCGCTGGCACGTCAAAGCGATAGGCGGCGAAGCGCCGAAGTTCAAGCCCAAGCCATTCACCAAGGGGATCATCTTCGGCGGTGCGCTCTTCGGCATCGGCTGGGCGATCACCGGAGCCTGCCCCGGCCCAATTTACGCGCAAATGGGAAACGGCAACCTGATGGCGATCTGCTCGTTTTGCGGAGCGTTTGTCGGCGCGTACTTGTATGCGGTGCTGAAGCCGAAATTGCCGGGCTAAAACGTGCAGCGCTGTTGGCAACCCGACGCGGAATGACGGGCTGATGACTAGCGTAGATGACTAACGCTCGTCAAACGGGAGCACGATCGCGCCATCGTATGCCACCCAGCCAGAATCGCCTGCGCCCAATACAATCGGACCAGCCAGGTCAACATCGGGCGAGATCCGGTCTTCAAACAACAACTCATCGTCAATGCGAATCCGCAAGGTGCGTTCCGCGTCAATGGATAGGCTTATCCGGTAAGTTTGCGCCGGCACAACAGGTTTGTGCGGCAAGTTGATGTGTGCGTCGCCAATCTTGACCGCGGTGGTTGTGTTCTTATCGAAACCCCACAAAAACCGGATGGGTCCGTAACCAAGCGCGATGTGAGCCGTTCGGGCAGGAAAACAGTGCAACTGGTAGCGGACTTCCAGCGGATAGCCGAACTCTTTCCGGCTAAAGGCGTTTGACACGGGCTGGTTGTCGTCATAGATGTGCAGCTCACCGAATTGAAGCACATATTGGCCATCGAAGCGAAAATCCCTTGCCGTATCGCGATTCTTGAAATCGTACACCGTTTGCACAGCGGGAGGCGCCACGCTTGTGGTGGGCGACGTGGTTTCCTGCATGGCAACAGGCTCAGGCTCCTTTCTGATCGTAAGCCGTTTATAGACAACATGGCCGAGCCCGCCATTGAGAATGACCGGTCCTTCCAAAGGAATGTCTTTTGTTATCTTCGCGTAAAAGTTTGGAACCCCGTCAACGCTTATACGCAAGGTCCTGCTTTCATCCAGGGAAATGCTGATCTGGTAAACGTGACCGGCCTTGATGTTCACATGCGGAATTCTGGTGCGTGTGTCCGCAATCTGGACTGCCGTGCGTTTATTGTATTCGTACGCCATATAGAAATAGAGCGGCCCAAATCCAGGATGTATGTCACACAATCCATCAGCGAGGGCATAAACTTCGTAATCGATCTGGATTGGATACGTAAAACTGCGTTTCGTTTTTGCCACCGACTTAGGCCTGCCTCCGGGCAGTTCGAGTCCTCCCCCGGGCAGCAACTGGTGGTCGCCTTCGAATTCAAAGTCTGCGAACTCCGCTTCCGAAGTGAAGGTGTACAGCAGAGAACCATCCTTTGTGCGCGGATCGAAGGGAGGCAGCGGCTCTATATCTGCTGTCTCGGGATCGGATGCGTCAGTCTGAGTATCGTCTTCGCTCTTCGCGCCTTGGATGGTATTCGCGGGAACAGTCCCTGACTCGGTCAATTCCGGATTCAGACCTTCGCTTGGATCATCGGAGTCGACGAATGGGATGTCGGCGGGCGGTCGCTGATTGCCTGATTTGTTCGCCGGTTCAGCGCCCACGTCGCTTGCCGCCAGGTTTCCAGCAAGTCGCTCGTTGTTAGCAAGATTCGCGAGGACGAAGGCCAATACGGAGACCAGTAGCGCTGCAACGCCAATTAATCCTGCCAACAACCACATCGGCCTGCGGCGACGACGCGCAGGAGTTGCGAAGGTGCTGGGGCTTTGCAAGGCAGGTGAGGTCGAGTGAGCCCAGCCTTCAAGCGGCTGAATACCATACGCGGCTTCTTGCACTGGTTGCAAAACATCAGCCGATGCCGGAGCCGCGAGCGGCTCGAGTTTCGGCGGGTCTGGTTTTGGCTGCTGGCGGGCGCGCAACTCTTTGTCGTAAGCCTCGCGCTTTGCCGGCGAAAGCAAGATGACGCGCGCGCCAGCAAGTTCATTCAGCAACTTTTGCGATTGATGCGCATACCTGCCGGATTGAAATGTGCGGACGTGAGACATCCGCGAATCAGCTGCATTTTCGATGACTTCGGGATCGGCCTCGAAATCCCTCAATCCCAACAGTCGATAATGATTGGGCGGCTGCTCATCGGGAGGAATGCCCAGCCATATATGGTAGGGATCAAAAGACATGCGCCAGCCTGCTCCGCGAGTCAACTCTTGGCCGCTGTTCACCTGCCCTATTATAGCAACCTACGCCGCTTGCATCGCCCGTTGCACGGCGGTGCCCATGTCGGCAGGGCTTTCCGCGACTGTGATGCCGGCGGCTTCCAACGCGGCGACCTTTTCCGTGGCGGTTCCTTTGCCTCCGGAGATGATAGCGCCAGCGTGGCCCATCCGTTTGCCGGGAGGGGCCGTTCGTCCGGCGATAAACGCCGCGACTGGCTTCGTCACGTTTGCTTTGACAAACTCCGCAGCTTGCTCTTCGGCATTGCCACCGATTTCGCCCATCATGAGGATGGCTTCCGTCTGATCGTCTTCCTGGAAGCGACCGAGCAAATCGATGAAGGATGTGCCGACGATCGGATCGCCACCGATGCCAACGCACGTGCTTTGGCCTAGGCCGAGGTTGGACGTTTGCCAAACAGCTTCGTACGTGAGCGTGCCGGAGCGGCTGATAACGCCTACTTTGCCAGGCTGATGAATGTAGCCAGGCATGATACCGATCTTGCATTCGCCCGGTGTGATGAGGCCAGGGCAGTTGGGTCCAATGAGGACGGCATCGCTGGCGCGGACTTTTTCGTAAACGCCCACCATGTCCAGAACCGGGACGCCTTCTGTGATGGCAACGATGACCTTAATCCCGGCGTCGAGCGCTTCCAAGATGGCGTCGGCTGTGAACGCGCCAGGCACATAGATCATCGTGGCGTTGGCGTCGGTCTGCTCGACGGCCTCGGCAACGGTATCAAAGACCGGCACGCCTTCGACCTTTTCGCCAGCCTTCCCCGGCGTGACTCCACCCACGACGTTCGTGCCGTACTCGATGCAGTTCTTTGTATGGAACGCGCCCGCCTTACCGGTGATGCCTTGGCAGATGACGCGGGTGGATTTGTTGATCAAGATGGACATGGTTATGGGGAGAGGGCAATGGGTAAAGGGGAAAGGGCGAAGGGAATAGACGCTTCCCCGTTATGTTTGAATCGCGCGAGCCCGAATTGACTTTTGCAGTCCACGAATCATACGGCTCAGTTCTTCAAGTTGATCGGTCATTGAGTCGCGTGTTGGTTGGTCGATGTAGCTGAGTCGAAAGGCGATTTCTGTCTGTGTGATGAGTTCTGCGAGTGACCCTTGGGCGATCGAAAGGAAACGCAAGAAGTCCTTAGAAGTTTGTCGTGCACGGCCTTCGGGCAATGTTCGACGGGATTGAAATGGCACGCCGCAGCTGTGCTGTGAGTCCGTATTTCTCTTGTTCTGGGAAATGGGTGGTTAGCTTGTAGATCGCTTCGACAAGATCGATGCCTTTCTGCCAAACCGCGAGGTCGCGGAAATGAAACTTTGCCATGATTGCCCCAAGCGAGTATGTCCCTGAGCCCCTTTTCCCTTATCCCATTCCCTTTTCCCCTTACGAAAGACTTGCCACCACTTTCTTCGCGGCGTCGGTCAAATCTTCCGCTGTGACAATGTCGACGTCGGACTCGGCGAGAATCTTCCGGCCTTGTTCGACTTCTGTTCCTTCCAGACGAACGACCAGCGGCACGTTGAAGCCGACCGTTTTGTAGGCGTCGACCAAAGCGCTTGCGATTGTGGTGCAACGCATGATGCCGCCGAAGATGTTAACGAGTACCGCTTTGACGTTCTTGTCGTCCAGCAGAATGCGGAAAGCTTCGGTCACCTGATCGACATTCGCGCCGCCGCCGACATCCAGGAAGTTGGCCGGTTCACCGCCATGCAGCTTGATGAGGTCCATGGTGCTCATCGCCAGGCCGGCGCCATTGACCAGGCAGCCGATGTTGCCTTCCAACTTGACGTAGCTGAGGCCGGCGTCGCCAGCGCGGACTTCGTAGGGATCTTCTTCCGCCAGGTCACGAAGTTCTTTGAGCGATGGATGGCGGAACAGCGCGTTGTCATCGAACGTCATCTTGGCGTCCAGCGCCAACAAATCGCCATTACCTTGCACGACCAGCGGATTGATCTCGGCAAGGCTGCAATCATTGGCGACGAAGGCTTTGCACAGCCCTCGCATGAACTTCTCGGCCGAACGCAGGCTGGGGCCACGTAGTCCAAGCTTCACGGCCAGCTTGCGAGCCTGATACGGCCGCAGGCCAACTTCGGGATCGAAGGCCTCTTTGAAGATCTTCTCGGGCGTCTTGGCGGCGACTTCTTCAATCTCCATGCCGCCTTCGGATGAGACCATCAGCACTGGCGCCGCCGCACCGCGATCAACCACGATGCCCAAGTACAGCTCGCGGGCGATGTCGCAACCTTCTTCCACAATCACGCGGCGAACAGTTTGCCCTTCAGGTCCTGTCTGAATGGTGACCAGCGAGTTCCCGAGCAGATTCTGGGCGACTTGCCTGGCTTCGTCCGCGGACTTGACCAGTTGCACGCCGTGCTGCTGGGGATGCTCTTTGACGGTTCCCTTGCCGCGGCCTCCGGCGTGAATTTGAGCTTTGACAACCGCCAGGGTGCCGCCCAACTCGGTGAACGCTTTGGTTGCGTCTTCGGCCGACTCTGCGACGATGTTGCGAGGCACGGCCACACCAGCGGCGCGCAAGAGATCCTTAGCCTGAAATTCGTGGATTTTCATGGAGATTCGCCGGAGCCGACGCGGAAGTGCGCGAGAATAGTTGCGGAAGGCCGCGATTATAGGACCCGCCGGCGCGGAGGGTCAAGGATGGGGAAACGTGGGACCACGTCCAGAGTATGGCGACGGTGCGAACAACAATGACGACCATTTGGCTGCTAGACGCAGTTAGCTGACGTGTCGCCACTAAGACCCCGGCGACGCGTCGGAATCGCTGGCGTGGTTGCTTGCACGGAAGTATGATCATCTTCGTGGACGAGAAAGATGGAAAGGCCCAGGCATCGCATCAGGAGTTTCGCCGGCTTAGCAACCAGGTCTTGCCGACGATTCTGTCCGAATTGCAAATTGAAGCGGAAGCATCCGAATGCGAAATCTCGGTCGCATATGAGTTCGCCGGCATTCTACCCAAGACAAGGGTCTTGATTATTGATGGGCCTGACTTTGAGCGCCCGGTGTTGCCGGGGTGCGGCTCCTACCTCTATTCTGCTTTTCGACTTGGAGTCAAATCGCGTCGTTTTGTCGAACTCTCGCCACGTACGACGGGATTGCGGCAGGTATTGCACGACAATTGGGAGGCCCTGCCAACTATCTCGCCTGTCCGGCTGGCTGACTTCATCTTGACGATGGAGGATGTCACCACTACGGGTCATGAAGTTCTCACAAGTCTTGCGGACCTTGAGAAACAATCACGTAAGAATGATGGGTTTGTATTGACGCGGCGCGCGAAACAGCTTGCCACGCAGAACAACGTCGCGACCACTGTCTCGTGTGCGGATGGAATCCTTCGGCTGAATGCGCTAACGCTATACGGCTGGCAGCACGAGACACAAGACTTGGGCATTACGGAAATCGCGGTTTCCGAGGAGGGAGCAGTTACAATCGGAGAGCGCGAGACGCTTTGTGATCCCACATTTTCCGAGATACCGCGGATTCGGTACTGACCTGATCGCCGTCACTTGCTAGCGCCCTTCTCGCTTAACGGCCACGCGGGCTTCGCCGATCAGGGTGACGCCGTATGTGCAACGGAGTTTGAGATTGCCGGGGTTTTTGCCGGTGTTGATTGTGCCGCGGAAATGGAACTCGCCGGGGGAAGATTCGGTCATTTGTGGCGATTGGCCCGAGTTGAAAATAACGCCTGAGGTGTCAACCAGCGCGCAATTGGGCTCAGGTGGAAGGAACTCGCCGGCGTCGAGATGAAATGTGCCTTCGTAGGTCAGCACATCATTGCAGCAAAAGTCACTGCCCGAAGCGGGGACCCCGTTGACCTCGGTGACCCACAAGTGATTACCGGAGATGTGTAGTGGCACGTCCGGCGGCGGAAAACGCCCTGGGTTTTCTTTTGCGCCGCAGCCCGCCAGGCATGCAACCACAAGACAGCAACTTGCAAGCTTCCAAACGCGAGTTATCACATGCGTCCTTCCATCAATCTTCCTCGGTGGTTCCACCGCCGGGTTCGATCACGTTGTAGTCCAAATAATGTGTTCCGCCGCCGCCTGACAGCCGTGCTTTCCAATCGTTGGAAACAGTCCATGAGCCTACCGGCACACAGGTCCATTCAAACTTGCCATTGGCGTCCGTGTCTTCGTTCTTCTCATAGCCGATTTCCGTTGAGTTGAGCAGCAGCTTGAGGTTGTACGAAGTGTTCGGCTGAAGATTGATGTTCTCTACTTCAATTGTGGCGTTCTTGAGGTAGTCCGCTTCCGGACTTACCGGTGGCGTGACCCAATCGCCGTAACTGGGAAGCGCACCACAGACTGCGACCATCACCATAATACAAGTCAGACACATCCACTTGGTTTTCATATCTACCCTCCTGAAGTTGAAAGCCGAACGAGTGTTAAAGCATCAGTCGCCATCGCGCGAACCCAAAGCTCGCCACGCCGTGATTCCTATTCCATCGCTCACGGTTGTGACATGGCCATCGGCATATAGCAGATTGACCATTCCGCCATGGTTGCTGCTGGGCGGATAAGCACCGATTTGAACAAAGCCTGCATTAGTGCAAGCGGCGTTGTTGGGCGTAATCACGTGGTTGTAGAGCGTGGAGGCCGGATTGCCGTCCGTCCAGCTACGCCCGCGTCGCAAAGGATCTCCAGGCAGTTCCCAAGACGAGGGATCAACGCAACTGGCCGCAAAGAGATCGAGTTCACTTGGCGCGCCCAGGCCGACTTTAGTTGCATACAGATTTCGCACGGGATCTTGCGAACCGTCCCCAACCAGGGCTTCACTGACAGCCGCAGTATGCGAAAGGCCGTCTGTGACCATGCCGTGACTTACAGCCGGTCCGGCGGAACGCGGTCGAAAGATGCCGTTGTGGCCGAATTTCTGCACGCCGGTGCCAAAATTGCCGTGGTAACTGTGACCTGGAGCGACGTAGGTCTGGCCGGAATGTGAGCTATCGGAGGAGAACCCTTTGATTTCTATTCCCGCGTCGCTTGGACAACAAAACATCGGGACAGTCGAAAGCCAGCTTGGAGGTTGATCCAAACCGAATTCCATCTCGCGCGTGATACGTTGGAGGAGTGACGTTTGCTCAGCGAACGGCAACAACGCGACATGAAACGAAAACCCTTGCTCATCACCGCTGGCAGGAAACGTCCCGTGGACATCTTCGTGCAGTGAGAGAGCTACGGCGATCTGGTGAAGGTTCGACTGGCACGACGTGCGGTTGGCCGATTCCCTGGCAGCTTGAGTGGCTGTCAACACCAACGTCGCGAGCAGGCCAATGATGGCCAAGGTTATTGAGAGTTCGATCAGGGAGAATGCTGACCGGCTGTGACCCGCGCGGGAGAGATGTGGGGGTTTGTTCTGCGTGAGAACGAAATATGGTGGCGTGCGATGGTTCTTAGCAGCGCTATGTTGTTTTGCAGCAGCGCTACAACTAGTTGTAGCGGCAAGTACTGTTACCGCGTTGCGAGCCCCAAACACTATCGTGGCCATCCGCCCCTCCTTGCACTTGTTAGTACTAAGGATTAATTGCCATGAAGCGCGCCGAGTCTAGGCAGTTAGCATATTACGGGTCAAGCATAAAAAACCACTTTTGGGACAATTGCAGAATCATGCTGTGGAACTGTCTCACTGGTCTCTGCAACCCGCCAAGACGCTTGTTTGCCGCTAGCTGCGCTATTGCGCACGCATTAGGCGGCCCAGCAACCTCCCTCGATGTCATCTCGGCTCTTCCGTCAAATGGTGCGGAGCATTTGCCCAGCGCTTGCGACCATCAGACGATTGCCGTTTCTATCCATTTGACAGGCTCACGTTTCAGCGAGCCCGACTATGCCGACCAGCGGTTAGCGCTTCTGCGCCGGTACGTTCGCTTCTCGCCGAGGAATGGCAGTTGATGCCCGGGTTCTTTGCCTTGAATAAGGAACGGCCAACGGCCTCAAAACGTGGCGATACGCAGGCTATAAGGTGCATTTGGCGATAGTGGCCGCAGATGGCTCGCCAACGGCATTTCGTTGACATTCGAGGCTCTGGGACCAATCATGCGGTCTGCAAGTTTGCGGATTTGTGCACTTGCGAGACACTTTCCGGAATTCACCCGCCGCATAACAAAGAGATGACCATGAAGCGAAACTGGATGTTGCCGATGCTCGCCCTGTTTGCCTTTTGTGCTTTGCCCGCGATTGGCCAAGGCCAGCAAACAGGCAATGACGCCGTGCGAGTTCAGGATGACGCCGATCCGCAGGAGGATCCCGCGCTTGCCATCCAAGGGGAATACGTTGGCGCGATCAATGGCGGTGGAGGTGATGTCACCGTTGGAGTGCAGGTCATCGCCCTGGGTAATGATGAGTTCGAGATCGTTGGCTATCACGGCGGTCTGCCCGGTGAAGGTTGGGACGGCGAGGAGCCGGATCGCTTCTCCGGAAAACTCGAAGGCGGCATCCTGACGTTTAGTGACGAGCGATTCAATGCGGAACTGGTCAATGGCCGCATCGAACTCACCACGCCGGACGGCATGATTTTGGGTGGTCTGGAAAAGGCACAACGCCAGAGCGAAACACTCGGTAAGGAGCCGCCTGAGGGCGCGTATGTTTTCTTCGACGGTACGAGCACAGACAAATTTGAGCCTGCCCGGAATGTGCAAGAAGTGCGAATGACCGAAGACGGCTTGCTGCTGCAAGGCGTCAACAGCAAGCACACCTACGGCGACTGTCATTTACACGTCGAGTTTCGTCTGTCGTTCATGCCGAAAGCCCGCGGTCAACAACGCAGCAACAGCGGGGTCTATCTGCAAGGCAGCTATGAAGTGCAGGTGCTCGATTCCTTTGGCCTTTCCGGCGAGCACAACGAATGCGGCGGACTCTATACCGTCGCCAAGCCGAGCGTGAACATGTGTTATCCGCCCATGTCCTGGCAGACGTACGACATTGACTTTCGCGCACCGCGTTTTGACGAGGCCGGCGAAGTGACCGAACGTGCCCGCATCACAGTGCGGCACAACGGTGTTTTGATTCACGATGACGTGGAACTTCCCAACCCGACAACAGCCGCTCCCAACGGCAAGGCCGCGGAAAAGGGGTTCCTGCATTTGCAAGACCATGGAAACACCGTCTGGTATCGCAACATCTGGATGGTCGAGAAGTAGCGGAAGCGCCAAGGGGCGAATCGCTGATCGGATCGATTTCCTCGCAACGAAACAAAATTGGGACCTTATCGTTATGAGACTCACCGCGCCTTGTCGCTATGTTTTGCGGAGCAGCATCAGTTTCGCGTTAGCGGCCGTCGTTGCGATTTGCCTTGGTTTGGCATCAAGCCCGGCTCAGGCGCAGGACTCGCAGCGTGATTCGGCCGTTGTTGGTCGGCCGAACGTGCTGTTTCTGTTCAGCGACGATCAGCGCTACGATACGATTGCAGCACTGGGTCACCCCGAGATCAAAACGCCGAACATCGACAAGCTGGTCAACAACGGCTTTGCGTTCACTCATGCGTTTTGTCAGGGCTCAACCTCAGGTGCGGTGTGCATTCCCAGCCGGGCCATGCTGATGAGCGGGCGAAGCGTGTTTCATGCCAAGCACCAGTTGCAGGACCAGACCACTTTTCCGCAACGCATGCGGAGGGATGGCTATTACACATTTGGGACCGGCAAGTGGCACAGCGGCAAACCGTCGTACGCGCGGAGTTTTGACAACGGTGGCGGCATCTTCTTTGGCGGAATGAGCAACCATGAGAAAGTACCCGTCTTCGACTTTCAGGCGGACGGTAAGTACCCCAACGAGTTGCGCTCGTTTGGTGAAAAGTTTTCCAGCGAATTGTTTGCCAACGAAGCCGTGGACTTCTTGAAAAGCGACGCCGCTGGTGAGAAACCGTTCATGATGTACGTCTCGTTCACGGCTCCGCACGATCCGCGGATGCCGCCAGGCGATTATGCGTCTATGTACGATCCGGATGAACTTTCCCTGCCGGAGAACTTCATGCCGGAGCATCCCTTTGACAATGGCGAACTGAAAATCCGTGACGAAGCGCTGGCCCCTTGGCCGCGGACGCCGGAGATTGTTCGTCAGCACCTGGCCGAGTACTACGGCATGATCTCCCACATGGACGCGCAGATTGGACGAGTCCTGCAGGCTTTGGACGAATCCGGACAGGCAGAGAACACGCTCATTGTGTTTGCCGGTGACCATGGACTGGCCGTTGGACAACATGGCTTGCTGGGCAAACAGAATGTGTACGATCACTCCGTTCGCGCGCCACTGGTATTTTCCGGTCCTGGGATTCCGCACGGCAAATCGGATGCGCTGTGTTACCTCTATGATATCTTTCCCACGATCTTTGATCTGTGTGGATTGCCGCCACTGCAAGAAGCGGAGGGTCAAAGCCTGGCGCCTGTCATCCGTGGCCAGCGATCAACAGCTCGCGGCGAGCTCTTTTGCATTTACAAAGACTTGCAGCGGATGGCCCGCACGGACCAATGGAAGATTATCGAGTATCCCAAGATCGGCGTGACGCAGCTGTTTGACATTCAGGCCGACCCGCACGAGTTGCACAATCTGGCCGAGAGTGAAGATCACAAAGACGAATTGCAGCGGATGCAATCTCTGCTGGATAAGCTGCAGGTGGAGTTTGATGATCCACTATTGAGCCCAACGGCCGATGGCGGGCAATGAACAACTCTCCATCCAGCAACCAGTGTCGCAATTTCGATTGACGCCTATGCCGAAAGCGTGTTAGCGTCGATGGTGACGTCACAAAGCGTTCCTCACTTTGCGTAACTGCACAATCGCGGGACATCGCTATGGCGAATGACGCGACAACTGTGAGTTTGGCATCGGCCTCGGCACGGGTCTATTGCCCCGGGTGCGCAAGCCTGCTGGCAACTCCGCTGGCGATGCAGTGTTTCCGCTGCGGCCTGGATTGGCATAACGAAGATTCGCCAGCCAATGGTATGGAAAAGAGCGCGATCGCAACTGATGAAACCGGTATGCTTACGCGCCGTTCCTGGCTTCGGCAATTCGCAAGGTTGATGGTCGCCACACTGGCGGCACAGATTGCCGCGTTGGCGCTCTTTGTGCTGTTGTTTCAAGAGCCGCAAGCGTTCTTGGTAGCGGTAGTCATTGGCGTGCCAATCTATATGTGGCTGGATGTACGGATGGGCCGATTGGCCGAAGCCAATCGCTTGACCGCAAGCGTGGGCAAGTTGGCGGCGCTCGCTGTGGGGATTCTCGCGCTGACGCTGCCGGAGCGATTTCTGCCGATCGCGATTGGAGTGTTCCTGACAGCTGGCTTGTGCGGCTCGGTGTTGGTTCCTCGCATCCCAAGCGTGCCAGCGTCGGCCGTGCGGTTATTAGTCTTGGTGGCATTGGGCCTGGCCGTCTGCCAGGCGTTGGGAATTGGCCCCACCATTGCGGCCAGCTTCCTGGCGACGATTTCCCTCATTGAGTTTGGCGGGTTGATGCTGGCGCTTGATGCCTGGGAGAAACGCACGCGCCGCGCTTGGGAATGAGGTCGTTGGCTCGCGATCGATCAAGGGGCCAGCACGAAACATTGCTTGTGCGTCACAACAGGCTAAGATGCTTGAGAACTAGAAAATGCTATTGATGGGTCGCGTTCATCGCGAGAAAGGTGGCTAGAAATGCTCCTGGGGTTGCTCATCGACGCGCTGATTTTGATGGCGTTGCTCAAGCTGATCATTGATGAAGAAGGCTCACTGCTGGCTGCGGGCGTGTTGGCCTTGGGAACGTCGATTGTGATCAATGGAATCGTCTTCGCCCTCGCACCTGCGCTGGGAATTCTAGCACTCCCGATTGCCGTCATCCTGCCCGGCATCATCCTTGGTGTGTGCATCTCAGCAATCTACGGCGCGGAGATCAAACGCGCGTTTCTGATCGCGGGCCTGTTCATCGGAATCCGTCTTGCGTACGGCATTGCATTGGCGCTAATGTTTGGCGGCGAGTGACGTTAGGCACTCATCGCTGGTTAACTTCTTGCCGCTGCCTGGCGACTTGTTCCGCTAACGCAATAATTCCCGGCGGCGGGTCGCGCAGTTCCGCATCGAGCTCCTCTGCGGCTGCGCCACGTCCTACGGCTCCTTCCGCCTTGGGGAAGGTATAGCGTCCGTTCGGCAGATCAAATGCCAGGCCGCTGGTTGCCACCAACGAAGCATACTGTCGGATCGTGACGCGTCCTTCGTTATGGAAGTACAGCCCTGCGGAGTAACTCATGTGTCGCGGGACTTGCGGGTACTCTTCCAAGATGTGATCCATGCCGATACTTGTGGCAACGTATTGGGCGTGATCGTGCCCCAGGTACGAGTCCTCAGCGCTGCCAACGTCCGCCACGGCGTAGCCATCCAGCACCATCGCGTTCCACGCGTCAAAGCCAGCGAAGGTTGTATCGACAAATTGCCTTTCGTAGCCGGAAACCTGGCATGAAGGCATTTCGTGCTGAAGCGCGTACCACACAACGGTTGCGCGAGATTCCGCGTCACCGCCATCAGCTGTCATGACTTGAAACGGGTCGGTCATGTGCAGGCCTGCCTGATATGGCACGAGGCTGGCGGTCTGTTGCACGACATGCTGGGCCAAAGCGAAGGGCGTTTCCCCGGCGGCTTTGACAATGTCTGGTCCTGTTGGTTGCCCTGCCTCAGGCTTGGCCCAGTGTATTATGGGTGTGATCTTGTAAGTCTCGTTGAATTCTTCCAAGTCTTGCGGCGAACGCCGCGTCCGCGCGAACCGCTTGACCATGGCGTCAACCTTGCCCGGAGACGGACGCATGCTCGAGATCCACGAGTCGACGTGAACGATCACTTCGCCGTGCGGCGCGTTGAACCGCACGCGGATGAAGGGATTGTTGTACGGTTGCGAGTAAATCAACTCGGCCGTGTAATCGAGCAAGCGCTCTGGCGCGTCAATGTCATCGTGCGAACCAAATTTGACGCGAATGCGACTGGCCAGGCGGCGCTGTTCGCCCAGGTTTCGCGGCGCGGGGAAAAGCAAATCGA